>JBKPRL010000289.1:0-27673 GCA_046734535.1 bacterium | reverse complement strand
GTCGGTGCAGCTGCGCGAGCTCACCGCGGCGAACCGCGAGTCGGTGCTCGCCCTGCACGTTCGCCCCGGCCAGGAGCGCTTCGTCGGCACAGTCGGCGGCGCTCTCGCTGACGCCGCCGACTACCCCCAGGCCAACCCGTGGTATCGAGCCATCTACGCCAACGAGGAACCGGTCGGCTTCGTGATGATCAGCTGGAGCTGCGTTCCCCAGCCACCGGAGATCATCGGCCCGTGGTTCCTGTGGAAGCTGCTGATCGATCATCGCCATCAAGGCCGGGGCTACGGAGCTGACGCGGTGCACGCGGTGGCGGGGCTCATCAGCGACGCAGGCGCGCAGGAGCTGCTCACCAGCTGCTTCCCCGAGCTCGATGGCAGCCCTGCGCCGTTCTACGAGCGTCTCGGGTTCGTGGCGACCGGCGATCTCGACGACATCGGTGAGACCATCCTTCGTCTCGAGCTGCACGGCAACGACGCTGCGACAACCGATCCAGGTGCCGAGAACAACGACTAGTGCGGCACTAGTTCTTGCAGTCGCAACGGTGGGCGCCAGGCCGTTGACAACGATGTTCTGCGGGCCTTTCATTCATGGAGGCTCTCGCGCCTCAGCGAGGGCCTGTGGTGCGAGGGGTGCCCATGCCGAGGAATTCTGCTGGTCGTGATCCGGACCCGGCGGAGGGCCGGGCCGCAGAGCGACTGAAGGAGTTCGAGCGGGCGCGAGGCTGGCCGGCGACCGAGGCCGCGCCGCCGTCGAGCGCGCCGTCTGACGGCGGGCTCGAGTCGCCCATGAAGGGAGCGAAGAGCACCTCGCGAGCGCGCCGGAAGACGCCGTCGTCGGCATCGACGTCAGCTCGGAAGCCAACGACGCGGTCGAGGCCCGGGACGGGAGCGCACTGATGCAAGAGACGGAGGTCCTTCCGCGCACCAAGCCTGCGCCGCCCGAATGGGGCAAGGCCTTCGCCCGCCTGCTGGAGTTCGAAGCCGCGAGAGCACCCGCGCCGGATGATGCCCCGGCGGGCGAGACGGCGGTGAGGTCCCTGGCGGTGCCGGATGCGTCGGCTGTCGCGGAGCTGACGGCGGCGGTCGCCGAGACCTACGCGACCGTGGCCAACGAGCTGACCGCCGCACCGATGGCGGCCGCATCGTGGCGCTGGCTCGGCCCCAACTGCATGCACAACGGCCAGACGTATGGGTCCGCCCGGGTCGACGTGGTCGGCCGGGTCAGCGCGATCGCCGTCGATCCCACCAACTCCGCACACCTGCTGGTCAGTGGCGCCGGCGGAGGGGTCTGGCAATCCTTCGACTCGGGTGCGTCCTGGTCGCCCCGGACGGACGACGCGCCCACGCTGACGGTGGGCGCGATCGCGTTCGATCCTGCGCACCCGGCGACGGTCTATGTGGGGACGGGGGAGGGCAACTGGTACTCCCGATGGGGCGCCGGCATCCTCCGATCGACCGATGGCGGCACGAGCTTCACCCTTCTCGCTGGAGCGCCGTTCGTCGGCCAGGGCTTCTACGACCTCGTCGTCGACCCGACCGACAGCATGCGCATCTTCGCCGCGACGAACGGCGGGCTCTACCGCTCGCTCGACGCTGGTGCGACGTGGGCCAACGTGGTCAGCTCAGGGTGTTGGGACCTCTCGGTCGTTCGGCGAGGCAACCGAGTCGAGGTCCTGGCGGCCTGCGTCGATGGGCTCCACCTCTCGACGAATGGTGGCAACAGCTTCACCAAACCCACCCTCCCTTCGGCGCCGACGACATGGAACCGGCTGGCCGTCTCGCACGCCCCCTCGCAACCGGCGATCGCCCACGTGTGGGGCGCGTCGGGTTCGACGGCGTACCTGTACCGCCGCAGCGGTAGTGGTGCGGGCGGGTGGACGGCACAGACGGTCCCGGCCAATGACACCGGCCAGGCCTGGTACGACTGGTTCTGCGCGACTGCGCCCGACGATCCGAACCGCGTCTACCTCGGGGCCATCCACGTCTACCGGGGTGAACGCAGCGCGAACACCTGGACGTGGGAGAACATCTCCTCTCGCCAGACGGGCGACAGCATCCATCCGGACCAGCACGCCATCACCTTCGATCCCGCCGACCCGGACACGGTCTACGTCGGCTGTGACGGTGGGCTCTACCGAACGCGAGACCGGGGAACGAGCTGGGAGGCGCTCTGCCTGGGACTCGGCATCACGGAGGTGGAGTACCTCGCCCAGCGGTATGGCACCCCGCACTGGCTCATCGGCGGCACCCAGGACAACGGCAGCATGCGACACACCGGCTCGTTGGTGTGGGACCACGTCGCCGACGGCGACGGCGGTGACTGTGGTGTGAACCGGGCCGACCCCACCCGCGTCTTCCACAGCTACTACGGCATGGGGATGGATCGCTCGACGGCGAACGGCGATTGGGGTTCCTTCGCGTGGATGGGACCGAGCGTCCCGAACACGTACGGCGCGCTGTTCTACCCGCCGATGGAGGTGAACGGCTCGACGGTGGCGCAGGCAGGGCAGAGCGTCTTCGTCTCGCGCAACCAGGGCACGTCGTGGACGGAGACGAGCCTCCCGGGCGGTGTGGCGACGGCCATGTGCGCTTCGACCATCGATCGGATCTACATCGGCATGAACACGGGCGCCATCCACCGCGTCGACTGGGGTGGCGTCTCGTGGGCGGTGACCACGCTCACCTCTCCGCGAGCGGCGTGGGTGAGCGACATCGCGGTGGATCCTTCGAACCCCTCGCGCGTGTGGTCCACGAGCACGGTCCCCGGAGGTGGACGTGTGTTCAGGAGCGACAACGGCGGGTCCTCGTACACCGACGTGACCGCGGGACTTCCGCCCCTGCCGATGAACGCGATCGAGATCGATCCCACCAACGGGAACCGTGCTTGGGTGGCGGGTGACCTCGGTGTCTACGAGACGTGGGATGCCGGCGCGACGTGGAGTGCGATCAGCTCGGGCCTGCCCAACTCACTCGTCACGGACCTCGTCTTCCACCCCCATGCCCGGGTGTTGCGGGCTGGCACTCGGAACCGCGGCGTCTGGGAGCTCGAGGTCGACGGTCCGAGCTCGCCCTGGTGCGGCACGCAGTGGCACGGCCAGCTCGCCGCGAACCAGACGACCACGTGGTTCACCTTCAACTGGCCGGCGTGTTGGCACGTCATCTGGACCGTGATGCCGACCACGCCCTCAGGGGGAACGGGACGGCAGGTGTCCTGGTCGGTCGCCGTCCAACGAGCCAGCGACGAGTACGCCACCTATTGGATCAGCGTCACCAACCTGACCGGCGCCCCCCTGGAGTTCGACGGCCGGTATTGCGTCCTCAGTCGCTCGTAGAACTCGCAGAAAGGACAGCTCATGCGCACTGGAGTGCAGTGGACCGGTCATCTCAACCCGAACCAGTCGCAGACCTGGTTCACGTTCAACTGGCCGGCCGGCTGGCATGTTGTCTGGTACATGATGCCGACCACGCCGAATGCCGCCCGCGAGGTGAACTGGAACGTCGCCGTTGAGCGAGCCTCGACTGACTACGTGACCTACTTCATCACGGTGACGAACCTCACCGGGCAAGCGATCGACTTCGAGGGCCGATATGCGGTCCTCAACTAGAGGAGACCGGAGGCGACAACGATGAAGGTGACGATCACGGTCGACGACGCGGGCTCTGCGGCGAGCGCCGTTCAGCTGTCCAGCGAGTCGACACCCGAGGCGTCGACGACCTCGAGCTCGGCGGGCGTCTCCGCTGGCCCGGCTCCGGCCGATCCGGGCGCGCCGAACGGTGCCAACGTCACGACCGGCGCGGAAGTCGGAGCGTTCGACCCGGCGCGCGTCGCCGGCGACGCGATCTCGGCCGGCCCCGCGCCCGCGGAGTAGGAGGACTCGATGTCCAGTCGTCGATTGCGCGCGCGCTTCTGGATCGAGGGACCACTCGCGGTCATCGGTCTGGTGCTCGCAGTGGTGACCATGCTGGTACCTGACTGGTTCGAGCGATTGTTCGAGGCCTCGCCGGACAACGGCAGCGGTGAGCTCGAATGGCTCATCAGTCTCGGGTTCCTCGTGCTCGCCGGCGTCATGGGTCTGCTGGCCCGCCGGGAATGGCGGCGCAGCTCCGCGATGGCGTGACGCCCTGATGCGACGGACCCGCGCACGATGCCGGCTGGCCGAGGCGGCTCAGCGATCGAGCCCGAGGCTCGGTGATCCAACCGGTGCCGCTGACGCACGCTCCAGCTCGTGCAGGTACCAGTCCGTCAATCGGAGGGTCTTGGACTCGATGGGCAGGACGTAGGGACCCGGGGCATACGCCGACGACGAGACGCCTCGCTGGTTCTCGCCGACGATGCGCTGATCCTCGGCGACGGTGACGCGCCACATCCAGGTCAGCCGCTCCAGGTCGTAGTCGACCGCGGCGTCGGCATCGCCGCGCACCAACCACGTCACCGTCAGCTCCGTCTCGACCGCCGACTTCGGCTCGTACCGCAACGCACACCCGTAGTCGGCGTAGGCGAGGAAGTGGTTCACGATCCCGGCGTACGCGACGACGAAGCTGCCCACGGCCTCGGCCGCACCCATCAGGGGACCGACGAGCCGGCCATCCTCGCTGCCGGTCTGCGCAGTGCCTTCGAGGGCGTTGTCCGAGCAGAAGAGGAGCTCGGCTCCGCTCACGCTCTCCATCGCCCACCGATCCACCACGCGGGAGGCTGCTCCGGCCGACCCCTTGCGCGCCATGGCATGGACGCGGGCGAACTCCGGGTGCGAAGGCAGGCAGTGGTAGCACTCGACCTGGTTCTCGAGCGCGAGCTTCCAGTTGGCGGGGAACGTGTAGCGCCCGAGGTGGGCCACCTTCGCGTTCCACCAATCGAACGCCCCGAACGCCTCGTCGAACGCTCGTCGGACTCCGTCGAAGTCGAGTGGGTCGGCGCCGAACGACACGAAGATGAGGCCCTGGCACACCTCGACCGGGAGCGTCACGAGCCCGAGCGTCGAGGTGTCCGCGTCGGGTCCGAACCACGGCGCTTTGCGCAGGCTCCCGTCGAGGTTGTACGTCCACCCGTGGTACGGGCAACGCAACGCCGCGCCCTGCGCGTGCCCGGCATCGATGCTGCAGATCCTCGAGCCGCGGTGCCGGCACACGTTGGCCAGTGCGTGGATCCGGTCGCCGTCGCCGCGCACGACGATGGCCGAGTCGCGGTCGTACTCGGCCACCAGGTAGTCACCGACCCGCGGGATCGCTGAGACGTGCCCGACGAAGCTCCAGTGCCCGCGCAGCACCCGCTCGACATCGAGCCGGTAGACGTCCGGCGACGTGTAGAAGGCCTGGGGCAGCGAGTGACCGGCCGGTCGCGACCGGATCAGCTCCTGCAGGTCGTCGATCGCCTCGAACGCCATCGCCCCCATCAGACCACCTTCTGCCGATCGACAGGAACCCTGGCATCGCCGCCCCAGGACGCGGGCCGCGCTCACCCGGGTCGGGCGAGACCTCGATAGCGCAGGGGTCGCTCCGCGAGCTCCTCGACCAGGTGGGCGGCGAAGCCGGCGAGCCGAGCCACCGCGAAGATCGGCACGTCGGCCGGCAGCTCGGCGACGAAGGCCAGGGCGCCGAGGCCGAGGTCGATGTTGGGCCGGCGGGTCAGACGCACTCCGGCCTCCCGCAGGAGGTCGTCGAGGACGTCGAGGCGGTGATGCGGATCGGGGAGCATGGCGATGGCCTCGAGCAGAGGCGTCAAGCGGGGGTCGTCACCCTTGTAGATCTTGTGGCCGAAGCCGGGCAAGCGTTCGCGGGCGCGGAGCCGCTCGGCAACGACGGCTTCGGCGCCCTGCTGCTCGCACTCGACGAGCAGCTCGTGGACGAGCTGGGTGGCCGCGCCGTGGAGCGGGCCCTGGATCACGGCCAGCCCGGCGGCGAAGGCCTGGTAGGGCGGCGTCCACGTCGAGCCGGCGACGCGGACGGCGAGCGTGCTCGTCGCCAGCTCGTGGTCGGCCAGGAGGACGAGGGCCCGGTCGACGACAGCGACCAGGACGTCAGTGGCCTCTGGGTGCCAGCAGCGGGCCAGACGCGCCGCGAGGAGCCCGTCCGGGCAGCCATACGGCTCTCCCAGCACCACCGGAACCACGCCGAGCAGGCGGCGAGCCGCGGTCGGAGCGTCGTCGTCGGGATGGTGCGCGCCGAGAGCGCTGGCGACGGCGACCATCGCCGGCAGCGCCGGGCCGCGCACGGCACGGGTCACCCGTCGGGCGAGGGCGACGTCGTCGGGCGTTGGCGGTGGCCAGACGATCTCGCTGGGGAGCACGCCGGTCCAGAGCAGCTCGGCGACCTGCTCGAAGTGGCACGTGCGCGCCAGCTCGGCGACATCGTGGCCGCGGTAGCGGACGCCGGTCTCGTCGAGCGCAGTGATGCCGGTGACGATCCGGACGTCGATCGAGGGTCGCGGCTCGACGTCCCGACGTCGAGCGCGCCGCATGAGGGAGTCGAGGTCGGCGGCGGAGTACAGGGACGTGCGGCCATCGACGGCGACGCGTCGCTGGATGAGCCCTCGGCTCACGTAGGCGTAGAGCGTCGCTTTCTGCACGCCGAGCTGGCGGGCGGCCTCGTCCGCCCCCACGAATCGCGTCACAGCATGGACCATAGCGCGCCAATCAATGTTGATCGGATCAACGTTGATTATTCGGCCGACCGACGGAGGATGGACCCATGACCACTCTGATCGATGTACCCCCGGGCCTCCACGGCGTGGCCGTGACCGACACCGCGATCGGCGACGTCGACGGCGAGGCCGGCTACTACCACTACCGCGGCCACGATGCGACCACCCTCGCCCGCTCCTACAGCTTCGAGGAGGTGTGGCACCTCGTGGCCGTCGGGCGGCTGCCGGACGCGGCGGAGTCTGCCCGCTTCGGCCACGCGGTGGCGGCCGCGCGGCGGCTTCCCGAGTCCGTCCTGCCCGTGCTCGAGCCGTTGGCGCAGGCCCGCGGCGCCACGCTCGGTGGGGTGCGGGCCGCCATCTCGGTCGCGGCCGACGAGCTCGGCCTCCGCCCGCTGATCGACATCCTGCCCGACGAGCGAGCGGCGCAGGGGTTGCGCGTCGCCGCCGTCGTGCCGACGATCGTGGCCGCCCTGCACCGGACCAGTCTCGGCCTCGCCCCGATCACCACGCCGAGCGACCTCGGCCACGCCGCGGACTACCTCCGCCTCGTGACCGGCGAGGTCCCGACGGCCGCCGCCGCCGGAGCGCTGGAGAAGTACCTCATCCTGACGATCGACCACGGCTTCAACGCCTCGACGTTCACGGCCCGCGTCGTCGCCTCCACCGGCGCCGATCTCGCCGACGTCTGCAGTGCCGCCCTCGGCGCGCTGGCGGGGCCCCTGCACGGGGGAGCGCCGAGCCGGGCCCTCGACGCGCTCGACGCCATCGGTGACCCGGCTCGCACCGAGGCCTGGGTCGCGGCCGAGATGGCCGCCGGGCGTCGGATCATGGGCTTCGGGCACGCCATCTATCGCACGCGCGACCCGCGCTCGGCCTTGCTGCGCGAGACGGCGATCGGGCTCGGTGGCGAGCTCGTGGACCTGGCCGTGGAGGTCGAGCTTCGCATCCTCGACACCCTGCGGCAGCTCAAGCCGGACCGTCCGCTCCCCAGCAACGTCGAGTACTACGCCGGCGTCGTGATGGCCGCCGCCGGCCTTCCTCGGGCGCTGTTCACGCCGACGTTCGCGGTCAGTCGCACGGTCGGCTGGATGGCGCACGCTGTCGAACAGGCCGAGCAGGGCAAGCTGATCCGCCCCAGCGCCCGCTACGTCGGACTGTGACGGCGCGGTGTCGCCGGCCTCCGGCCGGGTCAGGGCGGTGAGCTCGCGGCCGAGACGGTCAGGGCACCGGCCTCTTGGTCCTGGCCATACCTCACCGCCTCGCGGATCCTCCGCCGGCTGCGGGTGCCGGCCGCGACCTGTCCTAGGGTGCGCGCCGTGGCCGGGTCTGGTCCAGGTCGGGTGCGATCGATCGGTTCGCAGCTGCCCCAGCGCATGCGGGAGCACAACCTCACGCTGGTGGCGGCGGGTGTGGCCTTCTACGCCTTCTTGGCCTTCGTGCCCGCGCTGATCGCCTTCATCTCCATCTACGGGCTCGTCGCCGACCCCGCCGATGTGACGAAGCAGGTGGAGAGCGTGGCCTCCGCGCTCCCCAAGGAGGTACAGAGCTTCCTCGTGTTCCAGCTGACGTCGATCACGAAGGCCAACCGCGCCGGTGTGTCGTTCACGTTGGTCATCGCCATCGCGCTCGCCCTCTGGAGCGCGTCGGGAGGGATGGCTGCGGTGATCACCGGGATCCACGTCGCTCACGAGCACGACGAACCGAAGAGCTTCGTCGTGAAGCGGGGCAAGGCCCTCGCGCTCACGGTGGCGGCGATCGTGTTCCTGAGCGTCGTCATCTTCGTGATCGCCGCCGTCCCACCCCTGCTGGCCGACGCCGGGCTGGGGACGGCCGGACGCGTCGCGTTCGGCATCCTCCGCTGGCCGATCCTCGCCGCCGTGATGATCGGCGGGATCGGCTTGCTGTACCGGTTCTCGATGAAGGACGGCCCGCGAGGTTGGCTCGGCATCGTGACCCCTGGCGCGGTGGTGGCGATGCTCGGCTGGCTGGTCGTGTCCGCTCTCTTCGCCCTCTACACCGCGCACTTCTCGAGCTACAGCAAGACCTACGGCGCACTGGCCTCGATCGTCGTGCTGCTGCTCTGGCTGTGGCTGAGCTCGTTGCTCGTGCTCGTGGGCGCCGAGGTCGATGGCACCGTCGGCGAATCCGCCGGCCGCCAGGGCTCGGCCAGCGCGTAGACGGCACCGAACCCCCACCACGCCCGCTCAGATCTGGACTTCGCCGATCGCTGTTCGTGGCGTCCGAGGCCGGGTGACGACTGCCCACGTCGCGGCGGCGGCTGCGATCCCGAGCACGAGGGCGACCGGGGCGAAGCGGATGCTCGGGAACGCGTCCCGGAGCGCTGAGCGCACGGCGACACCGAGGTCGATGAACGTCGACCGGGCGATGGCCGGTCCGCCGATCATGCGCTCGCGATGAGCAGGCATCAGGAGAAGGCGAGCGCCCTGGAGCAGGAACCCAGCGGCCCCCAGGAGCCCGGCCGCGGCCCAGAGGACGCGCCGCCAGAGTGGCGAGGCGATGTCCGTGAGCGCGACGGTGATCGACACGATGAGCGGTGCGACAGCGGGGGTGACGTACCGCGCGTCGTGGGTCGCGCCGCCCTCAGGGGTCAGGAACTTCGCGATGAGGACGAACAGCGGGACGCTGGCCAGGACCAGCAGGAGGGCCGCCGGGCGGCTGCGCCGCGCCACGAACCACAGGCCGGCGGGCGCCAGGAGGAGCAGGGGGCACCACGCCACGACACCCCACCTCGGCTGGAAGAGCAAGGGCCAGAGGTTCGTCAGGGGGGCGGAGTAGGACTCGAAGACGTCACGGCTGAACGCGAACCGGCCGAGCTCCTTGTACTGGTACGAGGTGTGGAGCGGCGAGCCGAAGGCGTTCCACTGGTAGGCGGCCAGGAGGGCGATCGGGATCAGCGCCGTCGCCGCGACCGTGGCCAGGTCGCGGAGCACGGCACGGCCGCCCGTGCGTGCCCGTCCGACGACCAGGGCGATCACGATGCCGGCCATGAGGACCGCGTTCGAGTAGTCGACCGCGACCGCGAGGCCCACGACCACGCCGAGCCACGCGACCTCACGCCGGCCCGACCGTCGGAACGCCCGCGCCGTGAGGTAGACCGCGGCCATGACGAGCGCCGCCGACACCGAGTGGGCGAACAGCACGGTGGCGTAGCGCCAGACCATCGAGCCGAGGCCGACCGCGGTGGCGACGAAGATCGACGGCACCATGGCAGCGCCGAGCTCCCGGGCCGTCAGGAAGGCCAGGAGCACGGTCATCGTGCCGGCGAGGGCAGCCAGCAGGTTGGTCGTCCACTCCTCGAAGGGCGGGACGAGCCCGTTCACCGGATCGGGGCGGGTCGTGGCGAGGTCCGGGAGCGGTGCCCGACTGCGGGCGGCGGAGCCGCCGACGAGGCGGCCGACCTCGTAGAGCGGCAGCGCGAGCGCCGAGACCGCGGGAGGCTTGTCGGAGTAGAAGTGCCCGCCCCGCTTCGAGTAGTCGACGAAGCGCGTGTACTGCTCGAAGCCGTCGATCGCGAGGCGGCCGTCGGCCATCGCCCGCACGAGCGCGTAGTGGGAGCCCTCGTTCGAGTTCCGCATGCCGGGGAACGACGACGCGTACATCGTGAAGAGCAGCGCCAGCCCGACCAGCAGGAGACCGGTGCGGCTGCGGCGCCGGGCGGGCACCACGCCGACGTCGACCGTCGTCGGTGCGGCGAACGGCTCGTCGGGGTCAGGTCCGTCAGTCCTCCTCGGCACGACGACCGAGGGTAGGCGTCCGCCTCCGACGCCCCGGCGCGTGCGCAGAATGCACTTCCGGCCGCGGTGGGCCCGAAGGCAGGATCGTGCGCATGTCGGCCGGCGAGGAGCCCATCGATCGCATCGACGTCCTGTCGACCGGAGAGCTGACGGCCGCGCAGCGGTCCGCGGTCATCGACCTGTGCATCGCCGCCCACCAGAACGAGGCGTTCCGGGACCTCTTCTCCTTCCTCGAGGGTGGCGGCCGGCACGTCCTCGCGCATCGGGGGTCCGAGCTGGTCAGCCACGCCGTGGTGACGACGAGGTGGGCGCAGCCCGCCGGACAGCCGCCCTTGAGGACCGCGTTCGTCGATGCGGTCGCGACGCTGCCCTCGTACCAGGGCCAAGGACACGGCACCGCGCTCATGCGGCGGTTGGCGAGCGCCGTCGAGGACTACGAGATCGGCTGCCTGCAGACCGACCGGCCCACTTTCTACGAGCACGTGGGCTGGGAGGTGTGGCGAGGGCCGCTGGCCGGGCGGAGCCAGACCGGCCTGGTGCCGACACCCGACCAGCACGGGGTGATGGTGCTGCGGCTGCCGCCGACCCCGCCGCTCGACCTCGACACGATGCTGACCATCGAGTGCCAGCCGTCCCGGATCTGGGAGTGACGGACCACGGGGATCCCGGGCCGGTCCACCACCCGACGATCTCCCGCGCTGCACCACCCCCATGGCGCTGCCGGCGTTGGTCGACGTCCTCACTCCCGGGTGAGGCTCACCACCACATCACCCTCCTGGACGACGCGACAGCGCTCGTCGTCGAAGGCGATCCGCTCGCCCCCGCGCACGATGGCGACCGGGAGCTGACCGAGAGCGGCCTGCACCGGACCGCCGACCTCAGCCGGCACGGCCGGCCGCTCGACGAGCTCGAGGCCCTCACCGGCCACGATCAGGTCCTCGAGCACCTCGACCGCACGCGGCTGGCGCGTGGCCAGCCCGAGCAGCCGACCCGAGGCCTCCGCGGAGACGACCACGGTCGTCGCTCCGGACTCCCGCAGCAGGTGCGCGTTCTCGGACTCCTTGACGGCGGCGACGATCCGCACCGCCGGGTTCAGCTCCCGGGCGGTCAGCGTCACGAGGGTCGCCGTGTCGTCCCGGTGGCACGTCACGATGACGGACGCCGCCCGCTCGACCAGTGCCTCGGTCAAGGCCGCGGTCCGGGTGGCGTCACCGAGCACGCCCGTGAACCCTCGGGAGCGTGCCTCCTCGATCACGTCGGCCAGCACGTCGATGACGACGATGTGGTCCTTCGCAGCGCCGGTGGCCAGCAGGGAGTCGGCTGCGCCTCGGCCCTTGGTGCCGTAGCCGGCGATGATGATGTGGTCGTTCACGCGACGCCTCCAACGGTTCTGGGCCACCGCCTCGCGGAAGCGCTCGGTCAGGACGGCGAGCGTGGTCCCGACGAGGACGATCAGGAACAGGATCCGCAACGGGGTCACGGCGAAGGCCGTCCAGGCGCGGGCGGCGGGAGAGGACGGGTAGATGTCGCCGTACCCGGTCGTCGTGACGGTGACCGTCGAGTAGTAGATGGCGTCGAGCACCGATATCCCGTCGCCGTTCGCATCGACGTAGCCGCTCCGGCCCACCCAGGTGATCACGGCGATGAACAGGACGATCGCGACCGCGATGCCGACCCGACGCAGCAGAGACCGGACGGGGGTCACCGCGTGGCGCGGGAAGAGCAGGCTCGGGGGCGCGGCGCGCACGAGGCGCACGCTAGGAGCGCCAGCGCCGCCGGGCGCGGAATGGACCCGGCCGCCCACCGGTCGTGATCTCTGACTAAGGTCAGGCAATGGACGACACGGCCATCGCCCGCGTGCGGGGCTTCAACCGGACCGTCACGCAGTGCGTGGGCGCGCTGGATGAGCGCTACCTCGCCCGCGGCCGCTCGCTCGGCGCGGCGCGGGTGCTGTGGGAGATCGGCGAGGACGGGTGCGACGTCCGGTCGTTGCGCTCCCGGCTGAGCCTGGACTCCGGGTACCTGAGCCGGTTGCTGCGCTCGCTCGAAGCCGACCGGCTGGTCAGCGTCGGCGTCGGGGCCTCGGACCGGCGGGTCCGCACGGTCCGCCTGACGGCGAAGGGACGGGCCGAGCGGGAGCTGCTCGACACCCGGAGCGACGCGCTCGCCCGCGCGCTGCTCGACCCGCTCACCGAGGGTCAACGCCAGCGCCTGGTCGCCGCCATGGCGGAGGTGCAGGCACTGCTCACGGCCGCGCTCGTGCAGGTCGACGCCGTCGACCCGGCCGATCCCCAGGCGCAGCACTGCCTCCAGGAGTACTTCTCCGAGCTGGCCCGCCGCTTTCCCACCGGCTTCGATCCCGGCCCGAGCCTGCCGGTCGAGCTCGATGCCATGCGACCGCCGGAGGGGGTCTTCCTGGTCGCGACGCGGCTCGGCGAGCCGGTCGGCTGTGGCGGCCTCAAGCTGCACGCACACCAGCCACCGGACGTGAAGCGCATGTGGGTCGCGCCGTCGGCGCGTGGCCTCGGCCTGGGCCGGCGCCTGCTGACCGAGCTGGAGGCGCGGGCGGCCGCGTCGGGTGCCGATCGCGTCCGGCTGGAGACCAACGGCGCGCTGACCGAGGCGATCGCCATGTACCGGTCGAGCGGTTACCGGCAGGTGGCTGCCTTCAACGACGAGCCCTACGCCCAGCTGTGGTTCGAGAAGCGCCTCGACCGGCTCAGCCGAGCAGCGGCAGGTGAGGGTCAGGATGGACCTGACGGCCGGAGCACCGTCGCGATGGCACCGCGGCGGCGTCCGTGATGTCGGCAGGGGTGCCAGTCCTCACCGCTTCGACCAGCCCGTATGGTCGTCCGAGTGGGTACAGCTCCTGACCTCACCGAGCGAGCGGCCGTGATCTACCCGGCCCCGCACGGCAGCGAGTCGTTCCTGCTGCGCGACGGCGACGTCGTCGACTTCGGCCGAGGGGTCGACTGCCCCATCCGCTTCGCGTACGCGCCGATCCAGGACGACGCCGTGCCCCGCCTCGCGGGACAGCTGGTGGTCGCCAACCAGCGGGTCTTCGTGGAGGGGGTCGACTCGCCCGGCCGGCCCGCCATCGAGATCGCGGTGCCCGGTAGCCCTGTGGTCCCCGTGGCGCTCGGGGAGGCCCACTCGCCGCGTGCCTCCCGCTTCGCCGTGCACGTCCGCGGGACCAACCAGATCTGGAAGCTCGTCGTCACCGTCCGTGCCGACCAGCCTCCAGCGCGGCGGGAGCCGGCCGGTCCGCCGACGCGGACCTACAGCCTCGAGCTGACGCCGATGCAGCGCAAGGTGGTCGAGGCCTACCTGGAGCCACTGCAGCGGGGCCGGCTCGAGCCGGCCACGCACAAGGAGGCCGCGGCCCGTCTGAGCTACCACCCGAACTCGGTCCGGGAGGCGCTCTACGACGTCTGGTCACGGATGTTCGCGGCCGGGATCCCTATCCCGGACATCTCGGACAAGCGGATCGCGGTGGTGGAGGCGGTGCGCATCCACGGGCTGCTGCGTCCCGAGGACGGTGAGACCGAGGTCGAGGGATGACGGCCGATGGACAGGTCCGTGGTGCGACCACCGGCGCTACCGCGTCGAGCGCTCGGCCGACGACGCCGAGGCGGCGCTGACCGGTGGCGCGGGACTGGTCTTCGCGGCCGTCGTCGATCGGACCGGCGACGCTGTCGCCCTGAAGATGCTGACTGCGCTGCCCGTCGACGACTACGGACGGGTCCAGCGCCGGGTCATCGGGGGGTCCGATCACCAGATCCGCGACAAGTTCGCGAAAGGGGGCGCTCCGATGGCCAGATCCGCGACAAGTTCGCGAAGGGGGGCGCTCCGATGGCCAGAATCGCGACAAGTTCGCGAAGGCGGCGCCCCCGATGACCAGAATCGCGACAAGTTCGCGAAGGGGGCGCTCCGATGGCCAGAATCGCGACGAGTTCGCGGATCGGCTCGAGCTGCGCCGCCATGTGCGGCGGGGAAGGGCCTGACGTGCCGAACGGGCGCCCCCTCACGGCCCGCTGATCCGGCGCCGCGACCCGGGAGGGTGGACGGCGGGGACTCACGGCGCTGGGCGGCCCCGGGCGGCGACCGGGCTGCCAGACTCGGCGCATGATCGAGCGCCAGGTCGACGTCACGACACCCGACGGGGAGATGACGACGTTCATCTTCCATCCCGAGCACGGCGGCCCCTTCCCGGTCGTGCTGTACCTGATGGATGCGCCGAGCATCCGGCCCGCCCTCAAGGACATGGCCTCCCGGCTCGCCTCGGCGGGCTACTACGTCATGCTCCCGTACCTCTTCTACCGGGGCGGGCCCTACCGGGAGTTCGGCGCCAGCGATGAGGACATGCACGCGCGGCGGGAGCTCATGGAGACCGTGACCCCGACGAACATCGTCGGCGACGCGAACGCCCTTCTCGCCGTGGCCGCGGACGACCCAGCCGCCGGCGACGGGCGCGCTGGCGTGGTCGGCTTCTGCATGAGCGGGGGTCTGGCCGTGGCCGTGGCGAGGGCACTGCCCGACCGCATCGGGGCCGCGGCGTCCATACACGGCGCGTGGCTGGTGCGGGACACGCCCGACTCGCCTCACGTCGGCCTCGACCCCGTCGAAGCCGAGCTGTACTTCGCGTGGGTGGAGGACGACCCGACCGCCCCGGTCGAGACCATCCCGGTCATGGAGCAGGCGCTCGACGAGGCCGGGGTGGCCTACACGATCGACCGCATCACCGACGCCGTCCACGGCTTCGCGCCCGCGGGCGAGCGCTACGACCGTCGGGCGTCCGAGCTGCACTGGGAGCGCGTGCACGCGCTGCTGCAGCGCAACCTTTGACGCCCCGAGCAGGCGATGCCTCGCGGCGCCCGTCGGCCCGGGCCTCAGGCCAGTGCGGCGAGGATGGTCACGAGCTCCTCCGGCCGGTTGTTGGGGACCATGTGGCTGGTGGCGATCTCGTGGTACTGCCACGCTGCTGAGGTGCGGGCGCGCTCGGCCGCAACGCTGAAGGCCTGTCCGCCGTCGCCGTCGGGCTCGTCGCCCGTGGCACGGATGTACGTACGGCTGAACGGGAAGTCCTCGAGGGGTCGGGCCAGACGGACGGGTTCGGTGAAGCAGGCGAGCGGATGGGGCGTGCGCCGCACCGTCGAGAACGCGGCTTCGGCCGGATCGTCGAACTCCCGCGCCGGCGGCGGCACGAGCCAGGCCTGGCCGACCGTCATCGGCGCCGGCTCGGGTGCACCGGTCACGTCGACGAGCGACTGGCCGTCGTCGGGGAGGAACGCGTCGAGGTAGACGAGGTGACGCACTCGGGGACCGACGTGCTCGAGCGCGCCGGTGACGACCATGCCGCCGTAGGAGAAGCCGAGGAGCACGACGCCGTCGAGGTCCTCGTACAGGACCTGGTTGACGACGTCGTGGACATGGGTGGTGAGGTCGACCTCGGGGCTCACGAGGTGCACCCGCTCGCCGATCCCCGTGAGGCTGGGCGTGAAGACGTCGTGTCCTTGCCGCTGCAACAGGCGGCGGACATGGCGGAAGCCGTGCGCGCCGCTCCACGCGCCGTGGACCAGCACGTAGGTGGTCATCGCTCCTCGCCTCCCTGCCGTCGTCGCGGCCGCCGACGCTAGCGAGCGGGCCGTCGCGCCGTCAGGTCGAGGGCTGCGGCAAAGTCGTCCCTGGCCTCCGCCCACCAGGCCCGCCGGCGGTCGAACCGGGCCATGCCGCCCATCGACTCCCACATCTCGACGAACGCGGCCTCTCCGGCCTCGACTCGGCGACGCACGAACTCGCCGCCGCCGGCGATGGACTGATCGAGCGCGTCGAACAGCTGCCGGCGTCCACGCCGTTCGAGCCCGTAGGCGTCGGCGACCAGTCGCACCCGGCCCGGCGCGGCGGCGTCCTGACGCCAGCCGGACCGGGCGGCGTCGAGGGCATCGTCCACCGGCGCGCACATCCGTGCCATCTGCGCCACGTCGTAGGTGGGCCGTCCGGGCGCGGTGAAGTCGAAGTCGAGCAGGCCGACGGCGAGCCCGTCGCGGAAGACGACGTTCTCCAGGCACACGTCGTTGTGGCAGACGACGACCTCATCGGTCGGGTCGCAGTCCGGGTCGGCCATCTCCGTGCTCCAGGTGGCGCCGGTCCCGTCGAAGCCTCTGGCGGCGTCGTGCAGCCGGCGCATCAGGTCGGCGATCGAGGCGAGAGCTCGGTCGGTCTGTGCCCACTGGGGGAAGGGAGGCACGGGCACCGCGCCCTCGATGAAGACCAGCCGCTCGCGTCCGTCGGGGTCGATGCCGACCGGCTCGGAGGCCCCGTCGAACCCGGCCGACCGGAGATGGGCGAGGAAGCGGTGGATGGTCGTCGAGTGGGCGTTGGCCGGTCGCAGCACATGCGACCCGACCCGGGTCACGGCACCCGCGTTGGCGACGCCGCCCGCCAGCTGCTCCTCCTCCACCACCCCAGTCTTGCCGGACGAGCGGGAGCATTCTGGCGCGGGATCGCGTCGTGGGTGAGGCAAACTCGCACCAGAACGCCCGTAGGTCGTGACGGGGCCATCCGGGTGAGCGTTCTGGCGCGGGATCGTGTCGTCCGTGAGGCAAACTCGCACCAGAACCCACCGCTCGCCCCAGGCCGGGAGCCAGCCGCGGTCGCGACGGCGCTCAGTAGCATCCGGCGCCATCAACGCAGACAGGAGCGACCGTGAGCCACCGCAGCCCTCTTCCCGATGTCGAGATCCCGGACGTGCCGCTGACGACCTACGTGCTCGGATCGGTCGGCGAGCGGGCGGACAAGGCGGCGCTGGTCGACGGGCCGTCGGGACGGGTGATGAGCTACGGCGAGCTCGACCAGGCCGTGCGCCGGCTGGCGGGTGGGTTGCAGGTGAAGGGCTTCGGCAAGGGCGACGTGCTGGCGATCATGGCGCCCAACCTGCCGGAGTACGCCGTGGTCTTCCACGGCGTCGCCATGGCCGGCGGCACCGTCACCACCATCAACCCGAGCTACACCGAGCGGGAGATCCGCCACCAGCTCGTGGACGCGGGCGCGACCTTGCTGGTGACCGTGCCCAGCATCCTGGAGACGGCCAGCGCCGCCGCGAAGGAAACCAGCGTGACGGAGGTCTGCGTCGTCGGCCAGGCCGACGGGACCCCGTCGCTCGAGGACTGGATGGGCGAGCCGCTGGCCGCCCAGGTCCCGGTGGCCGGGAGCGACGTCGTCGCGCTGCCCTACTCCTCGGGCACGACGGGCCTGTCGAAGGGTGTCATGCTCACCCACCGCAACCTGGTGGCCAACATCGCCCAGACGGTCGCCCCGACACAGCTCGTCGCCGACGACGTGATCATCGCCGTGCTGCCCTTCTTCCACATCTACGGCATGCAGGTGCTGATGAACTCGGGCTTGTCGGTCGGCGCCACCATCGTGACGATGCCCCGCTTCGACCTTCCGCAGTTCCTCCAGCTGCAGCAGGACCACGGGGTGACGAGGTGCTTCGTCGCGCCCCCCATCGTCGTCGCCCTCGCCAAGCACCCGATGGTCGACAAGTACGACCTGTCGTCCGTGCGCCAGGTCTTCTCGGGCGCGGCGCCGCTCTCGGCCGAGCTGGCGGCGGCGGCCGGCGGACGCTTGGGCTGCGAGGTCGTCCAGGGCTACGGGATGACCGAGCTCTCGCCGGTCTCCCACGTGACGCCGACGGGCGCGTTCAAGCCGGGCTCGGTCGGCGTCACCGCTCCCAACACCGAGACGCTGATCGTCGATCCGCTCACCGGCGACCCGGTCGAGGGCGAGGTCGACGGTGAGGTCTGGGTCCGTGGCCCGCAGGTGATGGCGGGCTACCTGAACAACCCGGAGGCCACGTCCGCGACGATCGACGCCGACGGCTGGCTGCACACGGGCGACATCGGCCACCTCGACGAGGACGGCCACCTGTACGTGGTCGACCGCCTGAAGGAGCTCATCAAGTTCAAGGGGTTCCAGGTGGCGCCGGCCGAGCTCGAAGGTGTGCTGCTCAGCCACCCGGCGGTGGCCGATGCCGCCGTCGTCGGGCTGCCCGACGAGGAGGCCGGGGAGGTGCCGGTCGGCTACGTCGTGCTCAAGCCGGACCACTCGGCTTCCGGGGACGACATCCTGGCCTTCGTGGCCGGCGAGGTCGCCTCGTTCAAGCAGCTGCGGCAGGTCGTCTTCATCGACGCGGTGCCCAAGTCGGCCTCGGGCAAGATCCTCCGGCGGGTCCTCAAGGAGCAGGCCTCCGCAACGGGATGACGCCCCTCGGGGCGGGCGTGGATCGGCGCCTCGGCCGCCGCGGCTCACGACGTGACGGAAGACGTGAGCGGATCGCGTCATGAGCACCGGGCTGATCCGTCCACATCGCGATGTCGCTCCCGCCGCCAGGCCCACCGGATCAAGCCGCCGCGCCCCGCGCGGCCGGAGATCGCCTGCGCATGGTCGCGCTCGTCCCGGCTCACAACGAGGCGGCAGGCATCGCGGCGACGATCGAGGCGCTGCTCGCGCAGTCACGCCCGTTCGACCGGATCGTCGTCATCGGCGACAACTGCACCGACCAGACCGTCGAGATCGCCCGCGCCCATCCGGTCGATGTCGTGGAGACCACGGGCAACGTCCACCGCAAGTCCGGCGCGCTCAACATGGCCTGGCGGCGCTTCGCCCACGACGCCGACATCGTGGTCACGGTCGATGCCGACACCGAGCTCGACCCCAACGCGGCGGCGGATTGGGAGGCCGAGTTCGAGGCCGACGACCGCCTCGGTGGCTCGACGGCGAAGTTCACCATGCGCCCCGGCCGCGGGATGCTCCTCCGCTGGCAGCGGCTCGAGTTCGCGACGTCGGTCGACATCACGCTCCGCCGGGAGTGGACCGCCGTGCTCGCCGGCGCCGGCGCGGCGCTCCGCAACGCTGCCCTCCGCGACGTCGTCGCGCGAGGCGATCGAGATGGGCCGTGGTCGTACGCGTCGACCGTCGAGGACTTCGAGCTGACGTATCGACTCCGCGAGCTGGGGTGGTCGTGCCACACCAGCCCCACCATCCGAGCGTTCACCGAGGCGATGCCGACGGCGGGCGCGCTGTGGGGACAGCGCCTGAAGTGGACCTCCGGCACCGCCGAGGACCTCCTGCGATTCGGCTTCAACCGCTTGACCTCGATGGCCTGGGCGCAGCAGGCCTGGGGGCTCGTGGCGGTGTCGTCCCGACTGCTCTGGGTCCTGGTGACGGTCTGGGCCTTCGTGCTCGGCGCCGGGGGTTTCAGCCCGCTCTGGCTGCTCGTCCCGGCGATCACGATCGGCCTGTCCGTCAAGCGCACGCTACGGGTGCCCTTCCACGACCGGAAGGACCTCCTCCTCGCCCTCTTGGTCGTGCCCCAGGAGGTCTATGCGTGGCTGCAGGTCGGTTGGTTCGCGACCTCGTGGTTCCATGTCCTGGCGGCGAGGGTCACCCGCCGCCGCACCGACTACTGGGCTGTCCAGTACGACGCCGAGAGGAGGTGATGCTCGTGAACTACACCTCCACCCTCAGCGCTGGCGCCGCGACCGGCGCGGCCGGCGCGGCCGGCGCCATGCTCCCGTCCACCGGGTTCAGCACAGCAGCCGTGATGCTGCTGGCCGTCAGCCTCGTCGGAGCCGGTGCCGCTCTGATCTCGCTCGTCCGGCGCCCGTCCCACGCGCGCCCCTGACCGCCGCGGCCGGGAGGTGCGACCTCCCGGCCCGGCGTCCGTCCACCCGCCGATCGCACTTCAGAGGAGAACGATGTCGAAGAAGGCCCTCGTGCCGCTGCTCACCGCCGCCACCGTGGTCATGATGGCCCTGCCGGTGGTCGGCGCGCTGCGAGGCGGCCGCGCCGAGGCGACCGAGCGCGGCACGCCGGCGGGGTGCACCGGCTACGTCGCCCTCACCTTCGATGACGGCCCGACCCCGGTGACGCGTGACCTGCTCGAGCTCCTCGACCGGCGGGGTGTGCGGGCGACCATGTTCGACATCGGCTCGAACGTCGAGGCGCACCCGGAGCTCGTGAAGGCACAGCTCGACGGCGGCCACGCGGTCGAGAACCACTCGCAGACCCACCCGGACCTGAGGACCATCACGGACGCCGAGGTGACCGGCGAGATCTCACATGCGCAAGCCGAGCTTCGTGCGGCCGGCGCGAACCCCTCGTGGTTCCGCGCGCCGTACGGCTACACCGACGGGCGCGTCGCCGCGGCGGCGCGGGACGCCGGCCTCCAGGAGGTCCTGTGGACGACGGACACCTTCGACTGGAAGGAGAGCTCCGTCAGCGAGGTCGTCGATCGTGCACTGAAGGTGGAGCCCGGCGGCATCATCCTCATGCACGACGGCCACCAGCGGACGCTGCAGGCGCTGCCCGCCATCCTGGACGGCCTGGCCGCACGCCGACTCTGCCTGGGGAAGGTGGTCCCGGACACCGCGGACCACTGGCCGGACGACTGGACCGACAACACCTTCCGGGCCAAGGCCGGCGCCTGGGACGCATGACGGCGGCCGGGCCACCGGCCGCCACGGGCGCGGCACGACCGCCCGGCGCCACGACCGCCCGTCGGCGCGTCTCGCGGCGTTTCGTAGCTCCTGGAGCCACGGGACCCCGCGAGAACGCCGCCCGGACGCTGCCGCTCAGCCGGTCGGCGCCCTGTAGGCCGTCGCCGCGGGCTTGACGGGGCGGGCCAGCCACAGCGGACGGCGCAGGCCGTCAGGACCCGGACCCGGTCGGGCCTTGGCCAGCCACTCCCGGTAGACCTCGCTGGACCGGTTGGTGTCCACGACGATGTCACCGTAGCGGTCGTCGGCCGCTGCGGGGCCCACGGTGACCCGCTGCAACCAGCAGTGCATGCCTGACACGGGGTCGGGCTGGACGGGGAAGGTCAGGTTCTGGTGGACCCCGGAATCGGTCCACCAGACGCGCTCCGAGTCGGGGTCGGCGGAGGTGAACGGCTCGACGCCTCGTTGCTGACGCAACGACCACCGCCCGCTCGCGCCGGTGCCGCCTGCACCGTACGCGTGGCCGGTCGGTGACGAGATCCCGGCCTGCCCCGACGACCAGCGCTGCGCGCCGCCAGTGGCCTCCAGGCGCCAGCGGCCCATGTGATGGGAGGCCCCGACGATGCCCGGCCGTATCCCCTGCGTCCGCCAGGCCCGGATCACGAACCAGCCCAGCCCGGTCGTGATGCGCACCAGCCCGTTCTCCTCGATGCCGAGCTCCTCGGCATCGCCCGGGTGGATCCACAGCGGGTGGCCATGGCTGATCTCGTTCAGCCACTTGGCGTTGCCACCCCGAGTGTGGATCATCGTCGGCAGGCGGAAGGTCGGGATGAGGATGCGCTCGCCCGCCCCGAAGTCGAGGTCCTGCCAGTGGACGTGGGACGGGATCCAGCCCGGTAGCGCGTACTCCGGCCAACCCCAGTCGCGCAGCATCTCCGAGTAGAGCTCCAGCTTGCGCGACGGCGTCGGGAAGCCGGTGCGCACGACGCCGTCGACGTCCACCCCGACCGACCCGTCGCCGATGAACGGCATGTGGCCGCCGACCTCCTCAAGGCGATCGTGGCATCCGGCTGTCCCCGGCACGCGGTAGACGCCGTCAGGGCCCCGCTGCGCGCCCGCCGCCGCCAGCTCCTCGCCGCCGACCACGCGCTCGTGCACCTCGTACTGGTCCCCGGGCAACGCGAACGCACCGTGACGGCGCATGTACTGCAGCGGCGTCATCTCCTGCGCCGCGGCGGCCTCGGGCAGGCCGGGCACGGAGTGGGTGAACAGGTGCTCGTAGTACTCGTCGACGCTGATCGGCTCGCCCGGCCGCTCGAGCGACTCGAAGTGACTCCGGATGCCCAGGCTTCCGTCCGGGTCGATGTGGAAGGCGAGGTCGATCCACCACTCGTTCTCCTCCCACACCTCGCCCGGGTTGACCTCCCAGGTCCGCCGGACGGTACGCCCCTGCTGCTCGGCGAAGACCTTGAACACGGGCTGACGGAAGCCGATCCACCGGCCGGTGTGGGTCTCGTAGGACGCGACATCGTGGCGCTCGGCCCCGACCCCCATCGGCAGGACGTAGTCGGCGAACCAGGCCGTCTCCGACCACGACGGCGTCAGCGCGACGTGACAGCCGATCATCGCCTCGTCGGTCAGCACCTCGAGCCACGAGAACCCGTCGGGGTTCGTCCAGACCGGGTTGTAGACGCGGGTGAAGTAGGTGTCGAGCCGGCCTCGGCCCTCCTTGAGGAAGTGGGGGAGCAGCATCGAGAGCTCGTGATGGGCGAGGGGGTACTCCGCCGGCCACGTCAGGTCGTTCCACTTGTCGTGGGGGTGGACCGGCTTGGGTGGGACGGGGATGAACTTGTTCCAGCCGTTCGGGCTGGTCCCGCCCACACTGGCCACGGAGCCGGTCAGCACGTTCAGCAGCCACAAGCAGCGGGCGGTCTGCCACCCGCCCTCGTTGCCGGCGCCGGAGGCCCGCCAGGTGTGGGAGGAGAAACGTCCCAGGGCGCCCCCGATGAGCCGGCCGATCTCGCGGATCCTTCCGGCGTCCAGTCCGCACAGCTCGGCCGCGCGCTCCGGCGTGTAGTCGGCGTAGAGGTCGAGGAGGGCAGGTCCCACCGACGCGAACGAGCACGGCAGGTCGGGCCGCGTCTCCCGGAGGAAGGTGTCCCAGTTGACCCAGCGGCGGACGAACTCCTGGTCCCACGTCCCCGCCTCGAGCAACAGCCGGGCCAGCGCGAGCAGCAGGACGGGCTCCGTCCCCGGCCAGGCCGGCAGCCAGTGGTCGACCATCGACGCCGTGTTCGACAAACGCGGGTCGACGCAGATGACCGTCGCCCCGTTCTGCTGGCCTTCGATGATGCGCTGGGCGTGGGGGTTGAAGTAGTGGCCCGCCTCGAGGTGGGCCGAGATCAGGAAGATCACCCGGGCGTTGGCGTGATCGGGTGACGGCCGGTCGAAGCCCATCCACGCCGCGTACCCGACCCTGGCGCCCGACGAGCAGATGTTGGTGTGCGAGTTGTGGGCGTCGAGACCCCACGCGTGGAGGACCCGCTCGATGAAGCTGTCGTCGCCGGGGCGGCCGACGTGGTACATGACCTCGTCGCCCCGGCCCTCGCGGATGGCGGTGCCGATGCGCCCGCCGATCTCGGCCAGCGCCTGGTCCCACGTGATGCGCTCCCACCCGCCCTCCCCCCGCCGGCCGGTCCGCTTGAGCGGGTAGAGGATGCGCTCGGGGTCGTAGACCTGGTTGACGGTGGCCGGGCCCTTGGCGCAGTTCCGACCCCGGCTGGCCGGGTGGTACGGGTTGCCCTCCAGGCGGGCGATGTGGCCGTCGTCCTTGTCGACGTAGGCGACCAGGCCGCAGCACGCCTCACAGTTGAAGCAGGTGGTGGGGATCAGCGAGTAGTGCTTGGCGGTGCGCTGGCCGTGCGCCCAGGCCTTCGCGTCGTACTCCACCCAATCGTCCCAGCGGTCCATGGGCGGGTAGCTGTCCAGGTCCGGGCCCGGGTCGCGACGGTCGAGGTCGTCGATCACGAGAGCGGGACCGCCTGCCCGGCGCGCACGAAGGCGTCCTCGTAGCCGGCCAGCCCGACGACGGCCGCGAGGCCGGCGAGCGCGGCAACGGTGGACGCGCCGCCCGCGGCCGGGTCGTCCGCCAGGGCGAGGAGCGCCACCGCGAGCGCCAAGGGCACGAGCATGCCCAGCACCACGCCCAGCCACCAGAAACGGCCTCGGTAGCGCCCTCGCGTCATCGTGTGGAGCGCGAGCTCGACGTGGACGCTCGAGTGCGACGAGAGCTCGAGCGCCACCAGGCCCAACAGCGCCGCCGTACCGCCGGCCAGGGCCCACAGGAGGGTGGTTCGGCCGGAGGCGCCGAGATCGAACAGCGGGGCGAGCACCAACAGCGCACCAGCGCCCGCGGCGACGGCCTGGGCCAGCAGCACGGGCAGCAGGAGCGGTGTCTGCCAGAGGTCGCGGCCTTCGCACTGGCCGAACAGGTACGCGGTGTAGCCGGCGGTGCCGGCGGCCAGCAGCGCGGCGGGGAGGGTGACCGCCTGCACGAGGCCCGGCGTGTCGAGCAGGCCGCCGACCAGCCAGACGAAGGCCAGTACCCCGTAGCCGGCCAGGATGAAGGCGCCACGGACCAGCCAGGAGCCCCATTGCGGCCGCACGAAGATGAGGGGGAAGCGCCGTGGTTGGCGCAGGTCGGCCACGAGGAGTGCGCCCGTGATGCCCGCGAACACGAGGGCGACGAGCGGGGCCGCGATGCCGACCAGGCCGCGGTCGTCCGCGTGGCCGGTCAGCACGAGGAGCGCCGCGGCCAGCAGCGCGCCGGCCGAGACCGCCTTCGTCACCAGGTACGCCGAGACCTTGCCCTTCCAGGGCGCCGGGTGCTCGGTGGTGTAGGCCGTCCGGGCCACGACCTGCCCGAGGTCACGTCGCGCGGCGGCGCCGGCCCGCCCCGGGCCGTCCGGCCGGGTCGGATGGCCGGGACGGGTCTCGGCCCAGATCAGGCCGTCGGCCGCGATGGCCGTCCGCAGGGGATCGAGGGCCGCCTCGTCGGCACCCTTGTAGAACACCTTGGGCCGGGTGCCCTGCTCCGGCGCCCGGACCTTCGTGTCGTGGCGGGCCAGTGTCACCGAGATGCGGGAGCTGGGATCGTCGAGGTCACCGGCCAGGATCGACTGCGTCGGGCAGACGATGACGCAGCTCGGCTCGAGCCCGTTCTCGACCCGGTGGGCACAGAAGTTGCACTTGTGCGCGGTCGACGTCTCCGGGTTCAGGTAGATGGCGTCGTACGGGCACGCGTTCATGCACGACTTGCAGCCGATGCACGCCGAGTCGTCGAAGTCGACGATGCCGTTGTCCCTGCGGAACAACGCGGTCGTCGGGCAGATCGTGATGCAGGGGGCGTCATCGCAGTGGTTGCACCGCAGCACGGAGTAGAAGCGCCGGGCGTCGGGGAACGACCCCTTCTCGATGTACTTGACCCACGTGCGGTTCACCCCGAGGGGAACGTCGTGCTCCGCCTTGCAGGCCACGGTGCAGGCGTGGCAGCCGATGCAGGTGTCCTGGTCGATCAGGAAGCCGTAGCGGGTCACGCCGGTCGCCCGTGCACGGGCCCCATTCCACCCATGTGGGAACGGGGCCCGTCAAGCAGGGCGGCAGATGATCAGGCCGGGCCCTCGGCCAGCGTGATGGTGGCGGTGTGCGAGGCGCCGGAGGGGTCGGTCCAGGTCAGCTTGACCTTGTCGCCGGCGTGATGGCCGTGGAGCCCCGCGGTCAGCGCGTCGTTGGAGTCCACGGTCTGGCCGTCGACGGCCGTGATGACGTCACCCTGCTGGAGGCCGGCGCTGGCTGCCGGTGTGCCGTCGAGCACGCCGTCGATCAGGGCACCGCCCGACTGTGCCGCGTCGGCCGACGTCGCGACCTGGACGCCGAGGAAGCCCTTGACGCCGATCTGTACGGTGTCGCTGCCGTTGCCGCTGCGGATCTGGTCGGCGATGGACTCGGCGGTGTCGATCGGGATGGCGTAGCTCTCCTGCGAGCCCTGCCGGAAGCGGCCGGCATCGGCGGCGGTGTTGATGCCGATGACCTTCCCGTCGGCGTCGTACATCGGGCCGCCCGAGTCGCCGGGCTGCAGGCTCGCATTGGTCTGGATCAGCTCGCTCAGCTGCCCCTGGTCGCCGTTGCTGGCGTCGTTGACGGTGATCGACTGGTTGAGCGCTGTCACCTCTCCCGGTGACACGCTCGGCTCGCCACCGACGCCGCCGGCGTTGCCGACCGCCGTGATGGCGTCGCCGGTCTGCACCGACGAGGAGTCGCCCAACGCGACGGTCTGGAGGTTGGAGGCGTCCTGGAGCTTGAGGAGGGCGATGTCCCGCGTGGTGTCGCTGCCGAGCACCGTGGCGGTGTAGGTCTTGCCCGTCGTCACGACGGTCGCCTTGATGGTCGTGGCGCCGCTGATCACATGAGCGTTGGTCAGGACCTCGCCATCCTTCGAGATGACCATGCCCGTACCGGCCGCCCGCCCCGAGTCGAAGCCCAGCTGGGTGTCGATGTCGACGACGCCGACGTCGAGGGCGTTCGCCGCGCCGTTGCTCGACGAGCCGGAACCGTTCTCCGTGGAGCCGTTGTCGGCCGACCCTGTGCCGTTGCCGGAGCCGCCGACCGAGGGTGCGGCGGGCGTCAGGGAGCCACGAGACGCCGGGGCGGGCGCCGTCGCGGCGCTCGAGGGGGCGGTCGACGTCGTGTCGTCGTGCAGCGCGGACGACACCGGGATGGCGATCGCGGCACCGAGCGCCGCGGCGCCGACAGCCAGCGCGACCTTGCCGAAGAGGCCTCGGCGGTGGCGGGGAGGCTGCGGCTGCGGACCACCGGCCGCGGGAGCCGGCGGGTGGAAGTGGTGAGCTGGACCGGACGGTGGCGACCACGACGGGGTGCCGGGCGGAGGGGTCCAGGGGGAGGTCGGCTGCTCGTCCACGGTGCGCTCCTGCTGCGAGATGGTGCTCCGAGTGGACTCAAGTCAATCGCCCAACTGTAAGACCGCGCTGGACGGAACGTCAGAAGATCGTGAGAACCAGCCCAGAGCAGGGACGGCGCGGGCGTACGGTCGTCCCCGGTCAAGGGTCACACGGCCGGGCCGAGGTTGCTGGAACATACCCTACGGGGGTATGGTGCAGCCATGAGCGCGACGCCCGGCTACCACGACTCGAAGGACGACCTCCTCAAGCGGTTGCGTCGAGTCGAGGGACAGGTTCGCGGCCTCCACCGGATGGTCGAGGAGGAGGCGTACTGCATCGACGTCCTCACCCAGGTGTCCGCGGCGACCAAGGCCCTGCAGAGCGTGGCCGTCGCCCTGCTCGAGGAGCATCTGCGGCACTGCGTGAGCGACGCGGTCGCCCAGGGCGGTGACGAGGCCGATCGCCTGGTGGCGGAGGCCAGCCAGGCCATCGAACGACTGGTGAAGAGCTGAATGGCCGCCCAGCCGCGGGTCCCTCCTGATGGTCGGCAGGACGCCGCGCCGGCGCACGTCGACCTCGATCTGACCGGCATGACGTGTGCCTCGTGCGCGGCGCGCATCGAGAAGCGGCTCAACCGGCTGGACGGCGTGACGGCGACGGTGAACTTCGCCACGGAGCGAGCGGCCGTCGACTACGACCGGACGAGGGCGGCGCCCGATCAGCTGGTCGCCGCGGTCCGGGCCATCGGCTACGGCGCGACGGCCCCGGCGCCGGCGCCGGCGCCGGCGGCCGCGCCCGGCGTCCCCGTGCCGGCGCACGGTGCTCCCC
>JBKPRL010000288.1:0-4461 GCA_046734535.1 bacterium | reverse complement strand
CTGCACGGTACCGCGACCCCGGGTCAGCCTCGTCGGCCTCGGTCCGGCGCGGTCCGGCGCGGTCCGGCACGGTCGCCCGCCGGCGCGTTCGCCCGCCGGCGCGTTCTGGCGCGAGCTCGTCGCACCAACGGGACAGACCCGCGCCAGAACGGCGAGCCGGACCGCCCCCTTCGGGTACTGGCGGGAGGTCGTCGCACCCACGCGACAGATCCGCGCCAGAACGGCGAGCCGGGCCCGGCGATCGGCCCTCACCCTCTGGGGCAGAAGACGGCCTGGGTACAGTCGGCGGGTGCCTGCTCCAGCTCCGCGGGCTCGGGCGCGGGACCTGGGCATCGAGATCGGCCTGCTGCCGCCCGGGCCGGACAACGCCATCACGGACGTGCCCGGTGTGCTGGTCGGCCACGCCACGGTCTGGCGGGAGGAGCCCGATCCGCCGGCCGGGCGCGGGGTCGCCCGTACCGGCGTCACCGCCATCGTGCCCGGTCGGGTCACGGACGTCGTCCGTGACGGCCGAGCCGCCGGCGTGGCCGTCCTCAACGGTGCAGGCGAGCTCACCTCGGCGATCCAGGTGCGCGAGTGGGGCGTGATCGAGACCCCGGTCCTCCTCACGTCCACGATGCAGGTGGGGCGGGCGTGGGACGCGGTCGTGGAGCTGCTGGCCGAGCTCGAACCCTCGGTCGGCCGTGACGTCGTCGTGATCCCCATGGTGGGCGAGTGCGACGACTCCTGGTTGAACGACGCCCGCCGCACCCAGATCTCGGCCGACGACGTCCGGGCCGCTGTGCTCGGTGCGACGGCCGGTCCGGTGGCCGAGGGGGCGGTCGGCGCGGGCACCGGCATGATCTGCAGCGAGTGGAAGGGCGGCATCGGCACGGCGTCGCGCGTCGTCGACGGCCCGTTCACGGCCGGGGTCCTCCTCCTCACCAACTTCGGGTCGGCCGACCGGCTCACCGTGGACGGCGTGCCGGTCGGCCGCACCCTCCGCCCGCCCGCGGGACCGTCCAGGGAGAGTGGCGATGCTGGCAGCTGCATCGGCATCGTCGCCACCGACGCGCCCTGCTCCTCGTCTCAACTCGAGCGCCTCGCCCGCCGCGTCGGGCTCGGCCTGGCCCGGGCCGGCTCGGTGGCTCGCCACGGGAGCGGCGAGATCTTCGCCGCGTTCAGCACGGCGACGCCCGGTGGCGAGCAGCCCATCGACGGCGCCGCGCTGAACCCCTTGTTCGCGGCGGTCGTCGAGGCGGCCGAGGAGGCGGTCGTCAACAGCCTCTGCGTCGCGGACACCGTCGTGGGCGCTCACGGCCACACCGTGCACGGGTTGCCCCTCGAGGACGTCCAGGGGCTGCTGCGGTCCGCCGGGCGGCTCCACGCCTGAACCGCCGCCGAGGCTCCCTGACTACCCGGCCCGGCCCACGGTCGCCGTGGCCTCCTCCAGCAGACCGACGGCAGTGTCGATCTGGTCCGGGCGGATGACGAGGGGTGGCGCCAGCCGGACGCTGCGCTCGCCACAGGTGAGGACGAGCAGGCCCCGCCGGAAGCACTCCTGCTCGAGGGCGACGGCGACGTCATGGTCGGCCAGGTCGAGGCCGACCATCAACCCCCGGCCTCGCACCGCCTCGACGGTCGGCTGGCGAGCCAGGAGCGCCTGCACCCCGGCGAGCAGCTGCGCACCGCGCTCGACGGCGGCGTCCCGCAGGCCGGACTCGACCAGGTCGATCGTGGCCAGCGCCGCCGCGCAGGACACCGGGTTGCCGCCGAAGGTCGACCCGTGCGTGCCCGCTGGCCACGTCATCACCTCGGCCCGGGCGATCAGGGCGCCCAGGGGCAGGCCGCTGGCCAGGCCCTTGCCGGCCAGGACGATGTCCGGCTGGACGCCATCGTGCTCGATGGCCCAGAACTGCCCGGTGCGGCCGACCCCGCTCTGCACCTCGTCGGCCACGAGGAGGATGCCGTGCTCGTCGCAGAGCGCCCGCAAGCCGGCCAGGAAGCCCTTCGGCGCGGGCACGTAGCCGCCCTCGCCCTGCACGGGCTCGACGACGATCGCCGCCACTTCCTCCGGGCTCACGAGATGGCGGAAGAGCTGCGTCTCCAGCTGCTCCAGGCCGGCCATCCCGTAGGGCACGTGCTGCACGCCCGGCAGTAGCGGTCCGAAGCCGGCCCGGTAGCGGGCCTTGCTGGCCGTGAGCGACAGCGAGCCCATGGTGCGGCCGTGGAACCCGCCGAGGAACGCCACGAGGTGGGAGCGCCCGGTGTGGTGCCGCGCCAGCTTGATGGCAGCCTCGACGGCCTCTGTGCCCGAGTTGCCGAGGAACACCCGCGCCGGCGCGCCGCCGAAGGGCGCGAGGTCGGCCAGGCGCTGGCAGAGCTCGCTGTAGACCGGGTGGTAGAAGTCGCTCGAGCAGTAGTGGAGCATGCGCCCGGCCTGCTCCTCGATGGCGGCGACGACCGCGGGATGGCAGTGACCGGTCGCCGTGACCGCGATGCCGGCGTTCAGGTCGAGGAACCGGTTGCCGTCCACGTCCTCGATCACGCACCCTTCGGCCCGCCGAGGTACCAGCGGGTAGACGCGCGGCATCGATGGGCTCGTCACGGCCAGGTCCTGCTCGATGACGCGCCGGGCCTCGGGGCCTGGCAGCTCGGTCACGAGCTCAGGGGCAGTGGCGTCGGCCAGCGTCTGCACGAGGTGGTCGGTCATCCCTGCTCCTCTACGATCGTCCGGCTCTGCTCGCGCAGGTACTGCTGCAGGTAGTACGGGCCGCCGCCCGCCTTTCCGCCGCTCCCTGACCCCTTCCAGCCCCCGAAGGGCTGCACCCCCGGCCACGCGCCCGTCGTCGCCCCGGCGCGCCGGTTGACGTAGACGACGCCGGCCTCGATGCGGGAGAGGAAGCGGTCGATCTCCGCGTCGTCCCGGGAGAAGAACCCCGCGGTCAGGCCGAGGGGCGTGTCGTTGGCCCGGGTGATGGCCTCGTCGACCGAATCCACGACGTCCACGGCGACGAGCGGCACGAAGAGCTCCGCGGTGGCGACCCAGCTGGTAGGAGGCACCTTCACGACGGTGGGCTCGACGTAGTAGCCGCGACCGAGCGGCCCCTCGGACACGCGGTGGCCGCCGGCCAGCACCTCACCCTCCGCCCGCGCCTCGTGGACGGCCCGCTGGAACCGCTCCAGCGCAGCCTCATCGACGACTGGACCGAGGTAGGTGTCGCGGTCACGCGGGTCGGCCGGCCGGATGGCCCGCGCCCGCTCGACCAACCGCTCGACGAAGGCCTCGGCCACCGGGCGCTCCACGTACACGCGCGAGGCGGCCGAGCACTTCTGACCGGACAGCCCGAAGGCGGAGCGGGCCGTCCCCTCGGCCGCGACGTCCAGGTCGGCCTGGCGGCTGACGATGACGGGGTTCTTGCCGCCCATCTCGCAGATCACCGGCCGGGGGTAGGCGCCCGCGGCGCTGCGGTAGAGCTCCATCCCCACCTCGTAGGAGCCGGTGAAGGTGAGCCCGTCGATGCGGGGGTCGGCCACCAGTGCACGCCCGACGTCGTCGCCGCCGACCACGACGTGAAGTGCCTCGGGCGGTATCCCGCCGTCGAGCAGGCAGCGCACGATGGCCAGCGTCGTGCCGGCGCCCTGCGGCGGCGGCTTCACGACGACCGTGTTGCCGGCCGCCAGCGCCGCGCCGGCCGGCCCGCCGGAGAGCGCGGCCGGGAAGTTGAACGGGGCCACGACCGCCCACACGCCGTAGGGGCGCAGGACGTCGGACGTGGCCTCGGCCGGGTTGAGCCGGCCCATGGGCTGCTCGAAGCCGTCGTGGTCGGCGAGCTGGTGGGTGTAGTACCGGATGAGGTCGGCCGTCTCCTCGACGTCGCCGAGCGACTCGAGCCGGTTCTTGCCCACCTCGACGGTGAGGAGGGCGGAGATCACGTTGCGCCGCTCGGAGATCAGGTCTGCCCCAGCCTCCAGTAGCCGAATGCGATCGCGCCACGGCGTGTCGGCCCAGGTCGGGGCGAAGGCCTTGGCGATGCCGACGGCCTCCGCCACGTCGGCCGCGGTCGCCTCGACGAACCGGCCGACGAGCACATCGGTGTCGACGGGTGAGCGCTCCACGACCTCAGGTCCGGTCAGGCGTTCGTGCCCGGAGATGACCGAGCCGTGGCGCTGGCCGAGCAGCGGTTGCAGCTCGGCCAGCCCGGCGTCGAAGGCGGCGTGCACCTCGTCGCCCTCGGCCGCCATGGTCGCGTAGGTCACTCGGAATGCCATCGGCTCACTCCCTGGTCGCGTGTGCACAGCCTGCTCCAGCCGGGCGTCGGGACGGCCACGCTGCTCGGCTCCCTCCGGAAATTCGGCGGTCGTGCCGTTCCAGTGTCTCATCCACTGTAATGGCTGTTCCGGAGGCACCGCGCCGTCCGGCCGCCGGCCCAGCGCAGTAGGCGGGCACTCAGGAGCGATCAGGGACCATGGGCCCGTGCC
>JBKPRL010000287.1:0-3365 GCA_046734535.1 bacterium | reverse complement strand
TCCAACGCGGGGTCATCCTGCGGTTCCGCGACAAGCGCACGAGCGACGCGACGCTCAAGCTCCGGGCACCGGACGGGGCCATCGATGCCGCGGCGTGGAAGCAGCGGACGAAAGACCTCGGCAAAGCGGCCAAGCTCGAAGGCGACTGGGCCGGGGACAAGCGCATGATCTCGGCGTCCCTGAGCGGCGACCTCGACGCGGCGGCGGTGGACAACCTGCGGTCCGACCACCCGTCGGTCGCGACGCTGCTCTCCGCCGCGCAACAGGCGGTGGGCACCGACCTCATGGTCCCCTTCGGGCGGGCCGTGCTGCTCGGCCCGGTCGCCGCATTGAGGTGGGAGGCCGCCGACGGCGTCGAGGCCGAGCAGCGGGACGCGGGCGGCGACCTACGCTTCCTCGAGATCTCGATCGTCGAGAAGGACGACCCGATCGGCGCTATGAGCCGCCTCATCCAGCGCGCGAAGGACGGGGGCCTCGCGATCGACGATTCCAATCAGGAGCCCAAGACCACCCGGGTGCTCAAGGAACTCACCCGCCGCCAGTAGCCGCCCAGTCCCGCGGTCCCGCCGCGGCGGCAGCTTCCGCTACACCGTGGACATCGAGTTGACCTGACCTCGAAAAGGGGCCGCAAATGCCGGCAGACGTGACCATCCACTACGACAACACACGCTCCTTCGCCGACCCGCACCTCTGGGTCTGGTACGACGGCTCGGCCGAGTCCGACGACTTCGCGGCGACGGAGACGGACGTGTTCGGCCCCGTCTTCCGCGTCCAGGTCCGACGACCGGAGTTCCGATTTATGTTCAAAGACGGCCCCGGCGGCCCCGCCGCCGTATGGGAGGACGACGCGATGCGCCGGTCCTACCGGACGACACCGGTGCTGGACGAGATCTGGTGCCGGGCGGACAAGGCGTTCGTCTATGACGTGCCGCCCCGCCCACCCGAGGCCGAGTCCGCAGCCGAGTTCCTCGCGGCGGTCACCCCCGTCGCGGGCCGCTACCTGCCCGACACCGATGGCCCATCCGGGCTCGGCGCGACCCCGCTGGCCGCCGGGGGCACGCTGTTCGGCCTCTACCAGCCGAACGCGGCCCGGGTGTACGTGGCCGGCACCTTCAACGACTGGCAGACGCCGGACCAGCCGGTCCCGGACCCGGACTCGTTCTGTGAGCTCAAGCTCTACCGCGGCTACTTCGGCATCCCCAACCTGTGGCTCGGCATGGCCCCGCAGGCCGCCCCCGGCCACGAGTACAAGTTCCTCGTCCAGGGCGGGGTGCCGCGCGACGGGTCGGGCCGGTTCGCCCGCTGGTGCACCGACCCGTTCGCCCGCCGGCTGGGCCACGACTTCGGCGACAACAACGCCGTCGTCGTCGACCCGACCGGATACACCTGGACCGACCACGGCTTCCGCCCACCGGACCGCGCCGAACTTGTCCTCTACGAGCTCAGCGTGTACGGCTTCACCGAGGGTGACGACGGGATCAAGCAGCCCGGGACCTTCGCCGGCGTCACCCAGCGCATCCGGGAGGGCTACTTTGACGACCTGGGCGTCACTGGCCTCTCCCTGATGCCGCTCGCCGAGTTCTCCGATGTGGAGGGACCCACGGCGCTGGGCTACAGCACCTCGGTGTTCCCGGCCGTCGAACGGGACTTCGGCATCCCCGACGACCTGCGCGAGCTGGTCGACGCGGCGCACGAGCGGGACCTCGCCGTCCTGCTGGACCAGGTGTTCAACCACACCAGCAACGGGGTGAACCCGCTCTGGCAGGCGATCCTGGAGAGCCCGCAGGAGGAGGGGTCGGCCGACGGCGGCCTGTACTTCAGCGGCGCCACGCCGTGGGGCAACCGCGTCGCGACCGAGAAGCGCGACGTGCAGAACCTGCTGATCGACACGTGCAAGATGTTCCTCACCGAGTACCACGTCGACGGGTTCCGCTTCGACGCCACGAACTCGGGCTACATGAACCACGGCTTCCTGCTGCGGCTGGCCGACGAGCTCACCCGTTTCCGGCCCGGCGTGGTCCTCGTGGCGGAGAACCTGCCGAACGAGCGCGACCTCAACCGCTCCGGCTACGACGGCTTCTCACAGTGGGCGGACCCGTTCCATGACAAGATGAAGGCGTTGCTGCGCGAGGGCACGTTCGCCGACAGCAACTTCTTCAACACCGATCGGCTCGGCGACATCTTTTACTTCTCGCGCGCGCTCTTCACCGCGCACACCAACAACGCCGTCAACTACGTCGAGAGCCACGACGAGACCAGCGTCGCCTACGAGGTCGGCACCAACCCGACCACAAACCAGCACGCCACGAAGGACCGCAAGGGGCGGCTTGGCCTCTTCGCGAGCGTCGTCGCGCTCGGCCTCCCCATGATCTACATGGGCCAGGAGTTCAACGTCGAGCGCGACCGCAACATCGTCAGCTTCACCTGGCCGCCCGACGGCCCGGCGAGCAACGGCTTCTACCGGTGGGCCAGCCGGCTCATCCGGCTACGCCGGCGCTACCCCGCGCTGCGCGTCGCGGGCACCGACCCGGCCGGGGACGGGCGCTTCACCTGGATCCTCGGCCCCTGGCTGGACCCGGCGCACGGCGGCGACCGCAAGGTCGTCGGCTGGCGGCTGCGCCCCACCGGATTCGCCTACGACACCATGGTCGTGCTGGTCAACTTCGAGCCCTTCCCGGTGCGGGTCGACCTCGAGCTCGGCCTCGCGGGCAGCTGGGTCAAGCTCGCCGACCTGGACACCGTCGACGACATCCCGCCCCACGGCGCCAACGCGCCGGCCAACCCGACGGCGCTGCACAGTGATGACGGCCGCTTCAACGGGTTCGAGCTGCCGAGCTCCAGCGGGTTCCTCTACAAATGGGAGCGCTGAGCCAGGAAGTCGTCGGATCATCGGCCGTGCGGGAGGGGTCGGTCTGCGGGCGCGGTGCCCGCGGGCGAACTGCTTCGCCGAACGCTTCGTCTTGACCGTCCGCACCGAACTGACCGACCGAATGCCGATCTTCGGCGAAGACCATCTACGCAAGGTGCTTGGCACATACGCCGCGCACCCACAACATGCAGCGGCCGCATCGAGCAATGCAGCTGCGGGCAGCGCCCGGAAGCGCCCGCTCCCCAGCCGATCTACGGCAGAATCCGGCGTCGATCGGTGCTCGGCTTGATCAATCAGTACGAACCCGCAGCCTGAAACCGCTGATCAGACCCGAGTCCGCGAGTAGCCGGGTGATGCGGGGCGTGATATGGCGATAGGTGCCCTGCTGACCTGCGAGGATTGTGTTTGCGACGACACGATCAGCGCGGGTGGAAGGACACCTATCGGGTGGGCAGAATACGCGAGATCCGCCGGGTTCGGCGGCGGGTGCGGATCG
>JBKPRL010000286.1:0-9558 GCA_046734535.1 bacterium | reverse complement strand
ACCGCGCCCACGACCCGGGTGCCGTAGCGGGCGACCAGCCCGAGCGCGACGAGGAACCCGAGGGCGCGGGCGAAGAGCACGATGCTCTCACCCACGCCGTCCGCCTGGCCGAGGATGGGCGCCAGGGCGGCCAGGTAGAGGGCGAGGAACAGATCCTCGAGCACGATGATCCCGAGGATCAGGCGGGTCTCGGGGTTGCCGAGGCGGCGCAGCTCGACGAGCAGCTTCGTGACGATGGCGCTGGACGAGATGCCCGTTGCGCCCGCGATGACGAGCGCCTCCTTGCTGCCCCAGCCCAGCGCGAAGCCGAAGACCAGCCCGGCGCCGATGTTGATGACCAGGTAGAGCCCGGCCGAGGCGAGGAGCAGGCGACCGCCGCCGGTCAGATCGTCGAGCGAGAACTCCACCCCGAGGTAGAAGAGGAGGAAGATCAGTCCGAAGGCGGCGAGGAGCTCGAGGTCCTCGGGTCGGTCGAAGAGCACCGGTCCGGCGGTGTGCGGGCCGACGAGGATCCCGGCCGCCATGAAGAACGGGATGGTCGGCAGGCCGACCCGCTGACCGGCGCGGGCCAGCAGGCCGGCCAGGAGGAACGCGATGCCGAGGAGGATCAGCTCGTGTCCCATCACCGGCCTCGCAGCACGTAGTCGCGGAACGAGTCGTCGTCCTGCTGACGGCAGGTGTAGACGACCTCGTCGCCGGGTCGCAGCACGGTCCCGGGGCCGACGTCGACGATCGGGATCGAGCCCCGGAGCACCGCCACGATCGTCACCCCCGTGCGTCGCCGGACCTGGAGCTCGCCGACGGAGCGGCCGGCGGCGTGGGCGCTGGCCGGCAGGCGCACCCAGTCGAGCGCCAGCCCGCCGAGCACACCGCCCATCCGGTCCGTGAGCTCGACCGGCACGGTGACGTGGCCGCCGAGGAAGGCGCCGAGGGAGTCCGCCGTCGGTTCGTCGAGGCGGACCAGCGACCGGTCGCCCTGGTAGAGCTCGACGTGGCCGTCGAGGCGGCGGATGACGGAGATCGGCCGGCCGTCGTCGTCCCGCAGGTCGAGCTTCGACCCGATCCCGGGCAGGCGGGCAGGGACAGCGGGCGTGGACATCGGGGACCTCCGGGGCAGGGAGCGGCGCAGACCGGCTGACGGCGACGGCTAGTCCAGGCGGAGCCTACTGGCGATGCCGCGGGCCGGCCGGGGCGGCCCTCGCCCGGGGTCGGTGGGTCAGGCGGAGCCGAAGGCGGCTCGCAGTGCGGCGATGGCCTCCGCCTGAGCCGGGTCGGCGGCCGGCAGGACGGCAGCCAGCGTGAAGAAGGCGTGGATCTGGCCGTCGTAGCGGGTGGTGGAGACCGCCACGCCGGCCTCCGCCAGGCGCGTGGCATAGGCCTCGCCCTCGTCACGCAACGGGTCGAACTCGGCGGTGATGACGAGGGCCGGTGGGGCCGCAGCGATGACGGCATCGTCGGCGTGGAGCGGCGAGACCCGGGGGTCCTTGGGATCACCGCCGCCGCTCAGGTAGTGGCCCGTGAACCACTCCATCCCGGCCTTGGTGAGGAGGTACCCCTCGCCGTTCTCGTCGACCGAGGGAGACGAGAAGGTGAGGTCGGTGGCCGGGTAGACGAGCAGCTGGAAGATCAGTCCGGGCACCTCGTTGGCCACGACGGCGCTGAGGTTGCCGCCGGCGGAGTCCCCGCCGATGGCGACACGGGCAGGGTCACCGTCGAGCTCCGCCGCGTGGTCGAGGACCCACCGGGTGACGGAGGTGCAGTCCTCCGGCGCAGCCGGGAACGGGTGCTCGGGGGCGAGGCGGTAGTCGACGTTGACGACGACGCAGCCCGCGCCGACAGCCAGCCGCTGGCACGTGATGCTGCTCTCCGCCGCGGTCCCGATCACCCACCCGCCGCCGTGGATCCAGATCAGCACCGGCCAGGGTCCGACTCCTGGCGGGGTGATGACCTCGCAGGGCACACCGGCGATCTCCCGCTGCTCGACGCCGACCCCTTCCGGCGCGTCAGCTTGCAGCAGCGCGAGCGCGGCGAAGGCCTCCCGCGCCTGGACCGCCGACATCTCCTCCAGTGGCGGGTTCCCCGCCGCGGCGACCGTGTCGAGCACCAGCTGGGCGGCCGGATCGAGCGGCATGCGCACTCCCTTCCCCGCGTCCCGTCCCCCTGACGAGCGCGGGGAGCGTACCCCAGGCACCACCGAGGTCGCCGAGCCGCGCCCGGGCCGCGCCCGGACCACGCCGCGGGCGAACGTCAGATGTTCGGCGGCAGGAGGCGGTTGACGTTCTCGAAGAAGAAGTAGAGGCAGACGAGGAACGGCAGCAGACCCGCGAGAGCACCGATCCAGTTGTGGCCGGTGCGCCGGCTCACGCGCCAGGCCACGACCGCGATGCCGGTGAGGGCCAAGCCCCAGAGCGCGACCGGCAGCCAGGCGTCGGGGTCGTCGAACCATCCCCGCTGCAGCTCGGGCGCCCCGACGATCGCCGCGGGCACGGTCGTGGCCGGCGCGAGCGCCGGCGCGGTGGTCGCCGGAGCCACCGTGGTGGCGCCCTCGTCGCCGGGCAGGGTGGCTGGGGGTGCCGCGTCGGTCGGGGGCACCGTCGGGGGCGTCGTCGACACCGGGGCCGCGTCGAGCGGCGCGGACCGGCTGGGGTCCAGGGCGGCCTGGACGATGATCCGCTTCTTGGCCGAGTACCGGGGATGGCACGAGGTCAGGGTCAGGATCGGGGTCGCGCTCGGTGCGAGGACCTCGGTCTGCGAGGGCGAGACGATGAACTGGTCGGTGACCTTGTAGGTGAACTGGCGGCCGTCGAGAGCGGTCAGGACGACGTCGTCGCCGACAGCCAGCTCGTCGATGCGGAAGAACGGCGCGCCGTAGGTCGTCCGGTGGCCGGCGATGCCGATGTTGCCGTTCTGCCCTGGCAGCGGCGTGTCGGGGTAGTGGCCGGGGCCCTTCTTCAGGTCGTCGACGCCGACGCCGGACACCACGATCCAGTCCAAGCCGATGGACGGCGCCTGCAGCCGGGCGACGGGATCGCCCTCGGCCGGTGGGACGGTCGACGGTGGGGGCGCCGGCGTCGTCGGAGGAGCGGTGGTCGTCGTCCCCGGCTCGGTGGTCGGCGGCGTCGTGGTCGTGGTGGTGGTGGGAGATGCCGCCACCACGTCGGCGAACTGCTGCTCGAGGCGGTGCTGGGCTTGCCGGGTCTGGATGCCGGTCCCCCAGAGCTGGTAGCCGACGAAGGCCAGCAGCAGGAGCCCAGCCGCGACGAGCACCCGCCCGATGCCGCCCACCCACCACCGCCAGTCCCGGCGCCGGTGGTACGGCCGCACGGTGATGTCGCGCCAGCTCGGGGCCCCTCCGCCGTGGCCCTGATCACTCACTCCGGCGAACCTATCGGGTGGTTCCGGCGCCGCCCTGTCGGTCCGCGATCGTCGAGCGGACGCGCCTGCATTGTCGCACCGCGCGGCCGCTCAGTACCGTGGGCTGCGGCCTATGGAACCGGTGATCCACCTCCGCGACGCCGTCGTGGTGCTCGGCGGCTTCCCGGCCCTGGCGGGCGCCAGCCTCGACGTGGCACGAGGCGAGATCGTCCTCCTGCAGGGACCGAACGGCGCGGGGAAGACCACGCTCCTCAAGCTGTGCGCGGGGCTCCTGGCCGTGAGCCGCGGTGAGGCCTCCGTCCTCGGCGTCGACCTGACCGCCGACCGCCGCGCCATCCGGTCCCGCGTGGGTCTGCTCGGCCATGACAACGGCCTCTACGAGGACCTGTCCGTTGCGGAGAACGTGCGCTTCTGGGGACGCACCGTGGGGGCCAGCGCGTCCGAGATCGATACTGCGCTGGGGCGGCTCGGTCTGGCCGGCCGCCTCGCCGGCACCGCAGTCGGTCGCCTCTCGGCCGGACAGCGCCGGCGGACCGCCCTCGCCGCGCTCGTCGCTCGGCGGCCGGAGCTGTGGCTGCTGGACGAGCCCCACGCCGGCCTCGACGCCGAGGGCCGCGATCTGATCGATGAGCTGCTCCGCACCGCCGCCGCAGCCGGCGCGACCGTCGTCGTCGCCTCCCACGAGCGAGAGCGCGCCGCCGGACTGGCGCAGCGGGCCGTGGCGGTCGACGGCGGCCTCGTCTTCGAGTCCGGCCGAACCGAGGCGGCCGCCGCACCGGGCGAAGGCGACCCGGCGGACGCCGCGGGGGCCCCGGCGGCCGCGGTCACCTCGGCGGCTCCGGTCGAGGCGGTGGGCGTCGTGCCGTGCTGAAGACGCTGCGCCTCGTCGCCGGCAAGGACCTCCGCATCGAGGCCCGCAGCCGCGTGGCCACCAACCAGGTCCTGCCCTTCGCCCTGCTCGTGCTGGTGCTGTTCGCGTTCGCGCTCGATCCTGACAGCGGCGTCCTCCGGCGGGCGACGCCCGGCCTGCTGTGGCTGGCCGTCCTCTTCTGCCTGTTGCTGACCGTGCAGCGCTCGTTCGCGCTGGAGACGGCCGATGGTGCTCGTGACGCGCTGCGGCTGAGCGCCCTCGAGCCGGCCGGCATCTTCCTCGGCAAGGCCGCCGCGCTCGCGCTGGAGCTGCTGGCGCTCGAGGTCGTCCTCGGCGTCGGGATCGTCATCCTCTACGACGCACCGACCCGGGCCGGCGGACTGCTGCTGCTCGTCGCCACCGCCCTGGCCGCGACCTGGGGCCTGGCCGTCGTCGGTACGCTCTACGGCGGGCTCGCAGCCGGGGCTCGGGTGCGGGACACCCTGCTCCCGCTCCTCCTGCTCCCGGTGGCGGCGCCCGTCCTGATCGGCGCCAACCGGGCCACCGAGGCGGCCTTGGGCATCGGCGATCGGGCGGTGACCGAGGGCTGGCCCTGGGTGGGTCTGCTCACGGTGTTCTCCCTGGCCTACACCGCCCTCGGCCTGGTGGCCTTCGGGCCCCTTCTGGAGGAGCCATGACAGCACGGAGCGCGACGAGCACGGGCGGTGAGGCGACCGCGGGGCCGACGCGGCGCGAGCGCTCTGGCCCCACCGGAACCCGGGCCACGCGGGTCATCGGGGTGCTGGCGCTCCTCGGCGTGCCCCTGCTGCTCCTCCTCGGGCTGGTGACCTCGCCGCCGGACGTCACGATGGGCGACTCCGTGCGGATCATGTACGTCCACGTCCCCTCGGCCTGGCTGGCCTACCTCGCGTTCGGGGTCACCGCCCTCTGCTCCCTCCTCTACCTGTGGAAGCGGACGCGCAGCCTCTCGCTGGATCGCTTCGCCGGCGCGTCGGCGGAGATCGGCGTGCTCTTCACGGGCCTGGCGCTGGTGACCGGGATGCTGTGGGGCCGGCCGACGTGGGGCGTCTACTGGACCTGGGACGCCCGCCTCACGAGCACGGCCCTGCTGTTCCTGCTCTTCCTCGGCTACCTCGCCATCCGGCGGTTGCCCGCCCCGCCCGAGGTGCGGGCCAAGCGGGCCGCCATCGCCGGTTTGATCGCCTTCGTCGACGTGCCGATCGTCCACCTCAGCGTCGAGTGGTGGCGTTCGCTCCACCAGGGCGCCACCGTGGCCCGGCGCGACCTCAACGCCGAGCTCGACGGCACGATGCTGTTCACCTTGTTCTTCGCGCTGTTCGTCTTCACCCTCACCTACGTCTGGCTGCTGCTCCACCGCCAGCGACAGCTGTGGCTGGAGGACCACCAGGGCCAGACCTCGCTCGACCAGGCCATCGCCGAGCGGCGTGCCGAGGCCACGACTCGTCCGTCCCCGTCATCGCCGGAGACCGTCGGCGCCCTCGGCAGCATCGAGGTGGCGCGTCCATGAGCTACGCGCAGTACGTGATCCCGGCCTACGTCATCGTGGTCGGCTCGGTCGCCGCGTTCGCGGGCTACACGGTGGCTCGGGGCCGGCGCCTCGCCCGCGGTGTCCGCCACGAGGACAAGCCGTGGACCTGACCCCCCGGACCGTCACCGACCTCGAGCGCCCGGCACCGCCGAGGCGCCGTCGGGGTTGGGCGCCGGCGCTCGTCCTCGCGCTGGTGCTGGCCGGTGTCGCCGTGCTGCTGTTCCAGTTCCTCCGCAGCACGTCGCTGTACTTCTGCAACGCGGACGAGGTCGGGCAGAAGGCCAGCTGCTCGGAGGGTCGACGCTTCCGCGTCCAGGGCGACGTCGAGAACCTCGACAGCTCCCGGTCGGACGCCGGCATCCTCGCGTTCACCCTTGACTTCAACGGTGCCAGCGTCCCTGTGAAGTACCAGGGCGGCGAGCCGAGCGAGCTGTTCCAGGTCGGCCGGGCGGCGGTGGTCGAGGGCCGCCTGCAGGGCGGCACGTTCGACGCCGACCGGATCCTGGTGAAGCACGACAGCGAGTACAAGGCCAAGAACCCGGACCGCGTCCCCGGCACCGCGCCGTGACGGCTCCGCTCCGATGAACGGCGCGCTCGGCATGGCCGGCGTCGCGCTCGGCCTGGCCGCCTCCATCCTCGGCGGGATCACGCTGGTGCTCGGCGTCGTGCAGCACCGCGGCCGCCTCGTGCGCTCGGGCACGATCTACGTCTGGCTGGTGCTGGCCGGCGCGGTCCTCTCGGTGGCGGCCATGGAGCGAGCGCTCATCACCCGTGACTTCTCCCTGACCTTCGTGGCCGACAACGGCTCCGCGGCCACGCCCGCGCTCTACAACGTGGCCAGCCTGTGGAGCGCGCTCCAGGGCTCCATCCTCCTCTGGACGATCATCCTCGCCCTCTACCTCGCCGCGACGTACCTCTGGTTCCGGCGCCGTGTGCAGGATCCGCTCGTGACGTGGGCGCTGGTGGTGCTGTTCACGATCTCGGCCTTCTTCTTCCTCCTGCTGGCCGGTCCGGCCAATCCCTTCGGGCGGGTGAGCGGAGTCATCCCGACGAGCGGTCCTGGACCGAACCCGCTCCTCCAGAACCACCCGCTGATGGTCATCCACCCACCGATGCTCTACCTCGGCTACGTCGGCTTCAGCGTCCCCTTCGCCTTCGCCATCGCGGGCCTCATCACCGGCCGGGTCGGCGAGGGCTGGCTGCTCGACACGCGGCGCTGGACCCTCTTCGCCTGGGGCTTCCTGTCCATCGGGATCGTGCTCGGGGCGTGGTGGAGCTATGAGGTCCTCGGCTGGGGCGGGGTCTGGGGGTGGGATCCGGTCGAGAATGCCAGCCTGCTGCCGTGGCTCACGGGGACGGCGTTCATCCACTCTGTCCTCGTTCAGGAACGTCGTGGGATGCTCCGGGTCTGGAACCTGTCGCTGCTCTGCGCCACCTTCTGCCTCACCATCCTCGGCACCTTCCTCACCCGCAGCGGCGTCATCGAGAGCGTCCATGCGTTCTCCGACGGCCCGCTCGGCGCCTACCTCCTGGCCTTCTTCGCCCTGGCCGCGGGAACGTCGGTCGCCTTGATCGGGTGGCGGGGTGACCGGCTCCGCTCGCCGGGATCGATCGACTCACCCCTCTCCCGTGAAGGGGCGTTCCTCGCCAACAACCTGGTCTTCTCGCTGTTCGCCTTCGTCGTGCTGCTGGGGACCGTCTTCCCGCTGATCGTCGAAGCGCTCCAGGACCGCCGGCTGTCGGTGGGCCGCCCGTTCTTCGACCGCATGACCACACCCCTCGGCCTCGCCCTCCTGACGCTGATGGGCATCGCCCCCGTGCTGCCCTGGCGCAAGGCGTCGACCGAGCTCCTGCGCCATCGGCTGTTCTGGCCGGCCTGCCTGGGTGTGGCCTGCATCGTCGTGCCGGTCCTGCTCGGGGCGGACGGCATCACGCCCCTCCTCGCCTTCGGGCTCGGCGGCTTCGCCGCGGGCTCGGCCCTGCGCCAGCTGGTGCTGGCCACCCGGCGGCAGGGCTGGCGGGGTCTCGTCGGCCGGGCGAACGGCGGCATGATCGTCCACCTCGGCATCATCGTGCTGGCCGTGGCGTTCGCCGCGCAGACGAGCTACCAGCGCGTCGGCGAGTTCCGGCTGGCGCCGGGGGACAGCGCGTCGTTCGGCGGCCACACCTTCACGCTGGTGGATCAGGTGCTCGAGGACACGCCCGCCGCGGCCATCCAGAAGGCACGCATCCAGATCGACGGCGGTCAGGTCTACGCGCCCGCCATCCAGCTCTACAAGGCTCGCGGCGACAACGTGGCCACGCCGTCGGTGCGAACCGGCCTCACACAGGACATCTACCTGACCCTCCTCAAGCCGTCGTCGGCCGCCGACGACCACGTGACCTTCGGCGTGCGGCTGATGCCCTTGACGTTGTGGCTGTGGGTGGGTGGCCTCCTGGTGGCGGTGGGCACGGTCCTCGCCGCCTTCCCGGGCCGCCGCCGCCGCCGACCGACCGACCCGGTCTCGGCCCCCATCCGCGTCGACGCGGCGACCACCCCCGATGCCGACGCCGCCGATCTCCTCGGCGTGCCGCGCGCCGGCCGCCGGCTGGGATCCGCGGATGTCTGACCTGCTCCAGGACGGCCCGCCCGAGGGTCAGCCGGCCGACGCGGCGACGGAGGCACCGGCGCGCCGTCGTCACCCGGCGCGGGTCGCGGCCGTCGCGGTCGCCCTCGTGCTCGCCGTCTTCGTCGTGCTGGCGGCCGCGGTCAAGAGCGGGACGAAGGACACGGCGGCGACGCCGCTGCTCGGTCAGGCCGCGCCTGTCGTCCGGACAACGACCATCGACGGCCAGCCCTTCGACCTGGCCACGCGGCGGGGCAGCTGGGTCGTCGTGAACTTCTTCTCGACCTGGTGCGTGCCGTGCGTCCGGGAGCACCCGGACCTCGTGCGCTTCGCCGCCGGGCAGGCTGCACAACCCGACGGCGCCGAGCTGTACAGCGTCGTGTTCAACGACGATCCCGCCAAGGTCCAGAGGTTCTTCGCGGACAACGGCGGGGACTGGCCCCGACTGGTCGACCCCGACGGGCGCATCCAGGTGGCCTTCGGCGTGGCGAAGTCGCCCGAGACGTGGATCATCGACCCGAACGGCGTGGTCCGCGCTCGCATCATCACGACGGTGACGAGCGAGGGCCTGACGTCGCTGCTCGAGCAGCTGCAGTCGGGCAGCCCGCCGGCCTCATGAGGCGCGCCCGTGCCGGCTCGCCGGCGGCCTGGATCGTGCTCGGGCTGGTCGCCGTCTCGGCGTTGGTGATCGGGGCGCTGCGGGCCGGCGGCGCCAGCACCCCCGAGGAGCGCATCGACGCCATCGCCCGCACCGTCAAGTGCCCGGTCTGCCCGGGCGAGAGCGTCTACGAGAGCCGCAACAGCGTGGCCCTCAACATCAAGGCCGACATCGCCCGCGAGGTTCGCGCCGGCCAGACCGATGACCAGATCCGAGCCGGCCTCTCGGCGCGATACGGCGAGAGCGTGCTGCTCGTGCCCCGCGCCGACGGCATCGGGGCAGCCGTCTGGGTGCTCCCGGTGGCGGTCCTCGTGGCCGCCGTGGCTGGACTCGTTCTGGCCTTCCGGCGCTGGCGGCGCGAGACCTCGGCACCCCCGACCGACGACGACCGCGCCCTCGTCGCGCGGGCGCTGGGGGCGCCGGTCGACAGCGGGCCGGTGCAGGGCGAGCCGGTGGAGGGCGGGCCGGTGCAGGGCGAGCCCGTCGATCGCGCCGGCTC
>JBKPRL010000285.1:0-21728 GCA_046734535.1 bacterium | reverse complement strand
CGTTCTTGGAGAAGCGGCCGCCCGACTGGTCGACGACGCCGTGGTTCTACTGAGCGGCGTCTACTCCACGCGAAGGCCGGAGATGGCCCGACTGATGACCAGGCGTTGGATCTCCGAGGTTCCCTCGAAGATCGTGTAGATCTTGGCGTCCCGGTGCCAGCGCTCGACCGGGTACTCGCGGGTGTAGCCGTAGCCACCAAGGATCTGGATGGCCTGCTCGGTCACCCAGACCGCGACCTCGCCGGCCTTCAGCTTGGACATCGAGCCCTCACCGTGGCGGTACCCGCCGTTGCGGGCCAGCCACGCGGCCCGCCACACGAGGAGGCGGGCGGCGTCGATCTCCATGGCCATGTCGGCCAGCTTGAACGCGACGCCCTGGTTCATGACGATGGGCCGGCCGAACGCGGTGCGCTCCTTGGCGTAGTCGAGCGAGTACTCGTACGCCGCCCGAGCGATGCCGAGGGCCTGGGCGCCGACGGCGGGCCGGGTGGCCTCGAAGGTCGACATGGCCGGCTGCTTCTCACCCGTGTGCTGCAGCTCCCGCGCCCGGTCCAACTTGGCGTCGAGCTTCTCCTTGCCGCCGAGGAGACAGCGAGCCGGGACTCTGACGTCGTCCAGGATCACCTCGGCAGTGTGCGACGCCCGGATGCCATGCTTCTTGTACTTCTGCCCCTGGGACAGGCCCTTCGTGCCCGGCGGCACGATGAACGAGGCCTGGCCCCGCCCCTTGAGGGCGGGGTCGACCGTGGCCACGACCACGTGGACGTCTGCGATGCCGCCGTTGGTGATCCATGCCTTGGTGCCGTTGAGCACCCACTCGTCGTGGGCCGCGTCGTAGACGGCCCGCGTCCGCAGCGACGAGACGTCGGAGCCGGCGTCGGGCTCGGACACGCAGAACGCGCCGAGCTTGACGTCGTCCGCGGTGCCGTAGCACTGTGGCACCCACTCCATGACCTGCTCGGGCGTGCCATTGCCGGAGATGCCGGCCGCGGCCAGCGCTGATCCGAAGATGGCCAGGCCGATGCCGGCGTCGCCCCAGAACAGCTCCTCGAGCGCCACGGGCAGCGTCAGCCCGGTCGAGTCGCCCATGGCGTTGGCCATGAAGTCGAAGCCGTAGAGCCCGATGTGGGCCGCTTCCTTCACGATGGGCCAGGGGAACTCCTCCCGCTCGTCCCACTCGTGGGCCGCAGGCCGCACGACGTTCTCGGCGAAGTCGTGGACCCACTTCTGGATCTGCTGCTGGTCTTCGTTGAGCTCGAGGGAGAAGTCGGCCATGACCATAAGTTACCGACGGGTAACCTAAGGTCGCAACCCGCTTCGACCGGAAGTCCGTACGGCTCAGCCGGCCATCCGCGGGAGGGCGACGAGGGCCTGGGCGATGGCCTCGAAGACCAGCTTGGCGCCCGGTCGGTAGTAGTGGACGCCGTCCCAGCGATAGGCGAGGTCGGTGGCGATGGCGTGGTCGCCGCACCACTCGCGAGGACCCCTGACGAAGGTCACGTGGGCGGGATCGTTGTTGGCCGTCAGGCGCAGCAGGTGGTTCAGGTGGTCGGTCCGGCGGCGGTCGCCGCGTTCGGGGAGGGCGGTCAGGCCCCCGCCGTCGACGGGGTCGTAGCAGGGCACCTCGAGCAGCGCGACCTGGCTACCCGCGGCGACGAGCCCGGAGATCCCGCGCTGCAGCTGCGCCAGCAGGTAGGCGTCATGGGCCGGCGAGCCGAAGGCCAGCACACCCGAGTCACGGGCGAGGTCGAAGACGTCCCACGCCCCGATGACGACGAGGGCGACGTCCGCTCTGCTCCGCCGGGCCGAGGCCGCCCACCTCTCCGGCCACCCCCGGCAGCTCCCGAACGAACGGCGGAAGTCCGCCGTCGTCCGGAGGTTTCCGTCGTCGAACAACCCGCAGCCCTCGACCGCGCCGTTCGCGAGCGCCAGCGTGCGGCCGAGACCAGAGGGCGCGTTCTTGACGAGAGCGCTGGCCTGCGAGTCCCCCACGACGACGACCCGCCGGGGCAGGTGCGGCGGCAGGGTGCCGATGACGGGCGCGCCCGGGCTCGCCGCCGATGAGACTCCTGCGACCGCCGGGACCGTCGGCGGCACCGCGGCTGCGGCGGCGACCGGCGCCAGCGGGGAGAGCGCTGCAGTCGCGGGCTGGAAGACCTCCTCCGAACCACCGGTCGTGATGTCGACCGGCTGCGCGGTCGCGACACGGACGCCGACGAAGGCCACCGAGAGCAACGCCGCGGTCGCGCCGACCGCGGCCCACCCGCGGGGGCGGGCCCGGCGGGTCCGGTCGGCCCGCCAGTCGGTGATCCACTGCATCGCCGAGCCGTCGCGCACCGGCCGCTCGACGAGCCGAAAGCTGAGCTCCGTCAGCGCGAAGGTGAGCCCCAGCCGTAGTGCGAAGCGGACCCTTCCGTCCATGTCCGGATAGTCCTGCTGGCGCGTCACCATGAAGACGGGCCAGTGCCACAGGTACAACCCATAGCTGCGCGAGCCGAGCCAGCGCAGCGGCGCGAGCGAGAGCACGGCCCGGAACGTCATGGCTCCCGGGTGGACGGACACGGCGACGACGAGGAGCGAGAGCACGGCGACCAGGAGGAAGCCCCCGCGGTAGAGCACGCTCGCCGTCTGGCCCCACCGGAGCATGACGGCGACGAGCGAGAGCAGCGCCAGCCAACCGATCGCGTCGAGGCCGGCCAGCGGACGGCGATCGGCCCACGGCCACCGCCACGGCGTCCAGACCATCGCGGCGGCCGCGCCGATCAGCAGCCCCGACGCTCGGGTGTCGGTGCCGAAGTAGGCGCGGGACGCGTCGCCCGACGGATCGAAGACGGTCGCCATCCACACCGCCGACGCCAGGGCGGCGAGCACGATGGGCAGGACCAGGCGCTCCGTTCGTCCCCGCACGAGCCCCATCGCCAGCACGAACACCAGCGGCCACAGCAGGTACCACTGCTCCTCGACCGCCAGGGACCACAGGTGGCGCAGCAACGGCGGCCGGCCCAGCGCTTCGAAGTAGCTCTGGTTGCTCGCGATCAACCACCAGTTGGTCGAGTACGTCGACGCGGCGACCGCGTCGGTGCGCAGGCGGTAGAGCGCATCCGGCACTGCGACCGCGGCGTAGGCGCACGTCACGGCCAGCATCGTGAACAGCGCCGGCAGGAGGCGCTTTGCCCGCCGGACCCAGAAGCGCTTGAGGTCGGTCGTCATCGACCCTCGCCGCTCCTCGACCAGCAGCGAGGTGATGAGGTAGCCGCTCACGACGAAGAACACGTCGACGCCGAGGAACCCGCCGGGCAGCCAGCGGACGTCGGCGTGGTACAGGAGGACGGCGACCACGGCGACGGCGCGGATCCCGTCGAGAGACGGTTGGTAGCCCATGGACCGCACTCCCGGGCGCCGTGGACGCGAGTCGGGACGCGGCGGGCGCACGGAGGGGCGAGCCGTGACCACCGCCGTCAAGTGTCATCGGCCACCGCCACGCAGGCGCGGATGGGCGGCGGTCGACCTCCGGTGGGTCAGGCGCGGTGGACCCGCGTGCCGTCCTTGGTCGTCTCCACCACCCAGCCCTCGCCCTGCAGCGCGCTGCGCAAGGTGTCCGCGACGGCGAAGTCGCGCTCGGCCCGGGCGGCGTCGAGCGCGGCGACCTGACGAGCGATGTCCTCCGGCACCTCGTCGTCCGCTCGGGGGACGAGGCCCACCGCGGCGCACATCGACCACACCGCGGCGACGAGCGGCGCAGCCCCGATGTTGTCACCGGCATCGAGCAGGCTGTTGGCGCTGGAGATGGTGTCGAAGACGACGGCCATGGCGCCCGGCGTGTCCAGGTCGTCGTCCATGCGGGCCGAGAAGGCCGCGAGCGTGGCGGCGTCCGGCTCGGCCTCGGGCACGTCGCTCGTGCGGCGGGCGAGGGCATCGACGCGGCCGAGGGCACGCTCCGCCGCCTCCAGCCGATCCCGCCCGACCTGCACCGGCGAGCGGTAGTGGGCTTGGAGCAGGACCATGCGGAAGGCGCGGCCGTCGACCTCCTCGATGAGATCGAGCAGGTTCTCGATGTTGCCCACCGACTTGGACATCTTCTCGCCCGTCTCGTCGACGACGAAGGCGTGGTGCATCCAGTGGTTGGCGAAGCGGTGGCCGAGCGCGACCGCCTGGGCCCGCTCGTTCTCGTGGTGGGGGAACTTGAGGTCGAGCCCACCGCAGTGGAGATCGAAGCCATCGCCGAGCAGGTCGAGCGACATGACCACGCACTCGGTGTGCCAGCCGGGCCGCCCGTCCCCCCACGGCGACGGCCAGCTCGGCTCGTCGGGCTTGGCGGCCTTCCAGAGCGCGAAGTCGGCCTGGTGGTGCTTCTGCTCCATCCCGTAGACCTCGCGGTCGCCGCCGCCGACGAGCATCTGGTCGAGCGACTGGTGGGCGAGCAGGCCGTAGTCCTCGACCGACGTGACGTCGAGGTACACGCCGTCGTCGGTCGTGTAGGCGCGGCCGATCTCGATCAGCTGCCCGATCATGGTCACCATCTGCTCGACGTAGTCGGTGGCGTGGGGGATGTCGGTCGGCGGATCCACGCCGATGCCCTGCATGGCCTGGAACCAGACGGCCTCGCAACGACGGGCGATCTCGCCCGCATCGCGGCTCTCCCGGTTGGCGCGGGCGATGATCTTGTCGTCGATGTCGGTGATGTTCGACACCAGCCGCACCCGCACGCCCGACCACTCGAGATACCGCCGCAGCACGTCGTAGGCCAGCGTCGCCCGGCCGTGCCCGAGGTGGGGCGGACCGTAGACGGTCGGGCCGCAGAGGTAGATGTCCACCTGGCCGGGTTGGCGCATCGCCAGCTCGCGGACCTCACCCGAGGCGGTGTCGTAGAGGCGGAGCACCCAGGCAGCGTACGTGGCGCTCGTCCATCGAATCGGCGTCGATTCGGCCGCCGGCCGCCGGAGGGCTTCTGGCGCGGGATCGTCGCATCGACGAGACGGGACCGCGCCAGATGCCGGCGCGCCCCATCGGAACGGCAGCCTCCACCCTGGCGACGGAGGACCGGGCCATTCGCTGGTCGGGTCTCCGGCGCGCTCGGGTACCGTCGTACCGCCATGCCCACCGTCCCCGACAAGCCGACGCTCGACGGCATCGACGCCACCTGGGCCCAGCGCTGGGCCGACGATGGCACCTACCACTTCGACCGCACCGCGACCCGCGGCCAGGTGTTCTCGGTCGACACGCCGCCGCTCACGGTGTCCGGCTCGCTCCACATCGGCCACGTCTTCAGCTTCACGCACACCGACGCGGTCGCCCGCTTCCACCGCATGCGGGGCCAGCAGGTCTTCTATCCGATGGGCTGGGACGACAACGGCCTGCCCACCGAGCGGCGGGTCCAGAACTTCTTCGGCGTCCGCTGCGACCCGTCGTTGGCCTACGACCCGGACTTCCGCCCACCTGAGGGACCCGGCAAGGAGCAGGTGGCCGTCGATCGGCGCAACTTCGTCGAGCTGTGCGAGCGGCTCACCGCCGTCGACGAGCAGGCCTTCGAGGACGTGTGGCGCCGGCTCGGGCTGTCGGTCGACTGGCGGCACTACTACACGACGATCGACGAGCGCTCCCGCCGGGTCAGCCAGGTGGCGTTCCTGCGCAACCTGGCCCGCGGCGAGGCCTACCAGCAGGAGGCCCCGACGCTCTGGGACGTGGACGATCGCACGGCCGTCGCCCAGGCCGAGATGGAGGACCGGGAGACGCCCGGCGCGTACCACCAGATCGCCTTCCACCGGTCCGACGGCTCGGGCGACATCGTCGTCGACACCACCCGACCCGAGCTCGTCGCCTCGTGTGTAGCCCTCGTCGCTCATCCTGACGACGCCCGCCACCAGCCCCTCTTCGGCAGCACGGCCACGACGCCGCTGTTCGGCGTGGAGGTCCCGATCGTCGCGCACGACCTGGCCGACCCGGAGAAGGGCACCGGGATGGCGATGATCTGCACCTTCGGGGACGTCACCGACGTCACCTGGTGGCGCGAGCTCCAGCTGCCGACGCGGGCCGTGGTCGGGCGCGACGGCCGCCTCGCCGCCGCAGTGCCCGACTGGATCTCGACCGACCCAGGTCGCGCCGCCTATGCCGAGCTGGCCGGCCGGACGGTCAAGCAGGCGCAGTCACGCATGGTCGAGCTGCTCCGGGAGTCGGGCGAGCTGCTGGGCGAGCCCCGGCCGCTCACCCATCCGGTCAAGTTCTACGAGCGGGGCTCGCGGCCGCTCGAGATCGTGACGAGCCGGCAGTGGTACATCCGCAACGGCGGTCGTGACGAGGCCCTCCGGGAGCGCTTCCTGGAGCGGGGCCGGGAGGTGCGTTGGTACCCGCTGTTCATGCGCCACCGCTACGACAACTGGGTCGGGGGGCTCAACGGCGACTGGCTGATCTCCCGGCAGCGCTTCTTCGGCGTGCCCTTCCCGCTGTGGTACCCCCTTGGGGCGGACGGCGAGATCGACCACGACCACCCGATCGTTCCCGACGAGTCGTCGCTCCCGCTCGATCCGTCCTCGGACGTCCCGGCCGGTTATGCGCCCGAGCAGCGGGGGCAGCCCGGCGGGTTCGTCGGCGACCCTGACGTCATGGACACCTGGGCCACGTCGTCGCTCACCCCTCAGATCGCCGGCGGCTGGATCGACGACCCCGACCTCTTCGCCCGGGTGTTCCCGATGGACCTGCGCCCCCAGGCGCACGACATCATCCGGACCTGGCTGTTCGGCGCCATCGTCCGCTCCGACTTCGAGCACGGCACACTCCCCTGGACCAACGCGGCGATCAGCGGGTGGATCCTCGACCCCGACCGCAAGAAGATGTCGAAGTCGAAGGGCAACGTCGTGACACCCATGGCCCTCCTCGAGCAGCACGGCTCCGACGCCGTCCGCTACTGGGCGGCGTCCGGCCGGCCCGGCGTGGACACCGCGTTCGACGAGGGGCAGATGCGCATCGGGCGCAAGCTGGCGACCAAGCTGCTCAACGTCAGCAAGTTCGTGCTCGCCTTCGGGGAGCCGGCGGCGGGCGCCGCCATCGGCGAGCCCATGGACCGGGCGATGCTCACCCGCCTCGGCGGCGTCGTCGAGGAGGCGACGACCAGCTTCGAGTCCTACGACTACGCGCGGGCGCTCGAGCGCACCGAAGCCTTCTTCTGGTGGTTCTGCGACGATCACGTCGAGCTGGTCAAGAGCCGTGCCTACGGCGCGCGCGGCGACGCGGCCGCCGGTTCGGCCGTCGCCGCGCTCCGCGTCGCGCTCGGCGCGCTCCAGCGGCTGTTCGCGCCGATCATCCCGTTCGTGACCGACGAGGTCTGGAGCTGGTGGCACGAGGGCTCGATCCACCTCGCCCCGTGGCCGACGACCGAGGAGGTGGCGCCGAGCGAAGCGGCCGACCCCGCGATGCTCGACGCAGTGGGCGAGGTGCTGGCCCGGGTCCGCCGCGCCAAGACCGAGGCCAAGCTGTCCCAACGCTCCCCGGTTGATCGGTTGCAGGTCGCTGGCCCGGCCGACTTCCTGTCCGCCATCAGCCTCGGCGAGGAGGACCTGCGGGCGGCGGGCGGGATCGCCACCCTCGACCTGACCGAGTCCGACGACGACGTGTCGGTCGGAGTGATCCTGGCCGCGCCCACCGCGTAACACCTACCCTGGGCCGCCATGCGGTGGTGGACGCGCCGGGCCCCGTTGTTCGCAGCGCTGGTGGTGGCGGCGTCGGCGACCGGTCCGGTGGCCCTCGCCCAGGTGCCCGGCACCGACGAGCCGACCGCGGCCGGCCGGTCGACCACCACGACCGCGCTGCCGACATCCACCGATCCGTCGAGCAAGCCGACGACCACGCAGACCACGACCACCGCGCCGCCCGACACCGGCGGCGGGGCGGCCACCACCAACGCCTCCGGCAGAGCCGGACGGGGCTCGACGACCACCAGCACCCCGCCTCGCTCGACCACCACGACGACCACGACGACCACGACGATCCTGGCCGTGGCCTCGGGCACATGGATCACCGCGCCCGGCTACAACCCCGAGTGGCACAACATCAACCCGCCGTGGGTGCTCAAGCCGCCAGCGGACTCGGGCTTCGGCCGGCGCATCGTCTACTCCAAGTTCCAGCAGCGGGTCTGGTTGATCGAGGACAACGGCTACATCACCAACACCCACCTGGTGTCGGGCCGGTACGACATCCCCGCCTTCGGCGAGTACCACGTGTACTCCAAGTCCTACAGCACGTTCGCGACGCACAACCCGTCGATCATCTGGAACTACATGGTCCGCTTCGCGGTCGGACCACAGGGCGGTGGCATCGGCCTCCACGAGATCCCGACGCAGTACGGCCATCCGGTGCAGACCGTCGAGCAGCTCGGCCAGCCCCTCAGCGGTGGTTGCCTGCGACAGTCACACGACGACGCGGTGCTCGTCTGGAACTGGGCGCCGGTCGGCACGACGGTCGTCGTCGTCCCCTAGGCCCTCCCGACTCAGGACGCCGACGGACCGCCGGCCGCACCGCTCGACGGGCCGGCCCCGCCGCCTGGGTGGTCGATCACCGGCGGGCTGATCAGCCGGCCGTCCTTGAACGCGGTCAGGAGCGCGGTCTGCACGGCTCGGCGCACGTCGTCCTGCGCCCCCTTCGCCACCTTCACCGTGGCACGGATCACGAGCCGGTGGTCCGACACCTCGATGAGCCCGACCGCCGTCGGCGGCTCGAGAACCCGGTCCGCCAGATCCGGACGGGCCACGGTCTGCTCGGCGATCTCGATGACGGTGGCCGTCGCCTGCTCCGCGTCGCTCTCCCGGGCCAACGCCACGTCGATCACGGCACGGGCCCAGTCCTGCGTCATGTTCCCGGCCCGGGCGATCTGCCCGTTCGGCACCCACCACACCTCGCCCGTGGCGTCGCGCAGGCGGGTCACCCGCAGCGTTACCCGTTCGACGGTCCCCGAGGCGAGGCCGAGGTCGATCTGGTCGCCGACGGCGTACTGGTCCTCGAGGAGGATGAAGAAGCCCGAGAGCACGTCGCGGATCAGGCTCTGCGCGCCGAAGGTGAGCGCGCTCCCGAGCAGCGTGATGGCGAGCACGAACGAGCTGAACGCCTGGTTGAGGACCTGGAAGATGGCCAGGATCGCCGTGATCCAGATCGCGCCGATGAGCGCGCTCCGGGTGACCGTGCCGAGCGTCTTCACCCGGGCCGCCTCCCGCACCGGATCGGTCGACACCGTGCCGAAGCGGGTCAGCATTCGGGAAGCCCGCTTCGTCGTGGCGCGCCGGACGATGATCGTGAGGATGACCGCGACGAGGAAGATCACGGTCACTTTGACGAGGAGCGGCCAGCCCTCCGTCGAATCGAGCATCCGCGAACGCTAGCTACCGCTCCCTGCCCACCGTGAGCCGCCGCTAGCGTCTCCGCCCGTGCCGCGCGACGCCCGCCGCCTCCGCCGGACGTGGCCACAGCGCGGCGTGCTGGCGTTCAACTGCCTGGTCATGGCGGGTGCGGTCACGGCGGCCGGGCTGGTGTGGACGGCCAACGACACGCTCTCGGCCACCCGCCGGGTCGTCATCCACGACGCGACCGGCGCTGATCCGACGGGGCTCGCGGGGTCGAGCGTCGACGACATCACCGGCCAGCCGACGACCACCATCGATCTGAGCGGATCGGTCAAGGCCGAGAACTACCTCCTCGTCGGGTCCGACAGCCGCGCCTGCATCGATCCGAGCTCGCCCTACGCCGGCGCCTTCCTCACCGAGGGCAACGACATCGGTGATCGCTCCGACACGATCATGCTGTTGCGGGTCGACCCGAACGAGTCCCAGGCCGCCATCCTCTCGTTCCCCCGCGACCTGTGGGTGAAGATCGGCACCTCGAACCGCAAGAGCCGGATCAACTCGGCCTTCGACAAGGGCGATCCGAGCCGGCTGGTCCAGACGATCGAGCTGAACTTCGACCTCCCGGTCGACCACTACATCGAGGTCGACTTCTGCGCGTTCAAGTACCTGGTCGACGCCCTCGGCGGGGTGAAGATCCCCTTCGCCTACCCGACCCGCGACCGGTTCACGGGCCTCGACATCCCGACCCCAGGCTGCTACGCGATGAGCGGCGACGCCGCGCTCGCCTACGCCCGCTCCCGCCACTACCAGTACGAGGAGGACGGCCGCTGGAAGGAGGATGGCTCGAGCGACCGGGGGCGGATCCGGCGCCAGCAGGACTTCATCAAGCGGATGCTGCGCAAGGCCGCCGATCGCGGGGGGACCCGCCCCGACGTCGCGAAGAAGCTCATCGACACTGCGCTCAAGAACGTCCGCGTCGACGAGACGCTCACCGTCAACGACCTCCTGAAGGTGGCGAGCCGCCTGGGGAAGTTCGATCCCAGTGAGGTCAAGACGTACCGCATGGACGGCAAGGGCACGAACGTCGGCGGGGCGTCGGTGATCGTGCCCACCCTGTCCGACCCGGCCACGCAGAACGTCCTCGAGGTCTTCCGCGGTCAGGCCACGGTCGCGGACGTCCCGAGCTCGGCCGACACGACTGCGCCTGGCGACGCGTCCGGGGCCACCGACACCGCCGGCGCGGCGGCGACCAGCAGCACGCCGCCGTCCGGGGCCGGCGGCGCCGTCGTCATCGAGGACAACGGCGTCGGCATCTTCCCGCCCGACGACCCGTCCTGCCGCTGAGTCGGGACCGGCCCACTGATCCTGCTGCCACGGCTTCTGGTCAGCGAAAAGCACTCCGGAGCGGCATTTCGCTGACCGGAACGGGTGGGTCGGGCCCGGAGGACCGGAACGGGTGGGTCGGGCCCAGGACCGGAACGGGTGGGTCGGGCCGGCAGGCCCGGGCCCGCTGGACGGGCCTCACGCGTCGAGAACGGCGGCGAGGGCGTCGGGGATGTCGCTCGGGCCGTGCACGGTGGCGAAGCGGGCGCCGACGGACGCGGCCAGGACCCTCGCTTCTTCCGCGTCGGCCGCAGGAGCGACGATGCACAGCTCATCCAGACCTCGCGCCGCGCCCACCACGTCGCCGGGCACCGTCGCCCGGCAGTCCGACAGCAGGACGGCCACCCGCCGGCCGGCCTGGGAGCGCTGCAGGTGCGTCGTTGCCACCCTGAGCGCGCCGACGAGGTCGGTGGTGCCGAAGCCCCGCAGCGCGAGGACGTCGTTCACCACCTGCGCCGCGGGCTTGGGCTGGTCCTGCGCCTTGGCCACGACCACGTCCTGGCCGAAGGCGAGCACGCTGTAGTCCGCGGGCGCGCGGTGCGCGATGGCGGCGGCGGCCAGCGCGGAGGTGGCCAGCGGACGCCCGCCCATGGACCCGCTGCGGTCGACGACCAGACACAGCGCCGTCCCCCGCTTGCGCCAACCCCGGACGCGCAGGCGCTCCGCGTCGGGCGCGCCACCGTGGGCGCGGGCCTCGGCCAGCGCCTCGAGGCTGGCATCCAGGTCGAGGTCGCCGGCCTCGGGCTGGAAGGGCTGGGTGAGGATGCGGCCGACCCCCCGCTGGCGGGCCCGACCGCGCCGGCTGAGGTCGACGATGATCCGCCCGGCCAGCTGCCGGGCCAGCTCCCGCAGGCGCGGGTCGGTGGCGCCCGTGAGGTCGGCCAGCAGGGCCAGGGCCTCGTCCGGGTGCTCGTCCATCAACCGCTGGAAGGCCGCCTCGTCGAGCTGCCCCACCTCGGGCGACACCTGCTCGAAGCGCTGGTGGCGGGCCAGCTCGCGACGTGACGCGGTCCGGCGGGACGACGCGGCCACTGCCTCGTCCGCGGCCGCGCCCTCCCTCACGAGGGGGAGCTGGTGGCCCCAGTCGGGGCGCCAGCTTTTCCCTGGCCTCCCCCCTCCGACCGCCGCCCGAACACGTCACCCCACAGCTCGGTGATGATCTCCTCCGAGGTCCGGGTGACGCCTTCCCGCAGCCGGACCCGCCCGGACAGCGCGATGAGCGCTGCGTCGAGGCCGACGCTGGGACTGGACGCCGGCAACCCGCGCACCTCGGCCAGGCTCGCCGCCACCGCGGTGGCGTCGATGGCCCCGCGCACCGAGGAGCCGATCCGGACCTCGGGGTGGCTGCGGGTCCGCCGGACGAGCTCGACCATCGCAGCCATCCACGCCTCGTCCAGCGCGTTGGCGCCGGCTCCGACCGACCGCTCGACGATCACGGCCTCATCCTGCGCGCTCTGGTAGTCGACCAACAGCCGGCAGGTCCGGTCGTACACGGCGCTCGAGATCCGGGCCGTGCCGACCGCGTCGAAGGGGTTCATGGCCGCCACCAGCCGGAAGCCGGGCGCGGCCACCACCCGACCGAGCCGGGGAACGTGCAGCTCGGCCTCGCTCATCACGGTGATGAGGACGTTGAGCGTCTCCTCCGGGATCCGGTTGATCTCCTCGACGTAGAGCAGCGACCCGTCATGGAGGGCGGAGACGAGCGGGCCGTCGACGAAGACGTCGGGCGCGTAGCCGTCCGTCATCACGCGGGCCGGATCGAAGTGGCCGACCAGCCGCGCCGGCGTCAGCTCGGCGTTCCCCTCGACGAACTCGAAGCCGATCCGCAGCTCGTCGGCCACCGCGCGGAGGAGCGTCGACTTGCCGGTCCCCGGCGGGCCCTCCAGCAGGATGTGGCGTCCGGCCGCGAGCGCGGCGACGACCAGCTCCAGCTCCCGGCGACGCCCGACGACGCGCCGGCCCAGCCGGTCCAGCAGGCGGTCAGTCGAAGACGATGACGCCGCGGATGTTGGTGCCATCCCGCATGTCCTGGTAACCGAGGTTGATGTCGTCGAGCGGGTAGCGGCGGGTGATGAGCTCGTCCAGCTTCAGGTCGCCCTGGCGGTAGAGGTCGAGCAGCTTCGGGATGTCAGCGCGCGGGTTGAGCGAGCCGAAGATCGTCCCCTTGATCTCCTTCTGCCACATGGCCAGCTGGAAGAGGTTGATGCTGGCCTCGGTCTGCGTGATGGGAGCGATGGCGGTCACGACGATGGTCCCGCCCTTGCCGCACAGGGCGTTGGCCCCGGCCATCAGCTCGCCGTAGAGCACCCCGGGCGCCATGATCACGCGGTCGGCCATCTGGCCCCACGTCAGCTCCATCACGGCCGGGATCGCTTCCTCCATGGAGGAGAAGGTGTGGGTGGCGCCGAGGTCCATGGCCTTCTCGCGCTTGAGCTCGATTGGATCGACGGCGATGACGCGACGTGCGCCCGCCATCCGCGCGCCCTGCACCGCGTTGATGCCGATGCCACCGATGCCGACCACGACGACGGTGTCGCCGACCCGGGTTCCGGCCCGCTCGACCGCCGAGCCGAAGCCGGTGGCCACACCGCACGACACGAGGGCCACGCACTCGAGCGGCAGGTCGGGCTCGACCTTGATGACCGACGCCTCGGCGACCACGGTGTGCTCGCTGAAGGTCCCGAGCTTGGCCATGAGGTTCAGCTCCTGGCCCCGGACGAAGTGCCGTGAGGTGCCATCCGTGATCTGGCCCCGGACGAAGGTGGCGCCACCGAGGTCGCACAGGTTCTGCCGCCCGGTCGAGCAGTACCGGCAGCGCCCGCACGACGGGATGAAGCTGGCCGACACGTGGTCGCCCGGCTGGACGCTCGTGACCCCGGGGCCGACCTCGACCACCACACCGGCCCCCTCGTGGCCGCCGATGAGGGGGAACGGATCGGTCAGGCCCAGCTGCTCGCGCAGCTCGACCGGCGGGATCATGTCGCCGGTGACCATGTGCTCGTCAGAGTGGCAGAGGCCGGCGGCGCTCATCTTGACCAGGACCTCGCCGGCCTTGGGCGGGTGGAGCTCGATCTCCTCGACCTTCCACTCCTGGTTCAGCCCCCAGAGCACTGCGGCCCGGGTCGTGATCGGGTGGGTCACTCGTAGACCATGACGCCGCGGATGTTCTTCCCGGCCCGCATGTCGTCGTAGCCCTCGTTGACGGAGTCGAGGGTGTACGTCTTGCTCACCAGGCCGTCCAGCTCGAGCTGGCCCTCGCGGTACAGGCCGAGGAGCTTGGGGATGTCGTAGCGGGGGTTACCGGAGCCGAAGAGCGAGCCGACGACCTGCTTCTCCATGAGCGTCATCTCGAGGAGGCTCATCGTGGCGCTCATCTCGAGGCCAGGGTGGAGGTTGGTCACCACGACCCGCCCCCGCTTCGACGCGAGGGCGAGGGCCGAGGCCATCAGCTCGCCGCTGCCCACGCCCATCGTCAGGATGACCTTGTTGGCCATCGTCCCCCACGTCACCTCCTGCACGAGGGGCAGGGCCTCCTCCATCGAGGCCGACGTGTGGGTGGCGCCGAACTCCATGGCCTTCTCCCGCTTGTTCTCCAGCGGGTCGACGGCGAAGATCCGCTTGGCGCCGGCCAGCTTGGCGCCCTGGACGGCGTTGATCCCGATGCCGCCGATCCCGACCACCACGACGTTGTCCCCCGGCGAGACCTCGGCCGCGTAGACCGACGAACCCCAGCCGGTGACGACCCCGCAGCCGAGCAGGCAGGCCCGATCGAGCGGGATGTCGTCGTCGATCTTGATGCAGCTGGCCTCGTGGACCACGGTGTGGTGGCTGAACGTCCCGAGCAGGCACATGAGGCGCAGGTCCTGGCCCTTCGCGTGGTGGCGTGACGTGCCGTCAGCGATCTGCAGGCCGGCCCCGAGCGCTGCCCCCAGATCGCACAGGTTCTGGTGGCCGGTCGAGCAGCTCGGGCAGCGGCCGCAGGAAGGGATGAAGCCGAACACCACGTGGTCACCCGGCTTGAGCCAGCTGACGCCGGCGCCCACCTCTTGAACGACGCCGGAGCCCTCGTGGCCGCCGATGATCGGGAGCTCGAAGGGCAGGTCACCGGTGACGACGTGCTCGTCGGAGTGGCAGAGGCCGGACGCCGCCAGCTTGACCAGCACCTCGCCTTCCTTGGGCGGGTCGAGCTCGATCTCCTCGACGCTCCACGGGGCACCGACCTCCCAGAGGATGGCGGCGTTGGTCTTCATGGCAAACCCCCTGCACTCGACGAGGCGAACCCGCGGCCGAACTCCGCGGAACGGGCCGGACGATACCCGGTGATCCACGACCGTGACGGCGGCGAACGGAAGGGTGTCGACCACTACGGTGGAGGCGATGTCCACGCCGGCCACAGGGCAGCCGGAGGCCGACGGCACGCTGGTGGCCAGGATCGTCGCGGGCGACGATCGTGCGCTCGGGCTCGTCTACGACCGGTACGGCAGCCTGGTGTACGGCCTGGCCCGCCGGGTCACCAGCTCCACGGCGGCGGCCGAGGAGATCACACAGGAGGTGTTCGTGCAGTTCTGGGAGCACGCCGATCGCTTCGATGCCACGAAGGGGTCGCTGCGCGCCTTCCTGGGTGCCATCACCCACCGGCGGTCGGTCGACTGGGTGCGGAGCGAGGCCCGGCGCCGTGACCGCGAGACCCGGACGTCGCAGGACGCAGCGACGGGCGCCGTGGCCACGGTCGTCGACATCACGACCGAGCTGGGCGCGCAGGACACGGCCGCCCGGGTGCGGGCTGCCGTCGACACGCTCCCGCTCGAGCAGCGAGAAGCAGTGGTGCTGGCCTACTTCGGCGGTCTCACCTTCCGTGAGGTGGCCGCGCGCCTCGGTCTGCCGGAGGGGACGGCCAAGTCCCGCCTGCGTCTCGCCCTGGGCAAGCTGTCTGCGGTGCTCTCGGCCCAGGGGGTGACCTCGTGGACCTGAGCCCGCGCTCCCCCGACGACGTGGCCGCGTTCGCCGCGGATGCCCTCGACACCGACGAGCTCAAGGCCTTCGATGCCCACCTCGGCGGCGCCGACTCCCGCGGAGCGGACCTCCTCGCCTCCTGGCGGGAGGTCCTGGGCGGCCTCGCCGCGACCGCGTCAGAGGAACCGCCCACGGCGCTGCGTGAGCGCATGCTGGAGGCCGCGCTCGCGAAGCGGGCGTTCGGCGTCCCGATAGGTGAGGTCGAGGAGATCCCGGCGAACGAGGCCTACCGCCGGACGATCGCCGCGCTCGGCGAGCTGCTGGACGAGCTGACGCCGGAGGAGTGGGACGCCCCGACCATCGAGGGCTGGACCGTCAAGGGGCTGGTCACCCACCTGGTCGCCGTCGAGGAGTACTTCGGCCGCCAGCTCGGCCTGTGGCCGCTCGAGATCGACGAGGCGCTGGAACCCGACCACCTGGGGATGACGAGGGGGATCGTCGCCGCGTGGTCCGAGCGCGAGGCGGCGGACGTGCTGGCCCGCTGGCAGGAGCTGACGCGGGCGATCACTGCCCACCTGAGCGGCCTCGACCGCTCCGCCGGCCGGCAGCCGATCCACTTCCACTTCCTCGACACGTCGCTCTCGACGGTCCTCATCACGCGGGTCTTCGAGATCTGGACCCACGACGAGGACATCCGGCGCGCCACCGGCCGGCCCGCGTCGGCCCCCGATGCCCCTCGGCTCCGGCGCATGAGCCGCGTCGCGGTGCCGAGCATCCCCCTCGGCCTGGCCATGGCCGGCGCGCCGGCGGCGGGTCGCACGGTCCGCATCGTGCTGACCGGCCAGGGCGGGGGCACGTGGGACCAGGCCCTCGGATGGGGCGAGACGGCGGGCGCCCCGGACGCCACCGTCGTGCTGGACGTGGTCGAGTACTGCCGCCTGGCCGCCCGCCGGCTGGAGCCGGACGACGTCGCCGTGTCCGTCGAGGGTGACGAGGACCTGGCTCGGCAGGTCCTCGCCGGCGCGGGCGTGTTCTCGGCCTGACCCCACGGTTACGCTGCGGACATGGAACCGGCTGTGGACCAGACCATCCAGGACGACGGTGCGCCGAGCGCCGAGCTGGTCGAAGAGGAGCTCCTGATCGAGGAGATCTCCATCGACGGCATGTGCGGCGTGTACTGACGCGCTGACGTGCCCGTCAGCCTCGACGAGCCGCTCGAGCTCCACCCCTCGGTGGCGCTGCGCCGCGAGCCCTTCGGCGCGCTGGCCTACCACTACGGCAACCGGCGGCTGGTCTTCCTGAAGCACCCCGACGTCGTCGCCGTCGTACAGCGGCTCGGGTCGGAGCCGTCCCTGCGGGCGACGCTGGAGGCGTGCGGCGTGGCGCCGGCCCGCTGGAGCTCGTTCGTCGATGCCCTGGCGTCGCTCGAGTCGTCGGAGGTGGTGCGTGTCCGCGCGCTCGCTGGTTGAGCAGCTCAAGGGCGGGCTCGACGCGCCGATCTGCCTCACGTGGGAGCTGACCTACGCCTGCAACCTGGCCTGCGTGCACTGCCTGTCGTCGTCGGGCCGGCGCGACCCGCACGAGCTGACCACCGACGAGGCCAAGGCGGTGCTCGATGAGCTCCACCGTCTGCAGGTCTTCTACATCAACATCGGGGGCGGCGAGCCGATGATCCGCCGGGACTTCTTCCCGCTGGTCGAGCACGCGATTGACCGCGGCATCGGCGTGAAGTTCTCGACCAACGGCGCGTTCATCGACCGCGCCGCGGCGCACCGGCTGACCGCGCTCGACTACCTCGACGTCCAGATCAGCCTCGACGGCCTCGATGCCGGCACGAACGACGCCATCCGGGGCCACGGCTCCTACGCCACCGCGCGGCGGGCCATGGACCACCTTGCCGAGGCCGGGTTCGGCCCGTTCAAGATCTCGATCGTCGTGACCCGCCACAACGTCGACCAGCTCGACGGCTTCAAGGCCCTCGCCGACTCCTACGGCGCGCAGCTGCGGGTCACCCGCCTCCGCCCGTCCGGACGAGGCGTGGACTCGTGGCCGGAGCTGCACCCCACCAACGACCAGCAGCGGCAGATCTATCGGTGGCTGCTGGCCCACGGCGACGGGGTGCTGACCGGCGACTCGTTCTTCCACTTGAACGCGCTCGGGGAGCCGCTTCCCGGTCTCAACATGTGCGGCGCCGGCCGGGTGGTGTGCCTGATCGATCCGGTCGGCGACGTCTACGCCTGCCCGTTCGTCATCCACGACGAGTTCCTGGCCGGCAACGTCCGGGATCCGGGCGGGTTCACCGCCGTCTGGCGGGAGAGCGAGCTGTTCCGCGCGCTGCGGGAGCCGCAGTCGGCCGGCGCCTGTGGGAGCTGCGGCAGCTACGACGCCTGCCAGGGCGGCTGCATGGCGGCCAAGCTCTTCACCGGCCTCCCGCTCGATGGGCCCGACCCCGAGTGCGTCCATGACCGCGCCCGGACGGAGCTCGACCTCGTGCGGTCCAACGCCGACGCCATCCCCCGCCCGCCGGTCGACCACTCCAAGCCGGTCAGCTTCCTCCGCAAACCGGTCGCCGCCGGCCGTTGAGCGGCACCGTGGCTCACCCGCCGAAGAGCCCGACGGGGAGCCCGGTCCCCCGTAGGTGGTGGGTCTCGTTGAGGCTGAGCACGCTCCGCTCGCCGGTGCGCGCGGCGGCGATCCTGTGGATGGACGTGTAGTTCGGGTAGAAGAACGCGGTCGGATCGTCGATGCCGAGGATGTGCGTGAGGTACGAGTTGATGACCCCTCCGTGGCACACCGCGGCGGCCTTCTGTCCCGGGGCGGCGGCGATGATCGCCTCCACGGCCTCCACCACGACCGCGCGGAACTCGTTCGGATCGACGCCCTGCGCCTGGTGGACCGTCCCCGCGAGGACGTCCTGCCAGGCGGGACCGCCTTCCGCCTTGAGCTGCTCGACGGGGATGTACGCGGACGCGTCGCGGTCGTACTCGGCGATGCCGTCGCTCAGGATCACGTCCAGGTGCTGCGCCTCGGCCACGGGCTGGGCCGTCTCGCGGGCACGTCGCAGCGGGCTGGCGTAGATGGCGTGGATCCGCTCGTCGGCCAGGTAGTCCGCGAGGTGGCGGGCCTGGTGGACACCGGCCTCCGACAGGCTGGGATCGGCGGGGCCTGACCCGTCCTCCACCCGGCAGGGCAGCGCGTGGCGGATCAGGATGAGCTCCATCGCTCCCTCATGATCGCTTCGCCCGGCGGCGGGTGGTCGAGGATGACCGAGATCGCGCCGCCGACGACCTGGATCGCGGCGGCGGCGCAGCCGCGTCGAGCAGTTCGGCCATGGCCGGCTCGAGCAGGTCGCACAGGTCCCACAGGTCGGGGACGAGCTCCCGGCAGGCGATCAGGCCGAAGTCGAGGTTGTCGAGATAGCTCTGTACGGTCATGTTCAGCCCGAGGCCGTCCATCACCATGGACACCGGGTACAGGTGGGACATGGCCCGCCCCGACAGGAAGAGCGGCTGGCGCGGGCCTGGGACGTTGGAGATCGTGAGGTTGGCCAACGGACGCATGCGGTCGGCCATCCCGATCGAGCTCGACACGCGGGAGGCCTGCGCGGCAAGGGCAGGCGGCGTGAACTGGGTGATGTCGGTGAGCGCGTCCGCCGGCACCGCACGCTGCAGCTCCTTCGCAGAGGCCATCGACTCGTGGATCGCCTGCAGTCGTTCGATCGGGTCCTCCAGGTGGGTGTGGAGCGGGCAGGTGGTGCCGGTCACCTTGGTGCTGAAGCTGTCGGTCTCGTCCCCCGTCCGCACCGAGATGGGGACGATGGCCGAGAGCGGCTCAGAAGGGAGGGCGTCGTGCGCGGCCAGGTAGCTGCGCAGCGCCGACGCACAGAGGGCCATCACCACGTCGTTGACGGTGACGCCGAAGGCCCGCTTCACGGTCTGCGCGTCGCTGAGCCGCAGTGTCCGGTACGCGAACCGACGGTGCGCGGTGATGGACTTGTTGAACGGCGTCGGCGGTGCGCTCAGCCCCGGTGTCCGCCGGCGCGCCTGGCGGTCGGCGGAGAGGTCGAACCAGCTCGAGACAATGCTGCGCACGGCCGGGTTCCCTACGGCCCGGGGCCCGGCCCGGAGCAGTCGGGCCTGCGCGCGGGCGACCTTCTGCGGGCGGAGCGCGAGCCCCCACGCGGCCCGGGCCAGGAGCTCGGCGGACGACGGCGGGCGCTCCGGCTGCCACGGCTCGGCCGGCAGCTCGACCTCGCGGCCTGCCGGATCGGTGTCGAGCAGCACGTGGATGAGCTCGATGCCGGAGGCGCCGTCGATCGTCGCGTGGTGGATCTTCGAGAAGAGGGCCACCGAACCGTCCTCGAGGCCGCTGATCACGTACCACTCCCAGAGCGGTCGGGACCGGTCGAGCGGTCGGCCCATCAGGCGAGCGACCTGCTCGCCGAACTGCCGAGCGTCGCCCGGTCGAGGCAGGGCGAGCTCGCGGATGTGGAACTCGAGGTCGAGATCGGCGTCGTCGACCCAGTACGGGTTGTCGAGGTTGAGGGGATCGGTGACGAGCCGGCGGCGGTAGACGGGTAGCAGGTGGATGCGCTCCTCGACCGTTCGCTTGAAGTCCCCGTAGACCGTGCTCCCGTCGGTCCCGTCGGGCTCGAGGAAGATGATCGAGCTGACGTGACCGAACTGGGTCGCGGTCTCCATGTTCAGGAAGCTCGTGTCAGTGCCGGAGAGCTGTCGCATGGAACCTCCGCGCTCAGGCTCTCGTGAACTCGACGATGAGGTCCTTCAGGCCGCGCAGCAGGAAGCTCGGCTCGTACTCGAAGGTGTTGCTGTCGGCCAATCGGAAGTCGTCCCAGTAGCGGACGAGCTTCTCCAGCGCCACGACGCTCTCCAACCGGGCCAGCGGGGCACCGATGCAGAAGTGCACTCCGGCGCCGAAGGCGAGGTGGTTGCGGACGTTCGGCCGATCCGGGTCGAACCGCGTCGGGTCGGGGAACTCGCCCGGATCACGGTTGGCGGCGGCGAACATCACCAGCACTCGGTCGCCGGCCGGGACCCTCACGCCCTCGATCTCCACGTCGCGGGTCACCTTGCGGTACAGCCCCTGGGTCGGGCTGGCGAGGCGCAGCGCCTCCTCGACCACTTTGGCCGCCCGACCCGGATCGGCCTTGAGCCTCCACCACTCGTCGTGCTGCTGGGCCAGCATCCTGAGCATCTGGCTGAAGAGCTTCGTGGTGGTCTCGTTCCCGGCCCCGATCAGCTGCTGGAAGATCCCCATGAGCTCTTCGATCGTCAGCTTGCGGCTGCCCTCGCCGTCCGGAAGCGGCAGCTCCGCCGCGACGAGCGCGCTCGGGACGTCGTCGCGTGGGCAGCGCTGGCGCTCCTCCAGCTCCGCGAACATGAACCGCTGGAGCTCGAGGATGCCCCACTGCGCCTCGATCAGTCGCTCGTCCGGCAGCCTGGCGCCGATCGATGCCGTGGTGTCGTCGGACCACCGCTTGATGTCCGGCTCGCATCCAGCGGGAAGGTTGAGCGCGGCCACGATCACCTTCACGGGAACGGGGTTGGCGAAGACGGTCCGGAAGTTGACCACGCCGCTGTCGATGAAGCGGGCGATCTCCTCCTCGACGATCACCTCGATGGCCGGCCGCAGCGCGGCGATCGCCCTGGCGTTGAACGCCTTCGAGACGGTGTTGCGGTAACGGGTGTGGTCCGGCGGATCCACGGTGAGCATCGTCGGTGGCCGGTGCCACCCTTGCTGCCGGATGGCCTCGAGCTGCTCCGCGAGATGCGGCTTCGGGGGCTCGTTGGCCGTGGCGCCGTAGGCCGAGGAGAACGTCTGGGTGTCGCGGAGCACCGCGGAGGCCACGTCGAAGCGGGTCACGAAGTGGAGGTCTGTGCCGGGGAGGTGCCACGCCGGGGAGGTCTCCCGCATCGCGTCGTAGTACGGGAACGGGTCCTGCTGGAACTCGGGGCTGAAGGGGTCGAGACCCTCGAGCGTCACTGATGCCATGCGGCCACTCCTCGACATCGGAGGTCGCCCATCGCTACCGGGGCAGGCCGAGCA
>JBKPRL010000284.1:0-3794 GCA_046734535.1 bacterium | reverse complement strand
CCTGCAACCAGCTGTGCTGGGGTCGGCGCTCCCGCGACTACTGGATCTCGTGCCTGATCAACCCCTCGGCCGGGCGGGAGCACGAGTGGGGCGGCGATCGCCTCGCACCGGCCGAACAGCCTCGGAGCGTCCTCATCGTCGGCGGCGGCCCGGCCGGCCTCGAGGCGGCGCGGGTGGCCGCCGAACGGGGCCACGCCGTCACGCTGGTCGACGCCGGCGAGCGCCTCGGCGGGCAGTGGGTGCTGGCCGGGCGCCAGCCGACCCGCTCCCAGATCCTCGACCACCTCGCGTGGTACGAGCGGGAGCTGGACCGGCTCGGCGTGGAGGTCCGGCTCGGGTCGACGGCGTCGACCGAGTCGGTCCGTGAGGCCGGCGCGGACGTCGTGGTCGTGGCGACCGGCGCACGGCCCGCCGATGCGGGCTTCCAGCGCGCCGTGCCCCTGGTCGACAGCCTGCCCGGCATCGATGCCCCCACCGCGGCGAGCATCCACGCCGTGCTGGAGGGCGAGGCGCTGCCGTACGGCCGGGTGCTTCTGCTCGACGACCTCGGCGACTGGAGGGGCATCGGGACGGCCATGCACCTGCAGGAGGCCGGCTGCCAGGTCACGCTGGTCACCGCGGCACCGGCCGCCGCGACCGGCCTGCTCCACAGCGCGGCCGACGGCCCGGCCCGCCGCCGCTTCGCGCGGGCCGGCGGCGAGGTCCTCCCCCACCACGTGCTCCGCTCGTGGGCGCCGGGCCACGCCGTGCTCCACTCGACGCTGACCGACGCCGAGCACACGGCCGCCTTCGATTGGCTCGTCGTCGCCGAGACCCCCATCCCCCGCACCGAGCTCGCCATCGCGCTGGCGGCGGCCGGCATCGCCCACCATGCGGTCGGCGACTGCGTCGCCGCCCGCCGCGCCAGCCTCGCCATCTACGAAGCCCGGAAGCTCGCGCTCACCCTCTAGCAGCGGCCGGTCGAGCGGTCGGGCCCGCGCCAGCCCGCCCGGCGCCACCGCCGCGCCCGGCCGAGTTCCGTACTGGTCGGGAAATTGCCGGTCTGAGCGGCAATCCCGCGACCTGAACGGTCAAGGGGCGGGCGGCGGCGGGTCGGCGGCGCTGGCGGTCTCGTCGTCCAGGCCGCCGCGGTCGACCAGGCGGCTGAGGCGCTCGGGCGGGTAGGCGGCGTCGAGGCGGGCGGCCTCGGCCTCGGCCACCGCTTCCAGGTCGTCACCGCACGGGACGCTATGGCGTCGCCACTCGGCCACGTACTCGTGCGCGGTCTTCTTGCCCGCCACCATGGCGGCACGATCGATGGCCTGCTGGAACCGCTCGTCGAGCACCACCTGGTGCCGCCGCCGGCCCGCCTGGGCGTTGACCTGGGCCGGGATGTCCCGCCAGGAGATCACCACGAGCTGGTTGGCCACGAGCGCCTGACCCTCGGCTCGCCGCTACGCCGCCAGCGACCGCTGCCACTCCACGGCCGCACCGAGCTGGTTGAACGTGAACAGGTGGACCCCACAGATCCCGAGCGGCGCGAGGTCGTCCTCGAGCGCGTCGAGCAGGTCGTCGGGGTCGTAGCCGTCGCTGCGGAGCAAGCCGGTCAGGCCTCGGCGGTTCTTCTTCAGGTAGCGGAGCGACTGGCCCACACCGACCCGCATCCCGAGCGTCAGCAGCTTGGTGCGGTCGACCGGGCCCGCCAGGCCGAGGCGCACCGGCAGGGTGAGCCCGGCCGCTCGTTCCGCCTGCAACCACGCCCGGATGACGGCCGGGTCGAAGCACAGCTGGGTCGACACCCAGCCGCGCAAGCCGGCCTCGACCAGCGCGGCCTGCTTGTCGTACAGGGCCTGCGTGACGGCGGCAGGGCTGATGAACGTGTGCCCGTCCGGGTAGGCGGGCACGCCGACCGACTCGAGCCCGTGCGCCAGATCGAGGAGGTCGCGAAGGAGTGGCAGGCCCCCGTCGTAGCGGCCGGCCGGCTCGGGCGCGTCGCCGGCGACCACGAACCACTCCGCGATCCCGGCCGCCCGGGATGCCGCGACGAGCTCGGCCAGGTGGGCGCGGTCGCGCACCATGCGGGCGGCGACGTGCGGCGTGGCGGCGAGGCCGCCGGACTGCAGGCGGGCGGCGACCTCGAGGGTGGCACCGACGCCCTTGGTCGGTGAGCACGTCACCGACACCTTGGCTCCCGAGGGCAGCAACGGCAACTGGGCCTCGAGGTTCTTGAGCGGGATCAGCTCGAAGCTCACCTGGTCGCGGATGGGCGTGGTCACGAGGCAGGCTCCTCCCTGCGGGCGGCTCTGCCCCCGCGCCGGCGGCCGGTGGCCGCTCCATCGGTCTCGCTACCCGGGTCCCGGTTGGCCCGGATCCACGCCGCGCAGTGCTCGTCGTGGCCAGCCAGCACGTCGGCGGCCATGATCATCTGCTTCACCTCGGGGTGGAGGGGGTTCATGATGGCCGACGTCATCCCGGCGCCGATGGCCATGGCCAGGAAGGTGCCCGTGATGTGGTGCCGGCTGGGCAGCCCGAAGCTGACGTTGCTCGCCCCGCAGGTCGTGTTGACGCCGAGCTCCTCGCGCAGTCGCCGGACGAGGCGGAACACCTGCTGCCCCGCGGTTCCCATGGCCCCGATGGGCATGACGAGCGGATCGACCACGATGTCAGCGCTGGAGATCCCGTGATCGGCGGCGCGGTGCACGATGCGCTGGGCCACGGAGAAGCGGACGTCGGGATCCTCGCTGATCCCGGTCTCGTCGTTCGAGATGGCGACGACGGCGGCGCCGTACTTGGCCACCAGGGGCAGCACCCGCTCCATGACCTCGTCCTCGCCCGTCACGGAGTTGACGAGAGGCTTGCCCTGGTACACGGCGAGTCCGGCTTCGAGCGCAGGGATGATCGACGAATCGATCGAGAGCGGCACGTCGACGATGGCCTGTACGAGCTGCACGGCGCGGGCCAGCAGCGCGGGCTCGTCGGCCAGCGGGATGCCGGCGTTGACGTCGAGCATGTGGGCGCCGGCCGCGACCTGTGCGACCGCGTCCGTCTCGACGCGGCTGAAGTCCCCCGCCTTCATCTCCTCGGCCAGCAGCTTGCGGCCCGTCGGGTTGATGCGCTCGCCGATCATGACGAACGGGCGGTCGAAGCCGATCACGACCTCGCGGCTCGCCGACGACACCACGGTGTCCGTCATGCCGGTTCCAGGATCCGCTCGAGGTTGGCCCGGAAGGGCCCGAGGCCGACATGGCGGTGCTCGTAGGCCAGGTCGAGTCGGGCCGCCGCGACCTCGGCCGCGGCCCGCAGCTCCGCCGAGTCCGTCTGGGCGAGGTGGACGACGCGGCGGTAGTGGCCGAAGTAGGCGTCGCGCAGCTCCGGGTGCCGGTCCAAGCCGAGGCCGCCGATCACGAGGGCGTCGAAGTGACGGACGAGGTAGTCGGTCAGGTAGAAGGTGCCGGGCTCAGCCTCCTGGAGCGCGTCGAACACTGCAGCTCCGGAGAGGACCTCGTAGCAGTGCGCCCCTGCGAGTCGAGGGACGTCCCGTTCGGCGAGGGCGGCGTCGAGCAGTCCCCCGGTGCCGCAGTCACCGTAGGCGACGGCCCGATGGTCGTAGGCCGCGGCGCGCGGCGAGTCGAGCACCCCGCACACCGCGCCGGTGATGCGCTCGGGGCGGTTGTGCAGGTTGGCCGGCAGGTACTCGACGTCCACGTCGACGTCCGGCAGCTGGGCCAGGACGGCCCGCACCTCGCGCACCAGTGCGCCGCACGCGACGACCAGCACGCGGCGACGGCGGTCGGTGTCGGGGCGACCGGGCACGA
>JBKPRL010000283.1:0-5374 GCA_046734535.1 bacterium | reverse complement strand
GCGACGAGGGTTGGACCGCCGGGATCGTGTGCCCCGGCGGTCCAAACGGGCTACCGACAGTGGGCGCGAGGTCGGTCCGCTGACGGCAATGCCCCTGGTCAGAGGCCGTGACGCAGTTCTCGGCACCCACAGGCGGAACGCCGACGGTGGCGCCCCGCAGCTGGGCGACCGACATGGTCCACACCACCGGCGGGAATGGGTGGAGGTGGCACACGAGCAACCGAGGGCCGTCGAGGCGCTGGTAGACCCACGAAGATGCGATGACGTGCTGTCCAGAGATGGGACAGCACAGTAACCTCAGTCTGGTCGAGCCGCTGACGGCGATGGGGGGAGTCGGTGGCCTTCCGGCGCTGTGGCGACCGCATCGGTCACCCTCTCGGCATACTCCTGCTGGCGCTCGCCATCACCACAGCCTGTGGCCGGGCGCCGGGTTCGGCCAGCGCGGCGAGCCCGTCGCCGTCGACGTCGTCTGTCGCAACGTCGCCCACGACCGCGGACCGGACCCAGGCCGTGTGCTCGGCGTGGGTCGACTCCGACACGGCCGCAGCACGCGTTCTGATGAACGCCGACCTCGGGTCGGGCACACCCGAGCAGATCCAGACCATCGTGAAGGACTTCTGGTCGGCCCAGGAGCCGATCCTGACCTCAATGCAACCCGCACCCGATCCGATCAAAACCGACGTCGAGACACTCCTGGCACTGGCCCACCACGGCGCCGCAACCGGCGACAGCGCCACCTTCACCTCCCAGGACCTGCAGACCGCCGACCGCAACATCGACCAGTACATGCTCCGCGAATGCGGCTACGGTCAGATCGCGATCACCGCCACCGACGACGCCTACCACGGCATTCCGGCCACCATCGGCACCGGCGCCGTGGCGTTGACGCTGACCAACCTAGGCCGCGACGCACACCAAGCGCTGATCGTCCGGATCAACGACGGGGTCACCCAGCCCTTCAGCACCCTGCTCGACCTCCCTCCCGACCAGCGCATGCAAACAGCCACCGCGCTGGGCTCGGTCGAGGTCGACCCCGGCCAGACCGGCACCCTGTTCCTCCGCCTCGCCCCGGGACGCTACGGCGTCGGCGACTTCCTCACTCAGGGTTCGACCAGCCTCGACACACCCGGTAGCGGTGGCCCGAACTACCTGCTCGGCCTGCACGCCGAGTTCACCGTCGCCTGATCCCACCGAACCGGCCGAGCGCTGGCGAGCCGCCAACAAGGGTGAGCCCTCCGCTGCGAACCTCATGACAGGGAGGGGAGATCATTGTCGCCGCTGAAGTTCCCATACGGCTGGGCCTCCTGCCGTCACGGCTTCGGGTGTGCGCACTTGTGAACCGCCCCAAGTTCGGTGGAGGCTCGTTGGTTGAGTCTCAGGCGACCAGACTGATCAGGTCGCCCAGCTCGTACAGGGCCTCGAACTCGGTCGGTGGCCTGCCTCCGCAGGCTCCGTGAAGTCGCCGGATTGGTTCTGGCCGATCTGATTGTGACCCACCTCTTGCCGGCCGGATCGCCGTTGACGGTCGCGGTCGACGACACGTTGTTCAAGCGTTCCGGGAAGAAAGTCTTCGGGGTGGCGTGGCATCACGACGGCGCGGCGAAGGGCCCGAAACCCATCGGGTTCGGCAACTGCTGGGTGGTGGCCGGCATGGTGGTGCAGCTACCGTTTTGTCCCGCCCGGTGTGCCTGCCGGTGCTGGCCCGGCTGTGGCGGCCCCGGCACACCGGGAAGATCGCGCACGCCCGCCAGTTGGCCGAGTTGACCGCCGCTCGCTACCCCGACCGGACGGTGCACGTGGTCGGCGATGCCGCCTACGTCGGGGAACGCCTGCGCGACCGGACCGGCCGCTCCGGGCGACCGCGCACCCGCGGTGCCCGGTTGGGCACCCCGACCGATCTCGCCGCCCGTGCGACCACCACGAACACCTGGCGCACCACCCAGGTCCGTCGGTACGGCCGCACCGACACCGTGCAGATCACCGAACGGGTCTGCTTGTGGTACGGCTCGTTCCGTAGCCGAACCGTGCGGGTGATTCTGGTCCGCGACGACAAGCCCCGGACTCGAGGCCGCGACGACCGCGGTTATGGGCTCCCGTTGGTCACCACCGATCTCGAATCTTCCGCAGAAGATCTGGTAGCCCGTTATGCGTCACGGTGGGGAATCGAGCAGGCCTTCGCCGACGCCCGCCAGATCATCGGCGTCGGTGAGGCCCGCAATCGGACCCGTCATGCCGTCGAGCGGACGGTGCCGTTCGGGCTGATCTGCTTCAGCGTGGTCACCGTCTGGTACGCACTGCACGGGCACGCACCCGAGGACATGGCCAGTCACCGGGCTCGGGCCCGCTGCTACACCACGAAGACCGAACCGTCCTACGACGACATGGCCGTCAAGCTCCGCCGGGTCATCATCGCCGCCAGATTTCGCGGCCCATGCCCTAAGCAGGCCACCCGCAAGAAACCCGGGCCGTCCTCGCAGCCTGGGCCGCCGCCGGAACATGATCAACAAAAACTGCGAAACACCAGGGTACCGGTACCGACGGCCCGCGCCGCCAAGGGACGTGTCCCATCCAAATGGTGACTTCCGGCCCGAGAAGCTCCGTCAGCTGCGGGCGACGCTGATATCAAGGGTTATCGATTGTGGGCGGGGCGATGAGGCGCAGGGTGACCGTCGCAGCGGTGATCGGCGTGGTCGCCGCCGTATTCGTCTTCTCGCTCTACCTGCCCTGGCTGACCCAGCGGGGCTCCACGACCGCCGAGCAGACGGCACCGATGGCGGGCGACTCGCTGGTGGCCGGGGGCAGGCGGTGGACCCGTTCGGTCACGATCGACGCGCCGCCGGAACGGGTCTGGCCGTGGCTTGTCCAGGTCGGGGCAGACAAGGCCGGCTTCTACACCTTCGACTGGGCCGAGAACCTGCTCGGCGACCCGATCCACAACGCCGACCGCATCCATCCCGAGTGGCAGAATCTCCACCCCGGTGACGCTGTGTGGCCCAGCCCCGACGGGGAACCCTGGATCGCCGAAGCCGTCGCCGCACCGGGACTTCTGGTGCTGTCAGGGGATCACGGCAACTGGAGCTGGACCACCAGCCTGCAGCCCCTGCCCGAAGGCCGCACACGAGTCGTGACCCGCATGCTCACCACCGGGAAGGGGCAGCTCGGGCCACTGCTCGACCCGGCCGACCTGATCGTCTTCCCGCGCGTGCTCGTCGGGCTCAAGCAGCGCGCCGAGGGCACCCTTCTGGGGATGCCCGGCATTCTCCTCGGCGCGCCACTCCCGGGTGCGCGGCTGCCCGTCGCCTGGCCGGCCGCACTGGCCTGGCTGGTCGCGCTCGCCGGGCTCGCCGTCACCGCCGCCGGCCCGTTGGCCCTCGGAGGCCTCGGCGCCCGACGACCCCACCCCGGCATCGTGGCCGGGATCGGGTTCCTCGCCGGGACCGGATACCTGATCATGTCCGATACCCCGCCGCTCGAGTTCCTCGACCGCCAGTGGCTTCTCGGGTTGGGCCTGGCCGCGGCGCTCGGCACCACTGCCGGTGTGTGGCTGCGACCGAGGCGCCGTGCCCGACGCGGGCCTCTGGTAGGCAGGCTGCTGCAGGCGGTCACCGAGGCCGGTGTCTTCCTGGTCCTCCCGGTGACCGCGGTGTGGCAGGCCGCGACCCGGCTCGGCTGGACCGATCCGTTACTCGATCACGGCGGCGTGTGTTCGCGGCGACGATCGCAGGCGCCGCGGTGGCGGGAGCGGCGTGGTGGCACGTCCACCGCTGGGGTGGCGTCCTGATCGCGGCGGCTCTGTCCGCAGGCTACGCGGCGTCCGGGTCGGCGTTGGTGGTGCTCCTCGGAGCCCTCGTCATCGAGCTCGTCGCTGGGCGTTCCCAACGGCCCCTCAACACGCCGACGACGCTTGTGGCTGAGGCCGGGAAGTCGATCAGGCATCGGCCCTCGTCGGAGGCCGGTACGGATTCGCGACGGAGATAAGGATGTCGAGGTCCTTGATGTGGCTATCCATCACGGGTTCGGTCGAGGCGCAGGCACCGCGGCGAACGCAAGGTCTGCCCCACCGTCGCCAGCATGTCCTGGCCGGCGGTGATCCCCGTTCCCGGACGGCTATGGCCCGGTTAACGCGGTGTTGATCGGGACGCCGGTCCGATGCTGAACTACGGCTCCACAACGGCGGCCCCGGGCCCATCACGATTGCGGAAGAGGTAGAACGATGACCGCAGGTTACGAGCGCCCCAATGTCGCCAGGTTCGGTTTCTGGTCCGCGCTGGTCGCCCTGGCCGGAGCGGTCGGCTACATCGTGAGCGTCCCACTCCAGACCTTTGACGTTGTTGGTCCATTACAGGACTCGGTCATCGCCTTCACCTCGTCGAGTTGCTGGTGCTGCGCCACGAGGTCGCCGTGCTCCGCCACACCAACCCCAGACCCCGCCTGGATTGGGCGGACCGGGCCGTCTTCGCCGCCCTGATCCGGCGGTTGCCGACGAGGCTGCGCGACCACCGCCTGATCACCCCGGGCACGATTCTGCCTGGCACCGGCGCCTCGTGCGCAAGAAGTGGATCTACCCGGACCGTCCCGGTCGCCCACCGATCAACGACATCCTCGCTGCGCTGGTCGTACGGATGGCGCGGGAGAACCCGAGCTGGGGATACAAGAGGATCCAGGGCGAGCTGCTCAAACTCGGCCACCGGCTCGGCGCCTCGACGATCCGCCGGATCCTGAAGTGCCACCGGATTCCACCGGCCCCAGTTCGGCCTACCGACACCAGTTGGCGGCAGTTCCTGCGCACGCAGGCCACCAGCATGCTCGCGGTCGACTTCTTCCACGTCGACTGCGCGGTGACGCTGCGGCGGCTCTACGTCCTGTTCGCACTCGAGGTCGGCGACCGCTACCTGCACATCCTCGGCGTGACCGCGCATCCCGACGGGCCCTGGACCACCCAGCAGGCCCGCAACCTCATGATGGACCTCGACGAACACGTTGCGCGGTTCCGATTCCTGGCCCGCGATCGCGCCGGCCAGTTCGCGGCCTCGTTCGACGCAGTGTTGGCCGATGTCGGTGTCGAGGTGGTCAAGATCCCGCCCCCTGTCCGCGGGCGAACTGCTTCGCCGAACGCTTCGTGTTGACCGTCCGCAGGATCACCTTCGGTCGCGATGGTGTGCCGTTCTGCGTCTCCGGCCCCTACGACAACCCGCGCTCTGTCGTCCGCACCCTGGACAGGACGTGCGGCGAGGGCAACTACCACTACGTCGTCGGCCAGGGCTGAGGACCCCCTTACGCCCAAAACGGAGGAGTAAGCGTCCCTGCACGTCAAACACGCTCTATGCCGTTCGCCAGAAAAGCGGAACGTGGGCGAAGTTCGACCACGCGCATG
>JBKPRL010000282.1:0-16134 GCA_046734535.1 bacterium | reverse complement strand
CTACCGGCGGCCCGTCGGCGCCCTCGGGAGCGTTCAGCGCTCCTGGTACGGCGGTGGAGGCTCCTCGCCGGTCCGGATCGTGTCGTGCCGGCGTTCGGCCTGCACCGAGGCGAGCACCGAGACCACGAGCACGACGACGATGACGAGCAGCGAGATCCACGTCTCGATGTGCACCCAGCGGGAGAGGATCATCTTGACGCCGACGAAGGCGAGGATCACCGCCAGCCCCTGCTGAAGGTACGAGAACCGGGCGTGCATGCCGGCGAGCAGGAAGTAGAGAGCTCGCAGTCCGAGGATGGCGAAGGCGTTCGACGAGAAGACGATGAACTGCTCGTGGCTGACGGCCAGCACTGCGGGGACCGAGTCGACCGCGAACACGACGTCCGTGGCCTCGACGAGGAGGAGGACGGCGAAGAGCGGCGTCGCCAGCCGGCGCCCGTCGACCTTCGTGAAGAGCTTCGCGTCGTCGTACTCGGTCGTGGACGGCACGATGCGGCGCACGACCTTCAGGATCCGGCTGCTGTCCGGATCGACCATCTGATCGTCCGACGTGACCAGCTTCCAGGCCGTGTAGAGGAGGAACGCGCCGAAGAAGATCAGGATCAGCTCGAAGCGCTGGATGAGCGCGATGCCGGCGAAGATGAACGTCGCCCGCAGGACCAGCGCGCCGAAGATGCCCCAGAACAGCACGCGGTGCTGGTACTGACGGGGCACGGCGAAGTAGGCCAGGATCAGCGCCCACACGAACACGTTGTCGATGCTCAGGCTCTCCTCGATCAGGTAGCCCGAGAGGTACTCGCCGGCCGCGCCTGTCCCGAACGCCCACCACATCACCGCCGTGAACGACAGGCCGATCCCGATCCACACGGCCGACTCGATGGCCGCCTCCCGCGTCGAGACCTCGTGGGGGACCCGGTGGATGACGAGGAGGTCGACGAGCAGCAGCGAGATGATGAACGCGAGCAGCGCCACCCAGGCCCACGCCGGGACCTCGATGTCGACGAAGTCCGCAGAGGCGTTCGCCGCGATCAGCACGGCGATCCCGTGGTCCGGGCCGGCCTCAGCTCAGCGCATCTCCGCTCTCGGCCGCTCGGGCCGTTCGCTCGCCGTGCTCGCTCACCGGGTGTCAGCGCCACCCGCCCCCAGCACCGCCTGTGCCGCGGCCAGCCGAGCGATCGGGACCCGGAACGGGGAGCAGCTCACGTAGTCCAGGCCGGCCTCGTAGAAGAGACGGATCGACTCGGGATCGCCACCGTGCTCGCCGCAGACGCCGAGCTTCAGGTCCTTGCGGGCCGCACGACCCCGTTGGGCGGCCAGCTTCACCAGCTCGCCGACGCCGCCCTGGTCGATCGTCTCGAACGGATTGCGCTTGAGCAGGCCCTGCTCGAGGTAGGCCGGCATCATCCGGCTCTCGACGTCGTCCCGGCTGAACCCGAACGCCATCTGCGTCAGGTCGTTGGTGCCGAAGGAGAAGAAGTCGGACTCGAGCGCGATCTCGTCGGCCCGGATCGCGGCGCGGGGTGTCTCGATCATCGTGCCGATGCTCACGTCAGCCTCCGCCGCGGCGCCGGCGCTCTGCGCGATGGCCTCCTCGACCCACCCGCGAGCCGTGTGCATCTCCTCGCGCGTGACGGTCAGCGGGATCATGACCTCGACGATCGGGTTCTTCCCCTGCTCCCGCAGCTCGGCCACGGCTTCCATCAGCGCGCGCACCTGCATGGCGTAGAGGCCGGGCTTCACGACGCCCAAGCGGACGCCACGGGTGCCGAGCATCGGGTTGAACTCGTGCCAGCTCCGGGCGGCGTGGAGGAGCGCCTCCTCCTCGTCGTCGAGTCCGACGGTGGCGGCCTTGACCTCCAGCTCGTCGACGCGGGGCAGGAACTCGTGCAGCGGTGGGTCGAGCAGGCGGACCGTGACGGGCAGGCCGTCCATGGCGTCCAGGATGTCCACGAAGTCGGTCTTCTGAACCTTCCGCAGCTCCTCGAGCGCGGCGGCCTCCTCCCGCTCGTCGTCGGCCAGGATCATCCGGCGCACGACCGGTAGGCGATCCTCGCCGAGGAACATGTGCTCGGTCCGGCAGAGCCCGATGCCCTCGGCCCCGAACTCTCGGGCGTTCTTGGCGTCGGCGCCGTTGTCGGCGTTGGCCCGGACCTTCAGCTTGCCCCGGCGCACGTCGTCGGCCCAGCTCAGGAGGGTCTCGAACTCGGGCGGCGGCTCCGTCGCGGCCAGCTTGAGCTCGCCGAGGATGATCTCGCCCGTCGAGCCGTCGAGCGAGATGACGTCACCCTGCTGGACCACGACGTCGCCGACTCGGAAGCTGGTGCCCTCGATCTGGATGGCCTCGGCGCCGACCACGGCAGGCGTTCCCCAGCCCCGGGCGACGACCGCAGCGTGCGAGACGAGCCCGCCCCTGGCGGTGAGGATGCCCTCGGACACCATCATCCCGTGGACGTCCTCCGGGCTCGTCTCCGAGCGGACCAGGATGACCTTCTCGCCTCGGTCTGCGGCGTCCGCGGCGTCGTCGGCCGTGAAGTACACGCGGCCGACCGCCGCTCCCGGCGACGCCCCCAGTCCCTTCGCCAAGGCGGCCGCCTTGCGCGCGAAGTGCGGATGGAGGACCTGGTCGAGGTGCTCGCCGGTGATGCGCATGAGCGCTTCGCGACGCGAGATCTTCCAACGGTCCTTGCCCCTGCCGGTCCCCTTGGTCATGTCGACGGCCATGCGCAGCGCGGCGGCGCCGGTCCGCTTGCCGACCCGGGTCTGCAGCATCCAGAGCTTGCCCTGCTCGATGGTGAACTCGGTGTCGCACATGTCCCGGTAGTGGCGCTCCAGGCGGGCGAAGATGTCGAGCAGGTCGTCATGGATCGTCGGGAAGTCGCGGGCCATGGCGTCGAGGTCCTCGGTGTTGCGTATGCCAGCGACCACGTCCTCACCCTGCGCGTTGACGAGGAAGTCGCCGTAGGGCTTGTTCTCGCCGGTCGCCGCGTTGCGGGTGAAGCCCACGCCGGTGCCCGAGTTGTCGTCGCGGTTGCCGAAGACCATGGCCTGGACGTTGACCGCGGTGCCGAGGTCGTGGCTGATGCGCTCCCGGACGCGGTAGGCGATGGCGCGCGCGCCGTTCCAGCTGCTGAAGACCGCCTCGATGGCTCCGCGCAGCTGCTTGTCAGGAGCCTGGGGGAAGGGCTTGCCCGTCGCCTCCTTGACGATCGCCTTGTAGCGCTCGCACAGCTGCTTCAGCTCCGCGGCCGGGACGTCGGCGTCGGTGCGGACGCCGGCGCGCGCCTTGGCCTCGTCGAGCTCGGAGTCGAAGGGCTCGGCCTCCAGGCCGAGCACGATGCGCCCGTACATGGAGATGAAGCGGCGGTAGCTGTCGTACGCGAAGCGCTCGTCCGAGGTCGCCTTGGCCAGCCCCTTCACGCTCTTGTCGTTCAGCCCGAGGTTGAGGACCGTGTCCATCATCCCGGGCATGGAGAACTTCGCGCCGGAGCGCACCGAGACGAGCAGCGGGTCCGTCGGGTCGCCCAGCCGGCGCCCCATCTTCCCCTCGAGGGTGGCGACGTGCTTGGCCACTTCCTCGTCCAAGCCGGCGGGCCAGCCGCCGCGCATGTAGGCGCGGCACGCGTCGGTGGAGATGGTGAACCCGGGCGGGACGGGCAGCTTGAGCACGCTCGTCATCTCGGCGAGGTTGGCGCCTTTGCCCCCCAGGAGGTCCTTCATCTCCATCGGCGGCCGGCGGTGCTTGCGATCGAAGGCGTAGACGTACGGCACGCCGAGCGAGCCTACTGACTCGGGGCCATGGCTCTCCGACCGGCCCAGCCGGACCGGGACGAGCGCGGCGATGACCTCCGGGCGCGCCGGCCTTCGTCACCCGTACGATGGAGGGTTCATGGAGGGCGCCCGCTTCCGGCTGTTCGGCTTCCCGGTCACCATCCGCCCCGGCTTCGTGGTGATCATCGCCCTGATCGCCTTCCTCTACGGCGGCGCGCTCGGTCCCTGGCTGGCCGGGTCGCTCGCGGTCTTCACGCTCGTCCACGAGCTCGGGCACGCCTGGATGGCCCGCCGGTTCGGTGCCACCGCCGCGATCGCCCTCGACCTGCTCTACGGCTACGCCTCCTACGTCCCCGCCCGACCCTTGGCGCGGTGGGAGCGGGCGCTGATCGCAGTTGCCGGTCCGGCTGTCGAGATCCTCGTCGGCCTTGTCGTCCTGTTCGCCATGGGGACGAACCCGATCTCGCTGGACTCGGTGACGGCGTCACCCGCCCGCTACGCCATCTGGTGGGCCGGACCGGTGATCGGCCTCGTCAACCTCCTGCCCGCGCTGCCGCTCGACGGCGGCACGATCGCCTCGCTCGGCATCGACCGGTTCACGCCCGGACGGGGCCGCCTGACCATGACCTACGTCTCGCTCGGGATGGCGGCGGTCGGCTTCGTGGCCCTGGTCCGATACCCGGTGTGGCGGCCCTCGATCCTCGTCGTCGCGCTGATCGCCGTCAGCAACCTCCACGAGCTGCGCCAGCATCGCCAGGGATCACAGGGCGATCACTCCGATCACCGGATGCTCATGGCCGCGCACGGCGCGGAGCAGCAGGCGTGGGCTTCGGGCCGCCCGGGCCTCTTCCCGCCCGGCGTCCGACCGTCGCCGTGGTTCCAGGCCTACCAGCAGCTGCTGGCCCGCCGCCCCGATCAGGCGCGGGCGCTCCTCATCGCCTCCCTGGAGGACGGCCGCACGGACTGGCTGCCGCCCCGGGGACCGACCGTCGAACAGCTGCGCACGCTGGTCGCCCTGCTCCCCCACGAGCTGCCGACGGCCAACCGCTACGGCGGGCAGGTCCTGGTCTCGATCCTGCAGCAGGTGGGCGAGCTGCGGTGGGCGGCGACCTACGGGGCGGCACTCTACCGGGCGCACCCAGAGGGCTCCATCGCCCACCAAGTGGCGCGGTCACTCGTGCTGTTGGGCTACGACGACGACGCGGTCGGCTGGCTCCGCCTCGCGCTCGGCGGCGGCGTGCCCGCCGGTGCGCTTCGCGCCGACCCGGACCTCGCCGGTCTGCGCGAGCGGGATGACGTGATCGCGCTGCTCGGGGCGGCCGGCACCCCGTCCTGACGTCCGACAGATCAGCGGACGACCGCGCAGAGTGGTTCATCCGATCGAACCGACCCGTGCCACGCCGTACCGGTTGACGAGCCTCTATGCAGGCGCAACGATCCCACCTGCCGCGCCCTGTCCCGCGACACCACAACTCGTGCTCGACGCACGCCGGCAATTGGGGGTTGTTGCATGCGACGTCCACTCACGCCCTTCGTCATGGCGCTGGCACTGGCGGGATTGCCTCTCGTCGGAGTGGGCGCGCAGGTCGCCCACGCCGCGGCGCCATCGGGCTCCCGCCTGATCGCGGCGTCCGGGAGCGGCGGGATCAAGACAGTGACGAAGGGGACCGGCGCGTTCCAGCCACCCGAGTTCCCAACGCCGTTCGGACCGGAAGGGGCCGGCGTCACGCCTGGCGCGCCGCTGGCACCGCGCTTGTCGTCGCCGGTCAACCGCAGCCTGTCATCCCCGTCCGACCAGGGCGAGGAGGTGAGCAGCGCCGCCGTCGCGAGGGCCGGCGAGGCCACAGCAGCCGCCACGCTCGGCGTCAGCTTCCACGGTCTCGACCACTTCGACCAACGGACGGCCAACGGCGGCAACCAGTTCTCGCTCGAGCCGCCCGATCAGGGCCTGTGCGTGGGCAACGGCTTCATCATGGAGACCGTCAACGACGTCATCCAGGTCTTCGACACGTCCGGCAACCCGGTGACCGACGTCGTCGACCAGAACACCTTCTACGGCTATGCGCCCCAGATCAACCGGACCACGAATCGGCAGGGTCCGTTCGTGACCGATCCCTCCTGTCTCTATGACGCCGACGTCAACCGCTGGTTCCACGTCGTGCTGACGCTCGAGGTCAAGCCCAAGACCGGCGAGTTCACCGGCAAGAACCACCTGGACCTGGCCGTGAGCGACAGTCCCGACCCGACGGGCACGTGGACCATCTACCGCATCCCGGTGCAGGACGACGGCACCCAGGGCACCCCCGACCACCACTGCCCGCGGAGGAACGACGGTTCCGGTCACGGGCCCTGCATCGGCGACTACCCGCACATGGGCGCCGACGCCACCGGCTTCTACCTGACGACGAACGAGTACGCGTTGTTCCCCGACAACATCTTCCACGCCGCCCAGATCTACGCCTTCTCCAAGCAGGCCCTGGCCGGTACGCCCAAGAACATCAAGATGCAGCAGTTCGACACCATCGGTCAGGGCTTCAACGGCCAGCCGGGTTTCACGGTCTGGCCGGCGATCGCGCCGCAGGGCTCCTCGTCGCCCGCCAACGGTGGGACCGAGTTCTTCCTCTCGTCGGACGCCGGCGAAGAAGCCAGCGGCGTGCCCGGTGGATCGACCAGCAACCGCATCCTCGTCTGGTCGCTCACCGGAACGAGCACCCTGAGCCAGGCGAACCCCGATCTCGACCTCGATCGGAAGATCGTCCAGGTCGGCCGGTACTCGGTGCCGCCGAGCTCCGAGCAGAAGCCAGGTCCGACGCCGCTGCGCCAGTGCATCAACGACACCGACCGGAGGACGCCGGCGGGCAAGGGCTGCTGGCGCCTGCTCTTCACGGAGGAGCCCGCGCACGACGAGGTGCTCTCGCCGCTCGATTCCAACGACAGCCGCATGCAGCAGGTCTGGTACGCCGACGGCAAGCTCTTCGGCGCGCTCGACACCGGTGTCAAGATCCGGGGCGACAGCCTGGCCGGCATCAACTGGTTCGTGATCGACCCGGCCGCCACCACGGTCGTCAGCACCGGCTTCCTCGCCAGTGCGAACCTGAACGTGACGTATCCCGCCATCGCCACGAACGCGGCCGGGAGTGGGGTCATGGCGTTCACGCTCGTGGGCGAGAACGACTTCCCCAGCGCCGCCTACGCCACGATCGACGCGACCGGTGTCGGTCCGATCCAGGTCGCGGCGGCCGGCGTCGGGCCCCAGGACGGCTTCACCGGCTACAAGGCGCTCGTCGGCGATCCGCCCCGTCCCCGGTGGGGTGACTACGGGGCCGCCGTCTTCGACGGTGCCGATCTCTGGATCGCCAGCGAGTACATCGGGCAGACCTGCACGCTGGGCGAGTGGCTCAACGATCCCATCGGCACGTGCGGCGGCACCCGCTCCGCGCTGGCCAACTGGGGCACCCGGATCAGCCAGGTGACGCCCTAGCCCTCGTGGGCCGGCGGCCGCCAACCCGGCGGCCGCCGGCCGACACCGGTCAAGGGTCGAAGGGGAGGCCCAGGCGCGCCCGCCCGGCGGTGACGAGCGTCGTCTCCGGGGGCTGGGGATGGTAGAGCGCGGCGCGAAGGTCGCGCGTCATGCGGTCCACCGCCCCGCGGCGGGCGTACGCGCCACCGCCCGCCACCTCGCTGGCGATGCCGGCGATCTCGAGGACCGCCACCGTCACCGCCCGCTTCATCTGCTGCAGCGTGAGGAAGCTCTCGACGGTCGCGTCGGGATCGTCGCCCAGCGCGTTGAGGACGCTGTCGAGCGCCCACGCCGCGGTGCGGAGGTGGAAGTCGAGGAGGCCGACCGCACGGCTCGCCGACTCCTTGACGCGGCCTGTCCCGAGGACCGTCTCGACCAACGCCTGCGCCACCCCGAAGTAGGTGGCGTAGATGACCGGGAACGCATGGAGCGAGGTGATGAGCAGCAGCCGGTCGAGCTCGCCCCACGTACGCCGGCCGGTCACCTGCGCCTCGCTCACGAAGACGTCGTCGACGACGATGTCGTGGCTTCCGGTACCGCGCATGCCAGACGAGTCCCACGTCTCCTCGATCCTCACGCCGTCGGCGGACAGGGGAAGGCCGAAGGCGATCACCTCGGCACCCTGCTCCGGGCGACCGATCACGGCGAAGGTGGCGGCGATGTCGGCGGCCGGAGAGATGCTGGCGAAGATCTTCCGGCCGGTGATCCGCCACCCACCCTCGACGGGCGTGGCCACCGTGGTCGGCGTCGCCCACTCGTTCCCGCCGGTCGAGGTGATCACGAGCCGGTCCTCCACGACGCGGCGCAGGAGCGGCTCGACCAGCGTGTCGCCGCGGCGCCAACGCCACGCCGCGGCGAGCGTGATGTGCAGCGGCATGGCGCAGGCCAACGCCGTCGAGCTGCAGGCCGCGGCCAGGATCCGCTGCGCGTCGACGATGTCGCGGACCGTCGCCCCGGCGCCGCCGAGCTCCGCGGGGACCGGCGCGGCGAGGTAGCAGAGGTCACGGGCGGCGGCCACGCCCTCCTCGACGAAGGATCCCTCGACGTCGTGGCGCCCGGCGTGGGGTTCGGCCGTTGCCGCGACTGCGGCAGCGATCGTGTCGATCGTGTCCATGCCTCCGACGGTACGGGTGACGCCGTCCGCCGGGAAGTGCAAAATCTGTACCGTGAAGACCTACGGGGACTACTGCCCCATTGCGATGGGCGCGGAAGCGATCGGCGATCGCTGGACGCCGCTCGTCCTGCGGGAGCTCATCGTGGGCGCGACCCGCTTCTCGGACATCCACCGTGGCGTGCCTCGGATGTCGCGCACGTTGCTGGCCCAGCGGCTGAAGCAGCTGGAGCGAGCCGGGATCGTCGAACGCCGAGCGGGGCCGACCTACCACCTCACACCGGCCGGCCAGGAGCTGGAGCCGGTCGTGTTCGGGCTGGGTGACTGGGCCAAGCGCTGGCTGCTGGGCGACCCGACGCGGGACCAGCTCGACGGCGCGCAGATGATGTGGCGGGTCAGCCGGGCCCTCGTCGAGGACGAGCTGCCCGACCGCCGGACGATCGTGCAGTTCGACTTCCCGACCGCCCGCCGGGGCCGCACGGTCTGGCTCCTCCTCGACCCGGCCGGATCGACGGTCTGCGAGCGGGACGAGGGGTTCGCGCCCGACCTCCACGTGACCGCCGACCTCTGGGAGTTCCAGCGGGTCTGGGCCGGACGCAGCACGTGGGACGAAGCCATCCGGTCAGGCCGGCTCACGCTCGACGGCCCGCGGGCGCTGGTCCGCTCCTTCCCCCGCTGGTTCGCGCTCAGCCACTTCGTATCCCGGCCCTGCTGAACGCCGGCGACCCCTCACCACCACTTGCGGTGGGCAGAACGGCATGGTCAGGTGGAGCCATGGCCATCCCTGCGGAACATCAGCCCCTCCAGGACTCGACCGCGGACGGCTCGCCTCGGCGCCGACCCCGCCTCAGCTTCTTCGGTCCTCGTGGCGCGCCGTCGCTGAAGGAAACCGGGATGATGGCCTCGCGCGGCTTCGCCCCTCCGGGCATGGTCAGCGACGAGGACCGTGAGCTGCTCCGCCGGGGAGAAGACGTGCACGTGCTGTTCCGCCAGGCCGGCGACAGCGGGCTCAGCCTCGTGCACGTGAGGTTCGCTCCCGGCTACCTCCTACCGCGGCACAGCCACAGCGCCGACTGCGTCTACTACGTGCTGCACGGCGAGGTGCATCTGGGTAAGCGGATGGTCAGGGCCGGCGAGGGGTTCTTCGTCCCCAAGGACCAGCCCTACGCCTACCAGGCCGGGCCGGACGGCGTGGAGCTGCTGGAGTTCCGCGACGCGACGTCGTTCGACTTCGTGGTCCACGAGACCAGCCCGGCCCGCTGGCGAGCCATCGTCGAGGCAGCCCGCGCCCACGAGGACGAGTGGCGCGCAACTGACTCGGAGATCTGAGCGCCGGCCGGATCGCGGTAGACCAGGTTGCCAACGCGTTCACGTCGACCAAAGAGGAGGCCCTGATGGCGTCCCGCCTCAACCCCTACATCAGCTTCAACGGCAACGCCCGCCAGGCGATGGAGTTCTATCGCGACGTCTTCGGCGGCAACCTGGCCTTGATGACCTTCGGCGACATGGGCACGCCGGAGAGCGCGCCCGAGGCCGACAAGATCATGCACGGCATGCTCGAGACGGACAACGGCTACACGCTCATGGGCGCCGACACGCCGCCAGGTACGGACTTCAACCCTGGGAACAACATGGCCGTCAGCCTCAGCGGCGACGACGACCTGCAGCTCCGCGCCTACTGGGACATGCTGTCCGGGAACGGAGCGGTGTCGGTCCCGCTCGAGAAGCAGATGTGGAGTGACACCTTCGGGATGTGCACCGACCAGTTCGGCGTCACCTGGATGGTGAACATCGGCGAACCACAGGGCTGACGCACTACAGCGGCAGCCGGTCCGAGAGCTCACCGACCAGGGCGTCGAGCGGCACCCTGACCTGGTCGGTCGTGTCGCGCTCGCGGATCGTGACGGCCTGGTCGTCGAGCGTCTCGAAGTCGACCGTGACGCAGTAGGGCGTGCCCACCTCGTCCTGGCGGCGGTAGCGGCGCCCGATGGACTGCGTGTCGTCGAAGTCGACCATCCACCGCTCGCTGAGCAGCCGGTGCACGTCGCGGGCCGTCGGCAGCAACGTCTCCTTGCGCGAGAGCGGGAGCACCGCGACCTGGTACGGCGCCAGCCGTGGGTGGAGCCGCAGCACGGTGCGAGGCTCGCCGCCGATCTCGTCCTCGTCGTAGGCGGCGAGCAGGAACGCGGCCATGGTGCGGTTGGCGCCGGCCGCGGGCTCGATCACGTACGGCACGTAGCGCCGGCCGCTGGCCTGGTCGAAGTACTCCAGCTTCTCGCCGGAGTGCTTGGCGTGCGCCGTCAGATCGAAGTCGGTCCGCTGGGCGATGCCCTCCAGCTCCCCCCAGCCCCAGGGGAAGCGGAACTCCACGTCCGACGTCCCGGCCGAGTAGTGGGACAGCTCGTCCTCCTCGTGGGGCCGGAGGCGCAGCATGTCGGTCGGGATCCCGTGCTCGACGTACCAGGCGAGGCGCTCGGCGCACCAGTACTCGAACCACTCGGGTCCGTCCTCGGGCGGCACGAAGTACTCCATCTCCATCTGCTCGAACTCGCGGGTCCGGAAGATGAAGTTGCCCGGCGTGATCTCGTTGCGGAAGCTCTTGCCGACCTGGGCGATCCCGAACGGCGGCTTCTTCCGGCTGGTCTGCAGGACGTTGGCGAAGTTCACGAACATCCCCTGGGCGGTCTCCGGGCGCAGGTAGACCTCGGAGCCGGCACCCTCGACCGGGCCGGCATAGGTCTTGAACATGAGGTTGAAGGCCCTGGCCTCGGTGAAGCTCCCTTTCGCCCCGCAGGAGGGGCAGACCTCGGGGTCGGACAGGTCGTCCTGCCGGAACCGGCCCTGGCACACCTTGCAGTCGACCAGCGGATCGGTGAAGGTGGCCAGGTGCCCGGAGGCCTCCCAGATGGCGGGCGGCCCGAGGATGGCAGCATCGATGAGGACCACGTCGTCCCGGCGCTGGACCATCGAGCGGATCCATGCGTCCTTGACGTGGCGGAGCATGAGCGACCCCAGGGGGCCGTAGTCGTAGGAGGAGCGGAAGCCGCCGTAGATCTCGGCCGACGGGTAGACGAACCCTCGTCGCTTGCACAGGTTGACGATCTGGTCGAGGTCGGTGGCCGGCATAGGGAGCCCAGGCTACGTGCGCTCCCGGCGCGGCCCTGGGGCACTTCGGCGGCGTCCAGCACCGGCGACGACCACGGGCCGTGACCGCACGGCGACGGCCGGGGCGCAACGGCCGACCGCCACGCGCCCATCGACTCGACGAGCGTGACCTCGTCACGAAGCCGCCGAAGGCGCGGCAGTACGCTGTGACCACCGGCGTCGGTGAGGTTCCTGGCGGAAGCCGAACCGGCGAGCAACAGCGAGGCGGAAGGGGAAGAGATGGGTCGAGGACGACTCGCCTTCGCGGCGGCGGTCGCGTCGTGCCTGCTCGCGGCCTGCAGTAGCGGTGGCGGCGAGGCCGGTCCGACACCGACGGAGGGCGCCAGCAGCGCGACCTCGGCCGCGACGTCCTCCTCCGTCAACGCGATCACGACGTCCGGCGACCTCCCGTCCACGACGCTGGCGCCCGCGACGACGGTCTCGGCCACGACCGCGCCACCGATCACGCCAGCACCCACGGCAGCGCCGCCGCCACCGCCGGTGGTGACAGCCCCTCCGACGTCCGCGCCGCGCGAACACTGCTTCGCCGCGACCGACCCGCCCGCGGACGCTGCCAACCTCAAGGCGACCTACGCCGACGTCGACGCCGACGGTCGCATCGACGTGCTGTGGCTGTACGACGCTGCGGACGGCACCCGCCTCCAGGTCCGCACCGGCCGGGGAGCGACGGACAACGTCCTGCTCGGGTACGGCAACGGAGCCGTGGCGGTTGGCTCCGGACAGGTCGACCTGGCCCTCGGCACGGCCGACCCCGGGAGCCCCCAGGAGATCCTGGCCGTGACCAGCGCCGGCGATGCACGCCGCTTGGTCGGCGTGTACGGCTTCGCCATCGCCACGGGCTGCCTCCAGAGCTTCACCTTCGACCAGGGGAACCCCTTCGTGTACCTGATCAGCCGCCAGGGAACCTTGTCCGGGCTGCGCTGCGTGACCGACGGGGTGAACGGCCACTTGGAGGGGTACACGGCCAGCCCGGTGGGCGGCGATGCCTTCACCACCAACCACATGGTCTTCGGTCGACAGCCCAACAGTCGGCGGCTCGTCCCCATCAGCTACGACTCCGGCACGCTTCCGGCGCCGGCCGACCCGGCGGTGCTGGCCGTGGGCAGCGACATCACTGGCTGCTCCCTGTCCCAGCCCGCCTTCTAGCGTCGAGCCCGCTCCCCGTTCCGATCGTTCTGGTCGCGAAATCGCACCTCAGAGGGGCAATTCGTCGACCAGAAGCAGTGGGCGACGGACCGCACCGGCGGCTGACGGATTGCCGAGCGAAGCGAGTAGGAGCCAGCCGAAGCGCAGCGGAGGATGACGACGCTGAACTAGTGACGTTCGAGGAGGGCGACAGCTCGCAGGCCGCGCTCGAGGTGGTGCTCCATGGCCCGCGTGGCCAGGACGGCGACCTCGTGGCCAGCCGCCGACGGCGGCGCGGCGAGTGCCGCGTTGAGCTCGCCGCCGAGGATCTGCCGGAGCAGGGCGAGCGCCGCGGGTGAGAGGGCGACGCCCTGGCGACAGGGGCGGCACAGGACGCCCCCCTCGTCCAGGTCGAAGGCCACGAGCGGCTCCTCGGCGCCGCAGCGCACGCAGCGCTCCAGCTCGGGCCGGACCCCCTCCGCAGCGAGGACCTTCCAGAAGAACGCGGGCACGACGAGCTCGGACGGCTGTGCGGCGAGCGTGCGCAGCGCACCCACCAGCATGCGGTAGAGGTGGGGCACCGGCTCACGGTCGGGTGTCAGACGGTCCACAGCCTCGAGCAGGACGAGGCCCTGAGTCAGGCGATCGAGGTCGCCCATGAGCGGCCGGGTCGGGTCGACGGTCTCGACTTGGCTGACGATGTCCAGCTCCCGGCCCTGGTAGAGCAGCAGGGTCACGTGGGTCAGCGGCTCGAGCCGACCGCCGAAGCGGCTCTTCGTCTTCCGCACGCCCTTCGCGACCGCCCGCACCTTGCCGTGCTCGGCCGTGAGCAAGACGACGATGCGGTCGGCTTCGCCCAGCTTGTGGGTGCGGATCACCACCGCCCGATCGCGGTAGAGGCTCACCGGTAGCCCCGGCCGGTCCGTGTGGTCCGCTGTCGGCCGTTCGGGCCGTTCACTCCGCTCACTGGTCGACACCGCCGAAGCGGCGCTCGCGGCGTTGGTACTCCCGGATGGCTTCGGCCAGGTGGTGGCGGCGGAAGTCGGGCCAGAGGACGTCGGTGAACACGAGCTCGCTGTAGGCCAGTTCCCAGAGGAGGAAGTTGGAGATGCGGAACTCGCCCGAGGTGCGTACCACCAGGTCCGGCTCCGGCATGTCCGGGAAGTAGAGGTGCCGGGCGATCGCCTTCTCGGTGATGTCGTCGGCCTTCGCCCCGTCGGCGACCAGGGCCCGCACGGCGTCGACGATCTCGGCCCGACCGCCGTAGTTGAAGGCGAAGGTCAGGGTCAGGCGACGGTTGTGACGAGTCAGCGCGACCGTCTCGTCCTGCTCACCGAGGAGCCGGCGGGGCACCCGCCAGTCCCGGCGCCCGGCGAAGCGGACCCGCACGCCCCGCTCGTGCAGCTCGTCGCGGCGGCGCATCAGGATCTCCCGGTTGAACCGCATGAGGTAGCGCACCTCGTCGACCGGCCGACGCCAGTTCTCGGTCGAGAAGGCATAGACGGTCAGCCACTGCAGACCGAGCTCCAGCGCGCCCTCGACCGTGTCGAAGAGGGCCTCCTCGCCGGCCGCGTGGCCGTCGGTCCGCTTCAGCCCCCGCTTGGTCGCCCACCGTCCGTTGCCGTCCATCACGCAGGCGACGTGGCTCGGGATCCGGCGCAGGTCGAGCCCCTCGGACACCGCGGGCGGGCGCGGCCCGGGATCCCGGACGTCGTCGGTGCCGTGACCCACGGAGGGACGTTACCGCCGGCCGTCTGGCTGGGGTGGGTCCCGGAGCTCCGATGCACCCCCCGGGTAGGTTGCCGCCGATGGGTGGAGACGGGGAGAGCAGCGCGCGGCGCGCGGGCAGTGGTCGTGGCCGCAACGGTCACGCAGCATCGGCTGGTGAGCAGGCCGTCCGCACCCTCGGGTTCGTCACCGCCGCTCTGCCCCACGGCGAGCCGCGCTCCGGCCAGGCGGACATGGCCGAGGCCGTCGCCGACGCGGTCGCCACCGGTCGGCACCTCGTCGTACAGGCCGGCACGGGGACGGGCAAGTCCCTGGCCTACCTCGTCCCGGCCATCCTCTCGGGCCGGCCGACCGTGGTGGCCACCGCCACGAAGGCGCTGCAGGACCAGCTGGCCACGAAAGACCTCCCGTTCCTGGCCGAGCACCTCGACGTCGAGTTCGCCTGGGCGGTACTGAAGGGGCGGAGCAACTACCTGTGCCTCCAGCGCGTGCGCGAGGTGCGGGACCCGGGCGCCGGCCAGCTGGAGCTGGAGGACCTGCTCCCGTCGAACCGCCACGAGGTCGAACGCCTGGCGACGTGGGCCGCCACGACCACGACTGGCGACCGGGCGGAGCTGGAGTGGAGCCCGAGCGAGCGGGCGTGGGCCGCGGTCAGCGTCTCCAGCGAGGAGTGCCCGGGCGCACAGCGCTGCCCGCTCGGCGAACCCTGCTTCGCGGAGACCGCGCGCCGGCGGGCCGCGACAGCCGACGTCGTCGTCGTGAACACCCACCTGTATGGCATCGACGTCGGATCGGGCGGCGCCATCCTCCCGGAGCACGAGGTGGTCGTCATCGATGAGGCGCACCAGCTCGAGGACATCACCTCCGACACGGTCGGGCTGGCCATCGGCGCTGGGCGCTTCGCCAACCTGGCCCGGCTGGCCCGCCGGATCCTGGCCGACCCGGTGCTGCTCGGCGCCGTGGTCGACGCCGGCACCGACATCGCGGACCAGCTGGCGCCGTGGTCAGGCCAGCTGTTGCCGTCGCCCCTTCCCGGACCGCTGGCCGAGTCGCTCGGGCGAGGCCGGCTGACCATCGACCGGCTCCTCACCGCGCTCCGGTCCATCACGACCGACGTGGCCGAGGCCGACCAGCGCCGGACCCGCGCGCAGAAGGCCGCGGCGACGCTGGCCGAGGATGTCGACGCCGCGCTCGTCACGCCGCAGGGCGCGGTGGCGTGGGTCGGCGGCCGCCGGGACCAGCCCCGGCTCGAGGTCGCCCCGCTCGACGTGGCTCCGGTGCTCAGCGAGGGCGTCTGGTCACGGCGAACGGCGATCCTCACGACCGCCACGGTGCCGATCAACCTGCCCGACCGGGTGGGCCTGCCGCCCGCCGCGACCGACGTGCTCGACGTCGGCAGCCCCTTCGAGTACGAGGAGCACGCGCTGCTCTACTGCGCCGCCCACCTGCCCGACCCGCGCCAGCCAGCCCACCAGATCGGGGTCCACGCCGAGCTGCAGGCCCTGATCACCGCGGCCGGCGGCCGCACGCTGGCGCTCTTCACCAGCCGCCGAGCGATGCAAGAGGCGGCGGCCGTGCTGGCGCCGCTGCTCGACGTGACCGTGCTGACCCAGGACGACCTGCCCAAGCCGGCGCTGCTCGCCCGCTTCAGTGCCGAGGAGACCTCGTGCCTCTTCGCGACGGCGGGCCTCTTCCAGGGCATCGACGTTCCCGGCCG
>JBKPRL010000281.1:0-10094 GCA_046734535.1 bacterium | reverse complement strand
GCCCAGCCCAGGCGCGGCGAGAGTGAGGGCGCCCGGCGCGTCGGCTCGGCGCAAGGTCCAGGCCCGGGCGCGACCCACACCGATGCACGCCGCGGCGCCGGCGGTCACGATGGCGGCGGTCAGGGCGAGGCCGGCGATCGTCGAGGGCGGCGGTGGGAACCGGTAGAGGCTGCTGGCCTGGGCCGGCAGGCGCTGGTCGAGCTGGTGGACGAGGTCGCTGACGACGGCCTCCGCCTCCTGCTGCCCGCCCCTACCGGCCTGCACCAGGATCACGGCTGAGATCCGTCCACGCCGCAGGGAGGCGCCGACCTCGCCGGCCTTGTCTCCGCGCCCGGTGAAGGTCAGGACGTCCGCGACGTCCGCATTGGCGGACGAGCGCTGGAGCGCCACCTCGCTGTCGTCGGCGGTGGCGGCCAGCGCCGCGCCGGCGAAGACCTCGTACGGATAGCGGGTCAGGCTGATGGCGGCGGCCAGGCCGGTCGCGGGGTTCGTCCAGGCGCGGACCACCGTGCTCGAGCGCCGGTTGAGGAAGGAGACCACCTCGGGCGAGATGCCGAGGCCCGCGGGCAGCTGGTCGGGGCCTCCGCCCGTGACGGACCCACTCAGGCCGAAGCGGGGGTCGGGATCGCCGGGAAGCAGCGGGGTGAGCCCGGGATCGGCGGGGACGGCCGCTCGACCCGCGCCCTCGGGCGGTCCGCCGGCGCGTCGGATCTGCCGGTTCGCCACGTCGAGGAGGGTGGCGACCGGTGGCAGCGCCTCGACGTCGTCGGTCGTCAGCAGCGCGCTGAAGACCGCGGAGCGGGCGGCAAAGGCCACGAAGAGCACCGGGGATCGCTCCGGGGGCACACCCTGCTCCCCCATCCAGCGGGCCAGCGGCAGCCCGGGCACGTCGACGGTGGCCACGCCCGGGATGCCGACGTCGACCTGCTCCAGCAGCGCGAACAGCTGCCGGGTGCTCACGCCCTCCGTGACCGGTATGGCTTGGAGCTGGAGCTGGCCGTGGGGGTGGAGGAACGTGCGCGTGGCCGAGCCCAGGGAGCCCTGCTGATCCGGACCGCGTTGGAAGCCCGGCCCCGCGTCGTCGAGGAGGATGTCGGTGGCATCAGCAGCGTGGGCGGCCGGAGGAACGAGCAGGCACGTCGCGACGGCCAGACTGACCGCGGCGACCAGGGACCCGCGCACCCGTGGCACTGCGACAAGGGTACGCGCCGCGGCGCTCCCTGACCGGGCTCCCCAGGGCGGCGCTCAGCGCCGGCGCGGACGGACCCGGACCGGGATCAGCAGCGGCACCGGCCGACGCGGGCGAGACGCCCGCACGGCGGCCGCAGCGGCACCGGCCAGGCCGGCGGCGGTGAGCACCCAGATCACCAGGACAGCCTAGCCCCGTGTGGTCATGCCCGGGCGCCGTGGTTGACTGGTGACGTGCCCGAGCTGGTGACCCGACCGGTCGAGACCATCCCGCAGCATGACGAGGACTTGGAGACGGGCGAGCCGGCGATGGCCCACATCGTCAAGACCGAACCGGACGAGAGCGCGGCGGCCAAGGTCCTCGAGGCTCGGATCTACGGCACGCCGGTGGAGGCCCTGTGCGGCCACGTGTGGGTGCCCTCGCGCGATCCGAAGCAGCTCCCGCTGTGCGATCGGTGCAAGGAGATCTACGAGATGTACCGCTCGTTCAACGACGGCCTCGGCGACCGCCCCGACGACGCCTGACCGACGCCGGCGGCCGACAGCCGATGGCCGACGGCGGACCGGCTGGCGCCGGGCCCGGCTCAGGTGACTTGGAGGCCGGCGGTGGCGTTCTGACTCGGGTTCCGGCCGCAGCTCACCTGCACCGTGTAGGGCCCGGGAGGGGTCCCACCCGGCACCGTGAACCCTTGGACGACGGAGCCGTCCGACCTGGTCGCGCCGTAGAAGCTGAAGCTGGACGCCTGGCCGACGACCCGGACCGACGCCTGCACCTCGCCGTTGGCCGAGCGGCCGCACCCGTGCGCGGTGAGCACGGCGCTGCCGCCGGAACGGACGGGGCTGGTGGCGGATGCCGTGGCCTGGGGGGGCGCGCCGCCGACGACGCTCACCAGGGTGGTGGCCACGTTGGTGATCGAGCCGGTGCAGAAGAGGGTGGCGACATAGCCGCCCGCCACGAGGAGCGGGGTCTGGAACGTGGCGTTCACCGAGCCGTCGGGTTGGACCGCGGCCTGAGCGCTCCCCATGGCCCGCAGCTCGACGCTGGTGGGCGAGCCGGGCATCTGGAGCACCACCCGCACGCCGGCGGGCTGGGCCGGGTCACAGCCCCGGCCTCGGGCCACGACGGTGTCGAAGGAGTAGACCGGCCCTTCGACGACAAGGCTCGGTGTGGACGGAGGGGGTGTCGGTTCACAGGCCGCCCCCACGGCCATGGCCAGGACTGCACCCGTGATCCCTACCAACGTCGTGCTCCGTCGCAATTCGGCCCTCCTCGTCGGCTGTTGGCAGCTGGTCCGGTGTCGGCCGTGTGACCGAGGTCTCGTGTTTCAGTTCGGTGACCTTAGTGGTTGAGTTCGCAACAATCGCAACAAAAGTCACCGAAAGTCGCGACTTCCGACACTTGCGGCCACCGGGAGTGGGTCCAACCGCTCGGCCACCACGTTGATCACCCCCTCGCTGCGCTCGAGTCGGCCCCGGACGAGGAGGGCGGGCGCATCCCGGGCCACCCGCCGGTAGCGGGCCCAACAGCCCTTGGAGCACACGACGTTGATGAGGCCGGTCTCGTCCTCCAGGTTCATGAAGGTGGTGCCCTGCGCGGTCATCGGCCGCTGACGATGGGTGACGATGCCCCCGACCAGGACCCGCCGGCCCGGGGTGACATCCCAGAGACCGGTGGCCGTCACCACGCCGAGACCGGCCAGGCGCTCCCGGAGGTACCGGGTCGGATGCCCCTCGGGGGACACGCCGGTGGCCCACAGGTCGGCCACGGACTCCTCCACCGGGGTCATCCCGGGCAGCGTGGGCGATCGGGCCCCGGTCACCACCCCCTCCAGGCGGTCGGGCCGGGACTGGGACAGGGCGCCTACGGCCCACAGCGCCTCCCGTCGCCCCAGCCCGAAGCAGCCGAAGGCACCGGCTGTGGCCATGGCCTCCAGCTGGGGCAGCCGCAGCTCCGGCACCCGGCGGACCAGGTCCTCCACGTCCCGGTAGGGGCCACCCTCACCGCGACGGGCGGTCACCACGTCGGCCAGGCCCGTCGTCGACTTGGTCGGCGCACCGAGTCCCCGGATGGCCCGCAGCCCCATGCGCACGGCGACCTCGTGGTGGCTCTCCGGGCAGGCCTCGAGGACGGCGGTGGCGGCGGAGGCGTTGAGGTCCGGTGTGCGCACCACGACCCCGTGGCGGCGGGCGTCCTGCACCAGCGAGTGGGGCGAGTAGAAGCCCATGGGCTGCGCGTTCAGCAGGGCGGCGCAGAACGCCGCCGGCTCGTGCAGCTTGATCCAGGACGAGGCGTAGACGAGGTACGCGAACGAGACGCTGTGGCTCTCCGGGAAGCCGTAGTTGGCGAAGGCCGACATCTTGAGGAAGATCTCGTCCGCCACCTCGCCGACGATCCCCCGCTCCGCCATCCCGGCGTAGACCCGCCCGCGCAGCCGCTCCATCCGTGTCCGGCTGCGCTTGGAGCCCATGGCCTGGCGCAGCTCGTCGGCCTCGGCGGGGGTGAAGCCGGCCACGTCGATGGCCATCTGCATGAGCTGCTCCTGGAAGAGCGGCACCCCGAGGGTCTTGGCGAGGCTGTTCTCGAGCAGTGGGTGCAGGTAGGTGACGGGCTCCTGGCCGTTGCGCCGGCGGATGTACGGGTGGACAGAGCCTCCCTGGATGGGCCCGGGGCGGATCAGCGCCACCTCCACCACCAGGTCGTAGAACGTCCGCGGACGCAGCCGGGGCAGCGTGGCCATCTGGGCCCTGGACTCCACCTGGAACACGCCGATGGAGTCGGCCCGGCACAGCATGTCGTAGACCTCGGGCTCCTGGGGGATGGCGGCCAGGTCGACCACGTAGCCCCGGTGGTCGCGGATCAGGTCGACGGCGTGGTGGAGGGCCGAGAGCATCCCCAGGCCCAGCAGGTCGAACTTGACCAGGCCCACCGCGGCGCAATCGTCCTTGTCCCACTGGAGCACGCTGCGGTTCTCCATCCTGGCCCACTCGACCGGGCAGACCTCGATGACCGGACGGTCGCAGATGACCATGCCGCCCGAGTGGATGCCGAGGTGGCGGGGGTAGTCCTCGACCTCCTTGGCCAGGGCCAGCACGTCGGCCGGGATGTCGTGGTCGGGCGGGCGGGCCGCGGTGGACGACCCCGGCCCCCGCTGAGCCTCCGTGACCTCCACCCGCCCCCAGGCGTCGACCTGCTTGCTCCAGGCGTCCTGCTGCCCGGCGGCGAAGCCGAGGGCCTTGGCCATGTCCCGCACCGCCGAGCGCGCCCGGTAGGTGATGACGTTGGCCACCTGCGCGGTGTGGTGGCGGCCGTGGGCGTCGTACACGTGCTGGATGGCCTCCTCCCGGCGGCCGGACTCGATGTCCAGGTCGATGTCGGGCGGCCCGTCGCGCTCAGGCGACAAGAAGCGCTCGAAGAGCAGGCCGAGCGAGACGGCGTCGGCCTTGGTGACGCCGAGGGCGTAGCAGACCGCGCTGTTGGCCGCACTCCCCCGTCCCTGGCAGTAGATGTCCTTCTTCCGGCAGAACTCCACGATGTCCCACACCACGAGGAAGTAGCCAGGGAAGCCCAGGCCCTCGATGACCGCGAGCTCGTGGTCGATGGTGGCCCAGGCCCTCGCGTTGGGCTTCCCGACGTCCGTTCCCTGGGGGACGGTCCCACCCCGGGGGCCGTAGCGGGCGATGGCCCCCTCCTCCACCAGGGAGCGCAGGTAGCTCATCTCGGTGTGGCCCTCCGGGCAGGGGAACGGGGGGAGCTCGGGGGCCACCAGCGAGAGGTCGAAGGCGGCCGCCCGCCCCAGCTCGGCCGCCCGCTCCACCGCGCCGGGGTAGCGGGCGAAGCGACGAGCCATCTCCGCCCCCGAGCGCAGGTAGGCGCCACCGGCCGCCGGTAGCCAGGCGTCGAGCTCGTCCAGGCTGCGCCGGGCCCGCACCGCGGCCAGCGCGGTGGCGAGGGGCCGGTGGGCCGGGGTGGCGTAGTGGGCGTTGCCGCTGGCGATGCAGGCCACGTCGTGGCGGGCGGCCAGCTCGGCCAGGGCGTCGTTGCGGGCCGAGTCGAGGGGGTCTCCGTGGTCCCACAGCTCGACGGCGACCCGGTCCCGGCCGAAGGCCTCCACCAGGCGGCGCAGCTCCCGCCCGGCGGCGGCCGGTCCGTGCTCCAGGAGGGCGGCGGGCACGGTCCCCTTGCGGCAGCCCGTGAGCACCCACCAGTACCCCCGCCCGACCTCGGCCAGCTCGGGGAGGGTGGTCCGGGGGGCGCCCTTCTCCCCGGCCAGCTGGGCCAGGCTGATGGCGCGGGCCAGGCGGGCGTAGCCGTCCGGCCCGTCGGCCAGGACGACCAGGTGGTGGCCCATCGGGTCGGCCACGCCGTTCTGGGGCGCGTCGACCCCGAGGGTGAGCTCGGCGCCGAACACCGTGGGCAGGTCGACGGCGCGGGCGGCCTCGGCGTAGCGGACCACGCCGTACAGCCCGTCGTGGTCCGTGAGGGCGAGGGCCTCCAGGCCCAGCCGGGCCGCCTCCTCGGCCAGCTCCTCGGGATGGGAGGCACCGTCCAGGAAGCTGAAGTTGGAATGGCAGTGGAGCTCGGCGTAGGGCACGGAACCCCGCCGCCGTTCGGCCGGCGCCGCGGGCTCGAAGGGCTGGCGCTTGCGGCTCCAGGCCGGACCGTCACCCCCGGCGTTCCAGCTGGGGGACCCGGGGGCGCGGCCGTTGGACAGCCGCCGCTCCAGCTCCTTCCACGGCATGGCAGGGTTGTTGAAGCCCACCGGGATCACTGTACGAACAGATGTTCGGTCCCCGCAAGGTCAGCCGGCAGGCGCGTGGTCCGCGGCCGGAACCGGCCACGGACCTAGCCTCGGCGCATGCTGCCTCGCGCCGCGAGGATCCCCGCCGTCGCCGCACTCGTGGCCGCGGCGTTGTGCTCGGCCTGCTCGGAGCAGGTGGTGAGCAAGGGCCGCGTGGCCGGCCAGGTCCGGGCGGGTGCGACCTGCCCGACCCAGCAGCAGGGCCAGGTCTGCCTGCCGAGGGCGGTCGACGGGGAGGTCCGAGCCATTCGCGACGGCGAGGTGAAGGCCCGGACCCGCACCGGACCTACCGGGCGCTACGAGCTCTCGCTGGCGCCGGGCGCCTACACGCTGGTGGTCGCCGTGGGCGGTCCGTCCCCCCGGTGCCCGCAGCTGGCGGTCGACGTGCGCGCCGCGGGATCCGGCACCGTCGACATCGACTGCGGGTAGCCGCGCCGAGGCCGGCGACGGGTCAGACCGGCAGCGGGTCAGGCCGGGCGGCGAGCGAGCAGGTCCATCCGGACGAAGGTCTGGTCGAACGTGCCGTCCCATCGTGCCAGCTCGTCGAATCGGGACTCCACGACGCGGACGAACGCCGCCCCGGCCTCCGGGTCCATGGTCGTGGTGTAGGCCTGGACAGCCTGGCTGTGGAACCAACCCAGGAGGGTCTCGCGGTCGAAGTGGCGCCGCTGGGGGGTGAGGCACAGGAACCCGTCGTCGAGGTCGAAGCCGCCCTGCTCCACCAGCTCGAGGTACGGACCGACGTCGGCGAAGGTCCACGGGCACTGCGGCCCGCCCAGCCCGGCGGCCACGTCGTCGAGCAGCCGCAGGATCACAGGGATGTTGCCGGCCCCGCCGAACTCGGCTCGGTACCAACCTCCCGGCCGCAGCAACCGGAACGCGTCGGCCAGCACCGCGGGATGGTCCGCCAAGGGGACCCACTGGAGGACGGCACGGGTCATCACGACCTCGAAGGACTCGGCCACCGGGAACAGCCCACCGAGCTGCTGCACCGCCCCCTCGACGAAGCGCTGGTTCGGCGCGGCCCGCAGCCGGGCCTCCGCCAGCAGGCTGGGTTGGGGGTCGAGGCCGACGACCTGCCCGTCGGGGACGAGCGCAGCGACGATCGTCGTGAAGTCGCCTGATCCGCACCCGAGATCGAGGACGACATCCCCACTTCGCACGGGCAGCGTGTCGAGGAAGAGCTGGTCGTATACGCGGTGGTGGCCCGTGTTGGCCGCGTACCTCGCCCCATCCCAGGCCGGCAGCCAGGTCGGCGATCCCGGCACCGCGTCGTCGACCCCCGTCACCTCGGTGGCCGGAGGACGTCCCATCCGCCGCGTCTCATCCGTCTCATCTAATGAGATCAGCTTCTCATTCATTGCCCGACTGTAGCAGCCGCCACACCTCCTCCTCCCGAACGGGAGAGAAGTCGCGATACGACAGCCCGACCGCACGCAGGTCTGACGGCACGCTCAGGCAGACCACCTCGTCGGCCAGCTCCTCGAGCAGCCGCACCGCCTCCGGCGAGGCCACCGGAGCCGCCACGACGACTCGCGCCGCACCCGCCTGACGCGCCGCGACCGCGGCCGCCCGCATCGTGGCTCCCGTGGCCAGACCGTCGTCGACCAGCACCGCGGTGGCGCCCGCGAGGTCCAGCGCGGCGCGGTCGCCGCGCAGCCGCCGCTCCATCTCCTCGACGGCGCGGTGCCGCTCCGCCGCCCGCTGCTCCAGCTCCCCCCGGCTCAGACCGGTCGCCATGAGGACGTCGTCGTTGACGACGGTAGTGCCGCCGCTGGCCACCGCGCCCGCCGCCAGCTCCTCGTGGCCGGGCACGCCCACCTTGCGCACCACGAGGACGTCGAGCGGCGCGCCCAGCTCCCGCGCCACCTCCGCGGCCACGACCACGCCGCCCCGGGGGAGGCCGAGCACCACGACGGCGTCGCGCTCGCCGGCGGCGCGCAGGGCGGAGGCGAGGCGGATGCCGGCGTCGACCCGGTCACGGAAGGTGGGCGCCATCAGCCCCATGGTGCGCCGGCAGACCGGGCTTGACCACCCGCGCCGCGGCGAGGGCCTGCTCGTCAGGTCCGGTGGTCGACGACGGGCACGCCACCGACGAGGACCATGACGATCGACCGGAGCGCGGTGGGGTCGGCGCTGAGATCGCCGTCGACGACCACCATGTCGGCGTCGAAGCCGGCGCGGAGACGGCCCTTGCGGTCGCCGACGCCGCAGGCGCGCGCCGCAGCCGACGTCGCCGAGATCAACGCGTCGGTGACGGGCGCACCGCCGGCCGCGAGGTCGATGACGGCCTCGGCGAAGAAGCCGTGGCGCTTGCCCTGCGAGATGCCGGCGTCGTCGCCCGAGATGAGCTGCACCCCGGCCGCGAGGACGGCGGCGCTGAGCTCCCGGCGGTTTTCGAGGGTCAGGCCGAAGCGGGCGAACATCTCCTGCACCCGCGGGGTGAGCACCGCGTCGGGGGCCCGGCCGAGCGTCGGGCAGACCACGATCTGCCGTTCGCGGAGGCGGCGCATCAGGTCCGCGGAGAGCTCGACGCCGTCGGCGGTCAGGCAGGTGCAGTGCTCGATGCCGTCGACGCCGGCCTCGACGGCCTGCTCGACCGCGGTCAGGGCGTGGGCGTGGGCCGTGACCGGGAGGCCGAGGCCGTGCGACTCCTCGACCACGCTGCGCAGCTCGTCGAGGGTGAACTGACAGGCCGTGATGTCGGTGCTGGGGGTCATGTTCCCGCCGCTGGCCATGACCTTGACGACGTCGACGCGATGTTCGGCCCGCTCCCGGACAGCAGCGCGGAGCGCCTTCTCACCGGCCACCTCGCCGCCCATCTTCCAGCAGTGCCCGGCGACCGAGGTGATGGGAGGACCGGACGCCACGATGTGGGGACCCTGGTCGGTGGCGGCACGGTCGCGGCGCTCGACGACGGCCCAGTGGTCGTCGCCCAGATCCCGGACCGTCGTCACGCCCGAGGCGAGCTGCTGGGCCAGCGCCGTGTCGATGACCGCCTGCAGCTGGTCAGCCGTGAGCTCCGGCAGGCGCTCCAGTGCGTCGTTCTCGGAGTCGCCGCACAGGTGGACGTGCGCGTCGACGAGGCCCGGCAGAACGGTGCCATTGGGGAAGTCGATGCGCTCGATGCCGTCGGGGAGGGCGGCGCCGGTGGTCTCGACGCCGGCGATCTTCCCACCGTCGATGACGACGACCGCGCCGTGTGGCCACAGCTCCTGGCCGTCGAAGACCCGCGATGCCCGGATGGCCAGCATGGGCGATGGCGTACCACACCGGCGACGCGGATCTCGTCAGTCGTAGGTCGCGGCCACCCACCACCGCCCCCCGGCCAGCACGACCAGGTGAGCCCGGCCGTCCTCGGTCACCACCTGGAAGCGGGCGCGGCGCCGCCGTGAGGACGGATCCCACCACCGCTCCTCCAAGGGCCAGGGGCCGGCCCACGCGGTGACCCGCTGTGGCATCCCGGACCCCACCGCCACCAGTGCGGGGGCGGCGCTGATCGCCCCCCGTCCGCTCACCGCCACCGAGCGGCCGCTCTCGTCGACCACGGTGGCCGGCGCCAGCGATGCCGGCACCCGGGCCGGGGACGGCGGGGGCAGGCGGCCGGGCCAGGGTCCGGCCGTGGAGTGGGGGCCGACCCGCTCGGCCCGCTCCAGCAGCTCCACGGCCGCGGCGGCCACCGCCACCACCCCCTCGGCTGGTCCCCGGCCTCCCCGCCACTCGGGCACGGTGACCGCTTCCGGCCCCAGCAGGCCCGTCAGGCGGGCCGCGACGCGCGCCGCCCGCTCGGCCTGCCACCGGTCCCCACCCCAGAAGCCGAGCTGGCGGCCCTCGTCGGCCACCACCTCGACCGGCACCAGCCGCAGCACGGTGATCCCCCCGGTCGGACCGGCCGCGCTCTCGGCCCAGCCCTCCAGCTGCCAGCGCACCCGCTCGGCCAGCGCCGCGGCCGTGAACCCCTGCGCATGGTGCCAGGTGCGCTCGTGGCGCTCCCCGTGCTCGGTCTCCACCCGGACCAGGCACGTGGTGATCACCATCCCCCGACGGGCCACCTCGGCCTGGAGGTCGTCGGCCAGGTGCTTGGCCGCGAACACCACCGGTCCGCTC
>JBKPRL010000280.1:0-11150 GCA_046734535.1 bacterium | reverse complement strand
AGTGCCGTTGGCAGCCGCGGTCCAACGGCTCTCGTGGTCAGGTCGGGTCGGGGTAGCTCCCGCCGTAGATGTCGAGGTTGCCGAATGTCGGCGGGCAGTCGGTGAGCGGTGACGGCGGGGCGATGGGAGCGCCGTTGATGAGCGACTGCCGGTACGCGTCGACGGCTGGGCAGTCCGCGGCGTCGCGGGCGTCCATCCAGACCGTGGCCCCATAGTCAGGTGAGGCGACCGCGTACTGGTAGTCGTAGATCGCCTCGCGGTTGAGCGTGCGGGTCGTCCCTCTGGCATCTCCGACCGCTCCGCGGTGGAGGGTGGTGAAACCTCCGAGCACGCCACCCGCGCCCACGTCGGCGTGGCGGGTCACCCCCTGCATCTGTCGGGGGAGGGCGGTGGTGGTCTGGAACGGCTGCAGGTAGGCGTCGTAGACGAGGTAGACGTCGGTGCCGTCGGGCGAGATGGCGACGGCCGGGTTGTCGGGACGGTCACCGCCTTGGGCCGCGTTGACCGGCGAGGACCAGGTGGTGCCGCCGTCGGCTGAGGTCTGGATTAGTGCCTGTTCTTGGTTGATGGTGCCGTTGGGCCACGTCAACACGATGGTGTTGGTGGCGTCGGTGCCGGTGGGGGCGCCGTTGGCGATGCTCAGGCTGGGGAAGCTGTCGGTGCGGGTACCGGCGAGGCCGTCGAACACGATGCGGCCCGAGACCGGGTCGAACTGTCCGACGTCGGTGACCTGGGCGACGGCACGGGGCTTCTCGAAGTTGCTGCCGCCGTCGGTCGACCGGGCGAGGTAGAAGACGCTGCTCTTGGTCTTGATGTCGGCGCCTTCCCACACGACGTAGACCACGCCCGTGCTATCGGTCCGCACTGCGCAGCCCTGACGTCCACCGGTCTGGCTGTTGTTCGTGGCAGAGGTGATCTGGCGCTGCCGCCAGGTGTTCCCGCCGTCACGGGACGACGAGACCATGATCGGCTCAGGTGCACCGCCGACGCTGCGGAAGGCCGTGTTGCACACGTAGACGTTCCCGAAGAAGAGGCTTGAGGAAGCGTTGTCGGCCCAGATGTCTTCCTTGTCGGACAGCAGGGCCGCGTTCTGGCGGCTGACGATCACCGGGTCCATCCATGCGCTCTGATCACCCGCCGCAGCCGCCTGCACGTTGTCGGTGCGGGACACAGCTGCGGCCGACGCGCCCTTGAAGCCCGGGTTGGTGCTCAACGGGAAGGCGAGGTTGGCGTAGTACAGCCGGGACCCGTTGGCCCACGAGAACCCGTTCGGGCCTCGCTTCGGGCCGAAGGCGAGCGCGGGATCGCCGTGTGAGGACATGCCGTTCTCGAAGTAGTTGGGCAGGGTGTGGATGGGCCCGACGTGCGTCGTGCCGGTCTGGGCGGTGAGCCCGGTGTAGGTCGGTTGGGTCCACGTGGACCCGCTGTCGAAAGAGAAGTAGATGCCGGAGATCCCGATGTCCGGGGTGAGGTCACAGCTGCTCCCCTGGCATGGCGCGCTGTCGACCAGGTCGTTGGATCCCGCGGCGAGCACGGCCGGATGGTTGGCGTCCATGGCCAGCGCCGGCTCGTTGGAGGCGTTGGGCAGGTACGGCGTCGGTGGACTCCCGACCGACACCTTCATCTCGGCGGTGAGCGCACCCGCCGACGTCGGTGACGCCAGGAGCGCGACCACGGAGATCAACGGAACGAGGAACCCCACGCGACGAGTCATCGTTGACTCCTTCTCTCGCCACCCGCACGAGTCACCGTACTCCGGTCGCGATCGCGAGTCACGAGGAACCTCCGATCAGGTGCCTGTTGACGTCCCTCCCTTGATGGGCGCACGATCGCCACGGCGAGCGGAAACAAAGCGCGGGAGGGCTGTCATGGCCATCGACTTGGTTGCGTTCGGTCGTATCGGTCGAGCATCGAAGCGCGCCATCGGTTCGGTGCTACTCACCGTGGTCTGCGGCGCGGGGCTCGTCCTCGCCGTGCCCACGGTGTCATCGGCCCAACCTGGCGGGGACACCGAGGTCAGCGTCGGCAGCAACGACAACGTGTTCTCGCAGAACAAGCAGAACGAACCAGCGCTCGCCATCGACGCCGCCCATCCGAACGTGGTGGTCGCCGGCGCCAACGACAACATCGATCTCGAGGCCTGCAACGCCGGCGACCCCACGACCTGTCCGTTCACACCGGGCGTGGGCACCTCCGGCGTGTACTTCTCCTTCGACAGCGGCGCGAGCTGGACCCAGCCGACCTACACCGGCTACTCCGCCCGAGGATGCCTCGGACCGGCAGCGTGCGTCCCCAACCCGACAGGCCCGATCGGCACGCTGCCCGGCTACTTCGAGAACGGTCTCGTCTCGGGCGGCGACCCTGCCGTCGCCTTCGGACCGGTGCCCGACGCTGGCGGCCACTTCGCGTGGTCGAACGGATCCCGCCTCTACTACGCCAACCTCACCGCGAGCTTCCCCGGCACCGCGACCTTCAAGGGCGTCGAGGCGGTCTACGTGTCGCGTACTGACAACGTCCAAGCTGCTGCCGCCGGCACGCAGAGCGCGTGGAAGGCTCCAGTCCTCGTCACGAAGCAGTCGGCGACGACCTTCAGCGACAAGGAGCAGATCTGGGCCGACAACGTGGAGTCCAGCCCGTTCTTCGGCAACGCCTACCTCTGTCTGGCTTCGTTCCGGAGCAACAGCAAAGGGAACGCCGCGCCGCAGCCGCTGGTGGTGGCCACGTCCCGAGACGGCGGCACAACGTGGACCAACAAGCAGGTGACGCCGGCGTCGAACAACCCGTTCAACGAGAAGCAGGGCTTCGGCCGCTCCGGTTGCACCGTGCGCACGGACAGCCACGGCGTGGTGTACGTGTTCGCCAACCAGTTCGCGGTGGGCATGCCCGGCGCCGGCAAGCACATCATGATCCGGTCGTTCGACGGCGGGAAGTCCTGGGAGCGGCCAGTCGAGCTGTTCACCGCCGTGGACACGTGCTTCCTGGTCCAGTTCGACGGCACCGGGTTCCGGTGCGTGATGGACGGTGTCGGTGGCGCCCGTGACGACCTCTCCGCGGCGCCGAGCATCGACATCGCCAACGGCGCCCCCACTGGCGCGGGCGCCACGAACGTCATCTATGACACGTGGGTCGACGGGCGTGCCGGGGTGAACAACGAACACGTGATGCTCAGCTACTCGGCCGACGGCGGCGCGACCTTCTCCACACCCCAGGTCGTGACCACCGCCGCGGGCGACCGCGGCTACTACGCCGCCGCCGCGCTCTCGCCCGACGGGACCGACGCCTACCTCGTCTACAACGCGTTCACGACACCGTTGCGCAACGACACCACGTCGCCACGGGGACTGGTCGGCGTGGTCCTCCACTCCAACGTCGGGACCAGCGGCGCGCCAGCTGGCTTCACCGAGCTCCACCGTGGCGCCACCGGTGACCCACGGGGCTCGGCCCAGAACAACCTCGTCCTCGAGTTCCTCGGCGACTACGTCTATGCCGCGGCCACCAACACGTACGCCGCCGCCGTGTGGAACGACACGAGGAACGCCAGCCCCTGCACCGCCGTGAACACCTGGCGCGCCCAGGTGCAAGCGACGCTGTCACTGGCCGGCCGGCCCGCGGTCCAGCAGACCTGCGCGCCAACGTTCGGCAACAGCGACATCTTCGGAGGCTCATTCCCCGACCCGAGCTGACGGCGATCGCCACCACCCCGACCACGCCCCGCCGATCAGCGGCTGACGGCTGGTCGGTCTCGCGAGGATTTGGATACACCCGGGCCTTCCCGGGATCCGGTCACAGTCGAGCCGGTTCCAGCTCGCTGCGGGAGGTGATGCCGAGCTTGCGGTAGGTGCTGGACAGGTGGACCTCGACGGTCTTGGGGGTGACGAAGAGCTGCTGAGCGATCGCCTTGTTGGTGTGCCCTGCGGCCGCCAACACGGCGACCCGGCGCTCGCTCGGCGTCAGGGCGTCAGGGCCGAAGACACCCCGAGTGGGCCTGCGGCCGCCGGCGGCTCTCAGCTCGTCGAGGGCGCGCTCGACCAGCGGCCGGGCGCCGCACACCGCGGCTAGCTCGGCGGCCCGGCGGAGCGGTTCCCGGGCGTCGGTCGGGCGGCCTCGGCGTCGCCGGGCCGAGCCCAGCACCATCAGGTTCTTGGCGTGCTCGAGGCGGGCGGGTGATTCGCCGGTGGCGGCGGCGGCTTCGTCGAGGACGGTGAGGCACTCGGGTGACCCGTCGGCGTCCAGGGCCGCGCCGAGGGCCCGCAGCGACGTTCCGACGGCCCCCGGGGTGCCCCACAACCTCGCCGCGCCGACCTCGTCGGCGGCGGCGGCGACCGCCTCCTTCGTGCGACCCATGCCGCACAACGCTCGGGCCAGCAGCGACCCGTACGGCGCCCACGACGGGTTGACGACCCGACGCAGGCGGCCGCGGTACACGTCGAGGGCGTCGAGCGCCTCGGCCCACGACCCCTCGGCGAGGAGCAGCTCGATCGTGGCCCGTCGGCTCTGGATGTCCCCGTCGGAGCTCGGCGTCGGGTCACCCGACCGGGCGAGCTCCTCGCGTGCGCCCGCGTGGTCACCTTGTTCGAGGCGCAGGCGCGTCAGGTACGCCATGCCGTAGGCCCTGCCCGCGGCGACACCGCCGTCGCGCGGCTCGGTCGCGGTCACGTACTGCCCGAACGCATCCTCGGCGTCAGCCAGAGCGCCGCGCCGGAGCCAGGTCCAGCCGCGCCACAGGTGCACAGTCGCGACCGTCAGCTGAAATCCACGGGTGTGGCCGACGCGCAGCGCGGCCTCCCAGACGTCGAGCACTTCGTCTCGGTCGGCCAGCGCCAGCACGCTGGCGGCGACGACCGTCGTGAAGCCGGGGTCCTCGTTCATGAGCGTGCCGTCCGCGAGAGCGGCGGTCGCGAGGCGGACGCAATCGGCCGCCGAGCCCCCCGTGACGGCGAGGTCCCACGCGAGGACGGCCCGGATCATTCGCGCCCCCGGCCCGTCACCGTCGGCTGTCTCAAGCTCGTGCACGAGGCGCTGCTGGGTCTCGACGTCGGGAGCGCCGAAGTTCGCGGCGAACAGCTCCACGGCAGCCATGGCCCGCCGTGCATCGGCCATCTCGACGGGAAGGTCGTGCTGTGCCTGCCGAGCAAGAGCGACGGCGTCGTCCGGCGGACCGGTGAGCAACAAGATCCGGGACAGGATCTCGGCGACGCGCGCCCGCCTGAGCGGGTCGTGCCCCAGGGTCGCGTACGCGGCCCCGAGGTGTTCAGCGGCGGGCACCGGATCGATGGCCATGGCTTCGGCCATGCCGAGGTCGAGCACGATCTGGGCATGCTGATCGGGTCCCGGCGGCTCTTCGAGCGCACGGCGGAGGTACGACACGGCGCTGATGGCGGCCCCCCGCTGGAGGGCGATGCGGGCGGCCTCGTGCAGCGATTCGACGATCCACCGCTGACCCGACGCAGGCAGCACGCACGCGTGGGCCGCGACGCTCTCCGCTGGCCGGCCCGCAGCGTGGAGAAGTTGCGCCGCGTGGGCATGGCGGACCTCCCGCTCGACCGATGAGAGCTCCTGATAGACCGCATCGCGGATCAGCGGATGGACGAACCCGAGCGGCGGCTCGGGCCGCAGGATCTCGGCGCGGATGAGCGCACGCGCCGCCGTCTCGACGGCCACCACCGAAAGGCCCGTCAAGGCTGACAGCACGCCAAGGTCGCCACCCTCGCCCAGCACGGCCACCGCACGCGCCACTGCGACGGCGTCATCGTCGAGTCGGGCGAGGCGCAACAAGACCGTGCGGGACACCGCGCGAGGACCGAGATCGGCGACGATGTCGGGATCGGCGGTGTCGGGACGGACCCCGTCGATGAGCATGGCCCGGGCGAGCTCGTCGAGGAGCAGGGGATTGCCGCCGGTGGCACGACAGCATGCCGCCGTGAAACCGGCGTGTGGTCGGGCACCGAGCCGGGCCTCGAGCATCCGGGCGACGGCCGCCTCGGTGAGCGGAGCGGGCTCGATGGTCACTCCGCCCGGGTGACCCGCCATCTCTGCCACGAGGGGATCCTCACGTGACTGCTCACTGCGGCGCAGCCCCATCACGATGATCAGGCGCATGCCGTCGAGCCGCCGGCCCAGGTAGGCCAGGAAGCGGAGCGAGGCTTGATCGCACCAGTGCACGTCGTCGACGACGAGCATCACCGGCGTCTCCGCGCACGCGTTCATGGTGAGCCAGTACAGACCGTGGAGGACGGCGAGCGAGCCAGGGTCGAAGGCGCCGGCACGACCAGCTCCCGGCGGGTCGAATGCCGGCCTCGACGACGCCGCGGCGCCCTCGAACAACTCCGGTCTCCGCCGCACACGGCCCTCGAACAGCTGGCGAACCACACCGAAGGCGTAGTCGTGCTCGAACTCACTGCACCGAGCAGCGAGCACGTCGAAGCCTTCATCGAGGGCGGCCAGACGGGTCGCGGTGAGGAGGGCGGTCTTGCCCATCCCGGCCCGGCCCTCGACGATGACGAACCGACCCTGACCGGTCGACGCGGCGCGCCGGACGACGGACAAGACCTCGAGATCCCCGTCGCGCTCGAGTAGCGGCGGTGCTGGTGTCGCGTGCGCCGTGCCCATCCACGGCGCACGCTATTCGTCGCTGGCCTGGACTGCCGAGAGCACCGATCAGGCGGCGTCGGGGTCGGAGGCCGACGAGGTGCCCTACATCCTCGCCCAAGGCGTGAAGAGCTGCACCGGGCCGCCGCCGGTGAACCGTGCCCGGAGCCCCGCGCTCGGTTCACCGAGGAGCTCACCGGACACGTCTCCCGTAGCGATGATCGCGTCCATCAGATGGGCGAGGTTCTCACCGTGTTGGATGAGCGCTTCGGAGTCGCGAAACCGCTCGATGACGATGCACTCCGTCTCGTCCTCGTTGAAGTAGGTGTCGTACTGCAGCGTCCCGGTGTCCTGCCCGCGGACGATCTCCATGCATTGCGCGGACAAGCGCTTGAACTCCTCGACGTCACCGTCGTGGAACCGGAACCGGACGATGGCCTGTAGCTCGGTCGTAGCCATGCTCGCTCTCCTCCACTGTGCAGCCCCGGCGGATGCTCTCATCCGTGCCACGGAGCCGCGACGATGGTCAGGCGGAGTACGCGTCGACGTCGACGATGGCTTGGACGAACGGCTCGGGTGCTTCTTGTGGGAGGTTGTGACCGACGCCGCCGGAGAGGGTGCGGTGTGCGTACTTCCCGGTGAACTTCGTCGCGTAGGCGTTGGGATCGGGGTGGGGGGCGCCGTTGGCGTCGCCTTCGAGGGTGATGGTGGGCACTGCGATCGTGGGGCTCGTCGCGAGCTGGCTCTCCAGCTCGTCGTAGCGCCGCTCGCCCGGTACGAGCCCGAGCCGCCACCGGTAGTTGTCGATGACGATGTCGACGTGATCCGGGTTGTCGAACGCCGTGGCGCTCCGGTCGAACGTGTCGTCGTCGAAGCTCCATCTCGGTGAGGCCGTGTGCCAGATGAGCTTGGCGAAGTCGTGGCGGTAGCTGTCGTAGCCGACCCGGCCCCGCTCGGTCGCGAAGTAGAACTGGTACCACCACGACAGCTCGGCTGGTGGCGGCAGTGGCGCCTTGTTCGCCGCTTGGTTCCCGATCAGGTAGCCGCTCACCGACACCATCGCCCGGCACCGCTCGGGCCACAGCGCGGCCACGACGTTGGCGGTCCGCGCTCCCCAGTCGAAGCCTCCGATGATCGCCGAGTCGATGCGGAGCGCGTCCATGAGATCGATCACGTCGACGGCCAAGGCGGACTGCTGGCCGTTGCGCACCGTGTCGTCCGAGAGGAAGCGCGTCGTGCCGTAGCCGCGGAGGAAGGGCACGACCACCCGGTACCCGGCGGAGCCGAGGGTGGGGGCGACGTCGACAAAGCTGTGGATGTCGTAGGGCCAACCGTGCAGCAGCATCACCGGCTGACCGCTGGGCGGCCCGACCTCGACGTAGCCGACGTTCAACGGACCGGCGTCGATCTGTTGCACCGGTCCGAACGACGGCCTGTCCACCTCAGCTCACCTTCGCGATCGCGGACTCGATCACCTGGACGACCTCGTCGGGCTTGGAGATCATGATGACGTGGGAGCCGTCGAGCTCCGTGATCTCAGCACCGGCACGCTCCGCGTGGGCCCTGACCACATCCGTCCCGGCGGCCCTGTCGCTCGTGGCCACCACGGCCCATGACGGCAACCTCTTCCATGCCGGCACACCCGACGGCTCACCGAAGGCCAGATCCGCGACCGGCCGTTGGACCACGCCGATCACCCCCGCCTGCGCGTCGGACAGATCACCCGCGAACGCGTCCCGGGCCTTCGCCGGGTCGATGGAGAACTCCGTGCCCATGCCGCTCCCGGACGGGTATTGGTGCGGCATCAACGTGGTACCGAGCACGCTGTCCTTGGACGACGCGGTGATGTCGCTCAACTTCTCCCCTTCGTCGGGTGCGAAGGCCGCCACGAACACCAAGCCGACGACGTTCGACGCGGCGGTCGCGGCGTTGCTGATCACGGCTCCACCGTACGAATGGGCGACGGCGAGGACGGGGCCGGGGATCTGGGCGAAGATGTTGGCGACGTAGGCGCTGTCGATGGAGATGCCGCGCAACGGGTTGGCGGCAGCCACCACCGGGACGCCCTTTGCCTGCAGCCGCTCGATCACGCCGGCCCAGCTCGAGCTGTCGGCGAAGGCGCCGTGCACCAACACGACGGTGAGCGGAGAGGTGCTTGTCGTCTCGGACATGGTCGTGGCTCCTTGTCAGTTGTCATTGTGAGGTGAACGTGAAGGCGTCGACGTCGAGGAACGCCGCGGTGGAACGGGCGGTCGTCGATCGGCGGCGGCCGGTGGATCCGCCAGATCAACGCAGCGACCGGAACGCGACGCGCAGCTCCTCGGAGAAGAGCTGTGGCTGCTCCCAGGCCGCGAAGTGGCCGCCGCGGTCGAGCCGGTTGTAGTGGATCAGGTTGTCGGGATAGGCGCGCTCGGCCCAGCTCCTGGGAGCTTGGTACAGCTCGTCGGGGAAGACGCTGATCGCATACGGGATGGAGATGTCCTTGGCATCGAAGAACGACGCCGTGTTCTCCCAGTAGAGACGGGCCGCGGAGACGCCGGTGTTGGTCAGCCAGTAGAGCGTGAGGTTGTCGAGGATGTCGTCTCGTGTGAGATCGCCGGACAGGCGTCCCGCCAGGATCTCCCCGATGAGCCCGGGCTGGCCGGTGCCGTCGCCGTGGTCGATGGCGAACGCGGCGAGGTCGATCGGGGAGTCCGCCAGGCCGTACATCGTCTGCGGACGGGTCGACATGATCTGCGCATAGGCGACGTGCTTGGCGTAGAAGGCGCTCAGCTGGTCGTAGGCGCGCCGCTCTTCGTCCGACAGACCGGACGGCGGTGGCTCACCCCGCAGGTACCCGGTCACGTCCGGCGGCGCGGTGCCAGGCATGTTGGAGTGGATCCCGAGCAGCTCCGGAGCGGCCTGATGACCCATCTGCTGGGTGACGGCCGCGCCCCAGTCCCCGCCCTGCGCCACGAACCGGGAGTAGCCGAGGCGCTTCATCAGGACGACCCAGGCGCGTGCGATGCGGGCCGGATCCCAGCCCGTGGAGGTCGGCTTCGCGGAGAACCCGTGGCCGGGCAGTGACGGGATCACGAGATGGAACGCGTCCTGCGCACCGGCGCCGTGTGCGGTCGGGTTGGTGAGGGGCTCGATGATCTTCAGTTGCTCGATGATCGAGCCCGGCCACCCGTGGGTGACGATGAGCGGCAGCGCGTCCTTCTGCGGGGAGCGGACGTGGATGAAGTGGATGTCGAGCCCGTCGACCTCGGTGACGAAGTTCGGTAGGGCGTTCAGCTTCGCCTCGCACGTGCGCCAGTCGTAGTCCGTCCCCCAGTAGCTCGCCAGCGCCTGCATCAGCGCGAGCGGCACCCCTTGCGAGTCGTCGGTGACCGTCTCCACCTCGGGCCACCTGGTCGCGTTGATCCGCCGGCGGAGGTCGTCGAGCTCCGCGTCCGCGAAGCTGACCTGGAACGGACGGACGGCAGTCGCGGAAGCCTGCGTGCCAATCGTGGCAGCGTCGGTCACGGGTCGCTCTCCCCTCGTGTCGGTGGTGGCGTCTTCGGCCTCGTCCATCGGGCGAGGTTCGCGGCGGCCGGACGACCTCCCCTCTGTCTGGCTTCGACGTCCGGGGCAGGTCCCTCTGGTGTTCGAGTGCCAGGTTCCTCCCTGTCGGGCGACTTCGCACCGGGGTGTCTCCCCGGTCCTCGCAGCGCCCCGCTCGGCCCCGGTGCGGAGGTCGGGAGCGCCAGCCTCGAGGGGCGGTCCGCACGGCCACGGCCGCTGGGCTTCTGGTGCGAGATCGTGTCACCGGCGACACGAGACCGCGCCAGAACCCCCGGGCGGACGGGGGAGGCCGTCGACGGCGGCCGGGACCGGTCCGGCCGCCCGTGAGAATCGGGCGGGTCGGATCGGATCACGCGGCGAGCAGGATCACCGTGCCCGCCGTGACGATGACGTAGAAGACGAGCCCGACGATGGTGACGACATAGTTCGGGTCTCGTCGATGGGTCCGGGCGTCGCGGGCGAGCGGTGGCAAGACGCGCAAGAGGATGGGGAGCAGCGAGATGGCGAGACCGATCGTCACGGCCTCGTCGGCGGCCCGTCCGCCGTGTCTGATCGCGTACAGCGATCCGAACAAGGTGGCGCCCAGCACCCCCGCCATCACCAGGCGGAGACGGGGGTCGGGCAGATCCCGCTCCCCTGCCTCGGCGCCCCGCGGAGCGAAGTAGCGGATCTGGAAGAGCAGCGCACCCGCGATCGCCAGCTCCATGGCGATGACGGATTGGTAGTACTGAACTGGAACGTCGCTCATGCTCGTCTCGATCTGCACCGACGGGCGTCGCGGTCAGGCGTTGGCCTCCCGGCGGGGGAGCTTCCAGTTGGGCCGCACGAAGTGGCACGTGTAGCCGTTCGGGTAGTGCTGGAGGTAGTCCTGGTGCTCGGGCTCCGCCTCCCAGAACGGGCCCGCGGGGGAGACCTCGGTGGTCGCCGGCCCGGGCCAGATGCCCGAGGCGTCGACGTCGGCGATGGTCTCGTACGCGGTGACCTCCTGCTCGGGCGTCGTCGGGAAGATCGCCGAG
>JBKPRL010000279.1:0-6072 GCA_046734535.1 bacterium | reverse complement strand
CCTGGTGGCCGCGTGGCTGGCCGCGAACGAGCGGACCGTCCGGAGGGTGCTCGACGTGTTCCTGGAGATCCGCACCGGGAACGTCTTCGATCTGACCACGCTCTCGGTCGCCCTGCGGCAGCTCCGCAACGTCGTGCTGGTGGCCTCCGCCGGCCACTGACCGGCTAGAACGTGCGGCCGGAGGTGGTGGCCAATGGGACGGATCGTCGTCGGCATCGACGGCTCGGAGCAGGCGGTCGAGGCGCTGCGCTGGGCCATCGGTGAAGCCAGGCTGAGGGGCGCGTCCATCGACGCCATCGATGCGTGGAACTACCCGTACGTCGTCGTGCCGGGGGCCCCCATCCCGCTCCATCCCCGCGCCGACCAGGCCGACGACGTCGAGCGGGAGCTGGAGGAAGCGGTCGCGGCCGTGGCCGGTGAGTCCGACGGCGTCATGATCACCTCCATCGTGACCGAGGGCGTCCCGGCCGCCGTGCTCTGCGAGGCCGCGGAGGGCGCCGATCTCCTCGTGATCGGCCACAGCCACCACGGCTCTTTGCGCGAACGGCTGCTGGGCTCGGTCTCACAGGAGGTCATGCGCTACTCGCCCTGCCCGGTCGTCGTCGTGCCCCACCACGAGTAGCCCCTCGACCTGCCGGGCTTCCGGTCGCGAAATTGCCGCTCAGGACGGCCATTTCGCGACCAGAACGCTCAACGTCGGCTGGCTGGCCGCGGCCTGGGGGCTTGTGGCGCGAGATCGCCGCACCGGCGAGAGGCTCTCGCGCCAGAACCGCCCGGTCCACGGCCGCACCCGGCAGAGGGGCACGCGAGAGATGGGGCAGTGTGGTGCTCGTGAGCGAGTTGACCCGGTTGCTGGTGGCGATCGCTGCGAGCGACGAACGAGCAGCGATGGCCCTTCTCGAGGCCGATCCGTCGTTGGCGACGGCTGCGCTGGCTCGACGCGACGAGCGCCTCCTGGCCGAGCGCCGGGCCCAGGTCTACGAAGGCGACACTGCGCTCCATGCCGCCGCGTTCAGCTACGACCCTCGGATGGCGAGCGAGCTGATCAGCCGCGGTGCGGACATCCGGGCAAGGAACCGTCGGGGCGCCGAGCCGCTCCACGCCGCGGTGATGGGCGGGCCGGGGTCGGCCCATTGGGACCCCCCTCGACAGCGGGCGGTCATCCTCTACCTCATCGAGGCGGGCGCTGACCCCGATGCGACCGCCGCGGGCGGGGTGACGCCGCTGCAGCGAGCCGTGCGGAACCGATGCTCGGCTGCCGTCGAGGCGTTGCTGAGCGCCGGTGCCGATCCTCGCCTCGCCAACGACCGCGGGTCGACACCGTCGGATCTTGCTCGTCGGACGACCGGTCGGGGCGGCACCGGCTCGGTCCAGGCCAAGGCCGAACAAGCGGTCATCATCGAGCTGCTCGATCGCGCGACCTCGTGAGTGCGCGAGGAGCCGTCACTGCCGAGGGCGAGCGCACCGCGTGTCGAGCCGGCCCCCGGCCCGTCCGGACGAGGCGGGTCAGGCGGCGGGACGGTAGGTGGCCGGAGGCGGGTACAGGTGGCGCATCCCAGCCGGGGCGCGGAACGGGCGCCATCTGCCCTCCGGCTGGGCCAGGCGGTCGGCCACGGCGTACAGCGCGCTCGGGTTGACGGCCATGCCGGAGTGGCTGGAGCGCACCTCGATGCTCTCCCGCAGTGGGCCGGCGCTCTCGATGCACAGCTGCCAGGCGACGATGCCGTCCGTGCGGCTGTAGATGGCCGTGGACGGGACGGACAGGACCATGTGCTCCTCGTCGAGGATGAGCCGGTGCACCTGGGCTCGGGAGCGCGCGGTCGTGATCCTCCAGAGCTGGTCGACCGCGCTGTGGTCGCCCGGCTGGCTGCGGAACGGGCTGCCCAGCGTGATCACGGAGCGGACCATGCCGGGGTACCGCAGCGCGAGGTGGCGGGCGTAGGTGCCGCCGAGGCTCTGGCCGACGAGGGACACCGTCCGCCCGTGCCGGTCGTAGAGCTCGGTCAGCCGCGCGATCAACCCCGCCACCATGCGGCCGTTGGGGCCGTAGTTGCGGCCCTGCTGCCAGCCGTGGGTCCAGTAGCCGAGGCTCCGGAGGTACCAGCGGAGCGCCTCCGTCGAGCGGTCGGACGCCGTGAACCCAGGGATCACGAGGACCGGGTGGCGGTCGCCCCGACCGACCATGCGAAGCATCGGGGTCGCGGCGATGAACGCGCCCAGCTCGCCGACGGCCCGCTGCTCGAGGAACGTGAAGAGCGGAGGGGGTGCGTCGGCCGGGGACCGCTCGGTGGCCATGTGCCCAGCGTAGTGCCAACGGGCGTCCGCGCTCCCGATCGTGCGGTCGCGCGAGCACGGGGGTGGCCGTCGGCGCTCGCCGGGCCGCCACTAGCCTCGACGCGTGACCGATCGGCCGCCCCGGCTGCGCTTCGCCCCCTCGCCGACCGGGTTCTTCCATGTCGGCTCGGGCCGCTCCGCGCTGTTCAACTGGGCATTGGCCGAGCAGCAGGGCGGTACGTTCATCCTTCGCGTCGAGGACACCGACGCCGAGCGGAACCGGGACGAGTGGACCGAGGGGATCCTCGACGCGCTCGCCTGGTTGGGCATCAGCAGGGACGATCCCCGGTTCGAGGGGCCGTACTTCCAGTCGCACTACGCCGACGCGCACCGGGCGGCCGCGCGCCGGCTCCACGCCCAAGGCGACGCGTACTTCTGCGACTGCACCCGGGAAGCGGTTGACGAGCGCAACCAGGGCACGGGCCGGCAGGGCTACGACGGCTTCTGTCGGGACCGGAGGCTCGAGCCCGCCGAGGGTCGGGCGCTCCGCTTCCGCGTGCCTCGTCCCGGCCGCACGGTCGTGGTCGACCTCATCCGCGGGACGCCGACCTTCGACCACGACGCCATCGAGGACTTCGTCATCCTCCGCAGCAACGGGACGCCGACGTTCCTGCTGGCCAACGTCGTCGATGACATGGCGATGGACGTGACCCACGTCGTGCGGGGCGAGGAGCACCTTCCCAACACGCCCAAGCAGCAGCTGCTGTGGGCTGCGCTCGGCCGGCCGGATCCGCCCGTGTGGGCGCACGTGCCGGTGCTGGTCAACGAGAAGCGCCAGAAGCTCTCGAAGCGGCGCGACAAGGTGGCCATGGAGCAGTACCGGGAGGAGGGCTACCTCGCGGCGGCCATGCGCAACTACCTCATGACGCTCGGCTGGGCCCCCAGCGGGGACAGCGAGATCGTCCCCTGGTCGCGCATCGTCGCCGAGTTCCGGCTGCAGGACGTCGTGCCATCGCCCGCGTTCTTCGACGTCAAGAAGCTCACCGCGTTCAACGGCGACTACCTGCGGGCCCTCCCGACCGAGGAGTTCATCGAGGCGTGCCAGCCCTGGTTGACAGGCCCGGGAGCTCCGTGGCCGGCCGACCGCTACGACCCCGACGTGTTCGCCGCGATGGCCCCGCTCGTGCAGACCCGCGTGACGACCCTGGCGGAGGTGCCGCGCTACGTCGACTTCCTCTTCCTGGACGAGGCGCCGCGGGACGAAGGGTCGTGGGCCAAGACGATGAAGGACGGCGCGGGCGACGTGCTCGGTGCGGTGATCGACGTCTTCGAGACCGTGCCGTGGACCGCCGACGTCCTCAAGCCCGCGGTCGAGGAGATCGGCGAGGCGCGCGGCCTCTCGAAGAGCAAGGCGCAGGCGCCGGTGCGGGTGGCGGTCACCGGGAGGACGGTCGGGCCTCCGCTGTACGAGTCCCTCGAGCTGTTGGGTCGGGAGCGGACCCTTGACCGCTTGCGCGCCGCCCGATCCCGGATCTGACCAGGTGCCGGCGGCGCTCCCCGCCGAGCCGGACGCTGGCACTGACGCCCCCACGCGCACCCCGTCGGGCGACCCGACGCCGGCGGCCGGGCACCTGCGCCGCCGGCGACGCTGGCCCCGTCGTGCGTTGCTCGTCGCCGCCGGCGCGGTCGTCGTCGTGGCCGGCTACTACCTGATCTGCCTCTACCAGGTCTGGCACAGCGCCCGGAGCGACGAGGCCCGGCCGGCCGACGCCATCGTCGTGCTCGGCGCCGCGCAGTACGACGGCCGGCCGTCGCCTGTCCTGGCCGCCCGCCTCGACCACGCGCTGCAGCTGTGGCAGTCGGGCTACGCGCCCCGCATCGTGGTCACCGGCGGCAAGCGACCCGGCGACCGGTTCACCGAGGCGACGGCCTCGGCGGACTACCTGATCGCCCGTGGCGTGCCCGACCGCGCGATCCTGCGGGAGGTCCAGGGCACGAGCACGTGGGAGTCGTTGGCGGCCACCGCGCGGATCCTCCGCAACCGCGGCCTGGAGAGCGTGCTCGTGGTCTCCGACCCGTACCACTCGCTGCGCGCCCGCCAGACGGCGCGGGAGCTCGGCCTCGACGCGCACGCATCGCCGACGTTGACCAGTCCCGTGAGCGGCTGGTCGGAGTGGAAGCGCATGTTCCGGGAGGCGGGCGGCGTGGGCCTGGCCCGGTTCATCGGTTATCGCCGGCTGCTCCAGCTCAGCGGCTGACGAGGTACGGGTCCCAGCCGCCGGCGCGGAGGCCAGGAACGACTCGACCCGGCCCGTGCCCCCTTGTGGAAGGAGCGATGCGGGCCGTTTCGCGGGGCGTTGATCGAGGAGTCCGGATCCCCGTATGTTCGACGCCGATGTGCCCGTGAACGTGCGCCGGCTGCGCCGCGAGGAGGCCCGCCGCATCGCCGTCCGCGCCCAGCTGCTCGATGCCGATCGCCCTCGCGATCTCCTGACGGTGGTCGACCGCCTGACATTCCTGCAGCTGGACCCCACCGCGGTCGTTGCGCCGAGCGCTGACCTGCTGGCGTGGAGCCGCATGGGCGGGGCATATGAGCCGGCCCAGCTGCAGCAGGCGCTCGAGCGAGACCGCACGCTCTTCGAGCACCGCGCGCAGGACACGGAGATCGAACCGGCGCTCGCCATGGTGCGGCCGATGGCGGACCTCGGGCTCTACCTCGCCGACATGGCGGCGTCGCCGTTCGAGCGCCAGCGGCGCCGCGAGTGGATGCGCGCCAACGACGGGTTCCGGCGCCGCGTGCTCGATGTGCTGCGCACCTCCGGGCCGCTGCAGTCCCGGGACATCCCCGACACCAGCGAGGTGCCGTGGGAGTCCACCGGGTGGACGCACGATCGCAACGTGACGCAGATGCTCGAGTTCCTCTCGTCCCGCGGCGAGGTCGCGGTATCGGGACGGCGTGGCCGCCAGCGCGTGTGGGACCTCGCCGAGCGGATCTACCCGGCGGACGTCGTGGTCGTCCCGGCCGCGGAGGCGCGCCGCGTCCGCGACGAGCGGCGGCTCCGGTCGTTGGGGCTCGCCCGCCCACAGTTCGTCGGAGAGGCGGGCGTGCAGGCCGAGGTTGAGGGCACGAGCGGTCCGTGGCGGGTCGACCCGGACGCGACCGCCGAGGGCTTCGTCGGGCGAACCGCCGTGCTGTCGCCGTTCGACCGTCTGATCCACAATCGGGTCCGTGCCCTCGAGCTGTTCGACTTCGAGTACACGCTCGAGATGTACAAGCCGAAGGACAAGCGGCGTTGGGGGTACTTCGCGCTGCCGGTCCTGCACGACGACCGGCTGGTCGGGAAGGTCGACGCGGCGACCGACCGCAAGGCGTCACAGCTCGTGGTGCACGCAGTGCACCACGACGTCCGCTTCACCCGTGCCATGACCGCGTCGGTCGACGCCGAGCTCGAGGCCCTGTCGACCTGGCTCGGACTTGACGGCGTCCGCCGCCCCTGACCCGCCGTTCACTCGAACCCGGCTCGAGGTCCGATGGCCTCGAACCGGATGGTTGCTACTGCAAGCAGAACTCGTTGCCTTCGGGATCCTGCATGACGTAGTGGCGCTCGCCGCGCTCCTCGACCAAGCGGAGCTTCACCGCGCCGATGCCCAGCGCCCGCTCGACCGCGGCATCAACAGCGGCGCGCCGTTCCTCCGGGGGCGTGCCTCGTGGGCCACCCACGTTGACGTCGAGGTGCACCCTGTTCTTGACCTGCTTCGGCTCGCTCACGCGTTGGAAGAAGATGCGTGGGCCTCGAC
>JBKPRL010000278.1:0-10728 GCA_046734535.1 bacterium | reverse complement strand
TGGTCGACGATGCGGCCCTCGACCTGGGTCTCCAGGTGGCCTCGGGGGATGTGGACGGCACCGGGCAGCGCGCCCTGGTCGTACTCGTCGGGCTCGCGGACATCGAGGACGACCGTGCCTGGGACCTTGCGCCGTTCGTCGGCCTCCGCCGTGCCGACCTCGGTGATCCGAGCCTTGGTCTGGGCGAGGAGCTCGCGGAAGCTGGCCATGGCTGAAAGCCTACCGGCGGGGTCGGGATTAAGGACAGGGTCCCACGAGGGCCGGGAGCAGCTCCGAGATCGGCCCGATGAGGACCGCATCGGCGAAGCGGTCCATCGCCGTCGGCTCACCGTTGACGATGACGATCCGGGCCCCGGCGGCCTTGGCCCGGGGCACGACGTTGGCCGCCGGGAAGACCTGCAGGCTCGAGCCGACGGCCAGCAGCAGATCGGCCCGCTCCGCGGCAGCCATCGCCGCATCGATGACCTCCGGCACGAGCGCCTGCCCGAAGGAGATGGTGGCCGACTTCACGATGCCACCGCAGACGGCGCAGTCGGGGTCGTCCTCGCCGCCGCGGACCCGTTCCAGCATCTCCTCCATCGGACCGCTGGCGCCGCACTCCCAGCACTGGTAGCGACGCATCGTCCCGTGGACCTCGATGACCGGCGCCGCGTCGAGCCCGGCCTGCTGGTGCAGCTCGTCGATGTTCTGGGTGATCACCGCGTCCAGCCGCCCTTGTCGCTCCAGCGCGACGATGGCCCGGTGGCCGGCGTTCGGCCGAGCATCCCAGGCCGGCGACCGCAACCGGTGCTGCCACGCCGCCCGGCGCACCTCAGGGTCGGAGAGGTAGTGGGAGAGGGTCGCCGTCCGCTCGGCGGCCGGGTTCCTCGTCCACACACCGTTCGGGCCGCGGAAGTCCGGGATCCCTGAATCCGTGGAGATGCCGGCTCCCGTGAGGACGACGACGTGGCGGGCGCCGGCCACCCACGCCGCGGCGCGCGCCAGCACGTCGGCCTCGACCATCGGGTGGCTCACGGCTCGGCACGGTACCGCCTTTCCGGTTCGCGCCCGCTGGGGCACACCCTCTCGTGACCTCCCCGGCCCTGCTCCCCTCGCGGAGGTGCGAGATGGACGTCCCCTCGACCCTGGTCGTGCTGCCGTGGACCGATCCGGTCATCGACCCAATCGGCCACGACCCCCGCTCCCGCTACGTCGAGCTGTTCTGGCTCGGCATCCTGGGGCCGACGGCGACGCTGCTCCTGCGGCGCCTGGCCGACGGCCTCGACGCCTACCCGGACGGCTTCGAGCTGGACGTCCCCGATCTCGCCCGGGGTCTCGGCATCAAGCTCCAGGGCCAGCGCCGCGCCGCGTTCGTCAACGCGCTCCACCGGACGGTCATGTTCGGCATGGCGCAGGAGCACGGCCACGGCCTCATGGTCCGGCGCCGCATCCCGCCGCTCAGCCACCGCCAGGTCCAGCAGCTGCCGGGCGACCTGCAGCGGGCCCATGTCGACTGGGCCGGTCCGAGCGCTCTCACCTTCCCGGAGCACGTCCGCTGGCGGGCGGACGCCATCGCCCACACGTTGTTGGGAGCGGGCGACGAGCCCGAGCTGGTCGAGCGCCACCTGGCGCTCGTGGGCGTGCCACCGCCTGTCGCCGCCGACGCCATCTCCCGCGCGCTGGCCGGCAGCTACGCCCCCGAGACGGCCTGATCAGCGCGGCGGGGTGTAGCTGCCGAGGAGGTCGGCGAACAGGCGCACGCCGTAGCCCGTCGAGCCCTTCGAGAAGATGCCGTCGTCCGCATCGCTGTCCATGACGCCGGCGATGTCCAGGTGGGCCCACGGCACGTCGCCGACGAACTCCCGCAGGAAGAGGGCCGCCGTGATGGCGCCGGCGTAGGGACCGCCGACGTTCTTGAGGTCGGCGACGTTGGAGTCGAGCAGCTTGCGGTAGTCGTCGACGAGGGGCAGCTGCCACGCCCGCTCGTCGGTGCGGGCCGACGCGCTCAACACCTGGTCCACCCAACCCTGGTCGTTGCCGAGCACGCCGGCGACCTTCTTGCCCAGCGCGCCGAGGACTGCTCCGGTGAGCGTCGCGATGTCGACGATGGCGTCGGGCTCCTCCTCCAGGGCCAGCGACAGGCCGTCGGCCAGCACCAGCCGGCCCTCCGCATCGGTGTTGTGGATCTCGACCGTCGTCCCGTTGCGGATCGTGAGGACGTCGCCCAGCTTCATCGCGCTGCCCGACGGCATGTTGTCCGTGCAGCACAGATAGCCGATGACCTTCACCTTCGGCTTCAGGACGGGCAGCAGCGACATGGTGGCGAGGACCACGGCGGCGCCGGTCATGTCCATCTTCATGAGGACGTGCATGCCGTCGGACGGCTTGAGCGAGATGCCGCCCGAGTCGTACATGACGCCCTTGCCGACGAGGGCGACCGTGCCGCTCGCGTTGCGGGGGCTGTAGGTCAGCTTCACCAGGCGGGGCGGCGCGGTGGAGCCGCGGTTGACGCCCAGGATGCCGCCGAGGCCCATCTCGGCCATCTCCGTCTCGTCGAACACGTCGATTCCCAGCTTGCGCTCGGCCGCGATGGCGATGGCCCGCTCCGCGATGTCAGTGGCGTTCAGGTGGTCCGGCGGGGTATTGGCCAGGTCCCGGGCCAGGCCGACCGCCTCGCCGATGGCCTGGCCGCGTGCGCTGCCGGCGGCGACGGCGGCCCGGTGCTCGGCTCGCGCCGTGAGGACCACGCGTTCGAGGTGGGGTTTGGCCGGCTCCGACTTGAACGTCGTGAAGCGGTAGGTGCCGAGCGCGAAGCCCTCCGCCACCGCCTGGGCAGCCGCGGCGCGGGCCAGGCCGGGCGCGTCGATGTCGGCCAGCCCGGTGGCGAGCGCCGTTTGGGTGCCGGCGGCCCGTGCCAACGCGGCTGCGGCGGTGCGCAGCCCGCCGGTGGTCAGCTTCTCCGGGTCGCCCAGGCCGACGGCGATCGTCGAGGGGCCGGAGCCCGAGGGCACGGTGAGCACCTCGCCCGGCTTGCCCTCGAAGCCGAGCTCGCCCAGGCGGGCTCGCGACAGGCCGACGGACCGGGGCACCGGACCGCGGGCGAAGACCGGCACGCCGACCAGGTCGACATCGCGGGGGGTGGAGGCGGCGACCTCGATGGCCAGGGTCATGGCTGCTCCTTGTCGGTGACGGCGACCGAGGCGGGGTCGGCGACGTGCGGCGTGTCGTGGTCGGGCTCGGCGACCGTGGTCGGGCCGTGCCTCATGTCGCGGTCGTCCCTCGTGTCGGGACCGTTCGGCGTGTCCGGGTCGGCGACCGACCGGGTGGTGCGGGACCGGCCCTCCTGCCACCGCGCCATCGTCCAGAGCAGGTCGGAGAGCCGGTTGAGGTACACGATGGCGAGCGAGGGTGGCGGGGCGACCGGCAGGGCCAGACGCTCGGCGCGCCGGGTGACGGCGCGCGCCAGGTCGAGCCACGCGGCGAGCACTGTCTCGCCCGGTACGACGAACTCGGTCGGCGGCGCGAACCGCGTGTCCAGATCGTCGATGGTGTGCTCGAGCCGCTCGACCATCTCCGCCGTGACCAGCGTCGTGCCCGGCGTGAGCTTGGACCGGTTGTGGGGCAGGGTCGCCAGCTCGGACATGAGCACCCAGAGATCGCGCTCGAGGACCATGAGGAGCTCGGCCAACTCCCCGCCGGCCGGGCTGTGGGCGCGGGCGACACCGAGGACCGACTGCACCTCGTCGACCGTGCCGTACGCGACCGGGTGCTCGCCGTCCTTGCGCACCCGTCCGCCGTAGAGCAGGCCCGTGGTCCCGTCGTCACCGGTCCGGGTGTAGATGCGCTCACGAGGCATGCGGCAGGCGACGCTACCGCCCGGACCCTGGTCAGCACCCGTCCAGCGCGAGCCGCGCCGCATCGGTCCAACCGGCCAGGAGGGTACGAGGTACGGCCTGTAGCGTTGCCCGAATGCGGGACCAGCCGTTCCTGGATGCGGTCAACGAGCGCATCGTCGTCTTCGACGGTGCCTTCGGCACGTTCATCCAGGGCCTCGACCTGACTGCGGACGACTTCGGTGGTCCCGAGCTCGAGGGTTGCAACGAGATGGTGTGCCTCAGCCGGCCGGACGTCATCGCCGCGATGCACGACGACTTCTTCGCCGTCGGAGTGGACGTGGTGGAGACCGCCAGCTTCGGCTCGTTCAGCACGGTGCTCAAGGAGTACGGCATCGCCGATCGGGCGCACGAGCTCAACGTCGCCGCGGCCCGCATCGCCAAGGAGGTGGCGTCGGGGTGGGCGGCCGACGGCCGACCGCGCTACGTCGCCGGTTCGATCGGCCCGGGCACGAAGCTCCCGTCGCTCGGCCACATCGGCTTCGAGGAGCTGCGTGACGCCTACGAGGAGCAGGCCCGCGGGCTGCTCGAAGGCGGCGTCGACCTCTTCGTGGTCGAGACGTGCATGGACCTCCTGCAGGCGAAGGCGGCGATGGTCGCCTGCCGGCGGGCCATGAAGGCCGAAGGTCGGACCGTGCCGTTGCAGGTGCAGGTGACGATCGAGACGACGGGTCGGATGCTGGTCGGCTCCGAGATCGGCGCGGGGCTGACGTCGTTGCTGGCCATGAGGCCCGACGTGCTCGGCATCAACTGCGCCACCGGTCCGGCCGAGATGCAGGAGCACCTCCGGTACCTCGCGCAGCACAGCCCGGTGCCGGTCAGTGTCCTGCCCAACGCCGGGCTGCCCAGCGTGGTCGACGGGCGCACCCACTACGATCTGACCGAGGCGGACCTGGCCCGGTTCCACTCCCACCACGTCGCCGACCTCGGCATCGGGATCGTGGGCGGCTGCTGCGGCACGACGCCGGCACACCTGGCCGCCGTGGTCGAGGCGGTGAAGGGCCTCGAGCCGGCTCGCCGCTCGCCCTCCTACGAGCCCAGCGTGACGTCGATCTACGCGCCGGTGACCATCGCGCAGGACCTGAGCTTCCTGATCATCGGGGAGCGCACGAACGCCAACGGCTCCAAGGCCTTCCGGGAGGCGATGCTGGCCGAGGACTGGGACGGCTGCACCCGCATGGCGACCGAGCAGATCCGCGAGGGCGCGCACGTCCTCGACGTCTGCGTCGACTACGTCGGACGCGACGGTGCTCGGGACATGGACGAGATCGCCCGCCGCTTCGCCACACAGGCCAGCGCTCCGCTGGTCATCGACTCGACGGAGCCGCCCGTGATGGAGGCGGCGCTGCGGCACATCGGGGGTCGGGCCATCCTCAACTCCGCCAACCTCGAGGACGGCGAGCTGCCCGGCAGCAGGTTGGACCGCGTGCTCTCGTTGGCCCGGGAGTACGGCTGCGCGGTGATCTGCCTGCTCATCGACGAACGGGGACAGGCTCGGGACGTCGAGTGGAAGCTGGAGGTGGCCCACCGCATCCACCAGATCGCGACGGAGCGGTACGGGCTCTCCGCCTCCGACCTCATCTTCGACGCGCTGACGTTCCCCCTCTCGACCGGCGACGACGACCTGCGCCGCGACGCGATGTACACCATCGAGGCCATCCGTCGCATCAAGCGGGAGATCCCGGGCGCGTTCACGACGCTCGGCGTCTCGAACGTGAGCTTCGGCCTCTCGCCGGCCGCCCGCCACGTGCTGAACAGCGTCTTCCTGCACGAGTGCGTGCAGGCCGGTCTGGACTCGGCGATCGTGCATGCGGGCAAGATCGTCCCGCTGTCGAAGATCGCGGACGAGCAGCGTGACGTCTGCCTCGACCTCATCTACGACCGGCGCGGGATGTCGGCCGACGGCTCGCCCTACGACCCGCTGCAGCACCTGTTGGAGGTCTTCGCCGACGTCAAGAGCGTCAAGACGGTGAAGGAGGACCGCTCCGGCTGGCCCGTCGAGGAGCGGCTCAAGCACCGCATCATCGACGGCGAGCGCGATGGCCTGACCGCCGAGCTCGACGAGGCCATGGACGGAGGCATGACGGCACTGGACATCATCAACGAGGTCCTGCTGGACGGGATGCGCGTGGTCGGGGAGCTGTTCGGCAGCGGCCAGATGCAGCTGCCCTTCGTCCTCCAGTCGGCCGAGACGATGAAGACCGCGGTCGCCTACCTCGAGCCCCACATGGAGCGCATCGGCAGCTCCTCGGCCAAGGGCCGGCTCGTGCTGGGCACGGTGAAGGGCGACGTGCACGACATCGGCAAGAACCTGGTCGACATCATCTGCACGAACAACGGCTACGAGGTCCACAACCTCGGGATCAAGGTCGGGATCTCCGACATGGTGGCCAAGGTCAAGGAGGTCGACGCCGACGCCCTCGGCATGAGCGGCCTCCTCGTCAAGTCGACGCTGATCATGCGGGAGAACCTGGAGGAGCTCAACGCGCTCGGCCTCACGGAGATCCCCGTGCTGCTCGGCGGCGCCGCACTGACCCGCAGCTACGTCGAGCGGGACCTCCGCGGCGTGTACGAGGGCCGGCTGTTCTACGGGCGCGACGCCTTCGAGGGCCTGCGCACGCTGGACGACCTGATGCAGATGAAGCGGACCGACTCCTGGGACCCGGACTTCGGCCGGGTGCCCACCGGCCGGGTGCTGCCCGCCCGCTCCAACCGCGACACGGACGACGACGTGGAGCTGCCGCCCCGCTCGCCCGAGGTCGCGCCCGACAACCCGGTCTTCCGACCGCCGTTCGTCGGCAGCCAGGTCGTGAAGGGGCTGTCGCTGGACGACATCGCGGTCTACGTCAACGAGACCGCGCTCTTCCGCAATCAGTGGCAGTACCGGCCCGTGTCGGGAGAGAGCGACGACGACTTCAAGGCCCGCATCCGGCCCGAGTTCCGCCAACACCTGGCCGCGGCGAAGGCGAGCGGCGTCCTGGTGCCCCAGGTCGTCTACGGGTACTTCCCGGTCAACGCGGAAGGCGACGAGCTCGTCGTCTGGACGTCGGAGGAGCGGACCGCGGAGCACACGCGGTTCCCGTTCCCTCGCCAGCGCCAGTCGCCGTTCCTCTGCATCAGCGACTTCTTCCGTCCGTGGGACGGCGGGGCGGGCGAGGTCGACTACGCCGCCTTCCACATCGTGACGATGGGCGGCACGGTGAGCGAGGCGACGGCCCAGCTCTTCGCCGACAACCACTACCAGGAGTACCTGCTGTTGCACGGCCTGGGCGTCGAGATGGCCGAGGCGCTGGCCGAGTACTGGCACCACCGCATCCGCACCGAGTGGGGCTTCGTCGACGAGGACGGCCCCACCGTGGGCGGCCTGTTCCGCCAGCAGTACCGTGGCGGCCGCTACTCGTGGGGCTACCCGGCCTGCCCGGATCTCGAGGACAACGCCACGGTGGCGCGGCTGCTGGGCGCCGAGCGCCTCGGCATCGAGGTCAGCGAGGAGACGGGCTGGCAGTACCAGCCCGAGCAGACGACCTCCGCCATCATCTGCCACCACCCCCGGGCCAAGTACTTCGTCGCCCGCTAGGACCGGCGGGGCTGCCCTCCCCAGCGGCGCCCGCCCGTCCCCACGTAGTTGATTCTGCAAGCATGCACCTGGAGCTCCGGAAACCGGAGCTGGAGGTGCATGCTTCGCGCTCACGCCGCCACCGCCAGCGCGGTCCGCACGGTCGCGACGACGTACGAGGGGTCGCTGACGATGTCCTCGGTCGTGAAGAAGTAGATGGTCCGCCCGAGCAGCTGGAGCTCGTTGCGACGGCGTTCCTGGCGGCGGCGGTCGTCGGCGCTCAGGTAGCCGCGCCGGCCGCCGACCTCGACGATGAGCGGCGCCGGCTCGTAGTCGAAGTCCACCCGGGCCACGTGGCGGCCATCCTTGCGGTAGATCCGTTGGACTGAAGGACGCCGGATGCCCGCCGCGGCCATCAGGTGCAGGAACTCCCGCTCGAGCCAGCTCTGGACGCCCGCTGACTGCATCACCCGGTCGAATTCCGCCACGCCGTCGCGTCCCTGCCGACCGAGCTCGGCCAGCCGGCGCTCGAGGACGATGGGCGCCGTCAGGCCCAGCCGGGTCGCGCTGTCGATGGCGTTGCCGAGCTCGCGCTGGCTGACCCTGCCGATCAGCTCCAGGACGGTGCGCGTCCCTGATGTGACCGGGAGCCCGTCGACCACGCACCGGTCGGCCGGCCCGATGGCCGCCGACGAAGTGACGTCGCCCACCGAGCGGGCGCGCCTTCGCGCGGTCGGCACGAGCAGCTCGACCGGGCCTTCCGGGAAGCCGTCCAAGCCGTGCAACGCGGCGGCCGACCGGCCCGAGACCAGTGCTCCCGCGCCAAGGTCGAGCATGCCTGCCTGGAGCCAGCCCCGCCACTCGAGCGTCGAGCCGGCGAAGCGCAGGGTGTGCGGCCCGACCGGCAGGAAGAGCCCGCTGGCCACGCGGCGGCCGATGCCCTGGTGCGTCAGCCCGGCCCGCAGGGCCTGCGGCCGGGTGAACACCTGCCGTTGGAGGGCGGCGAGGGCCGCGAGCCGTCGGTCGGCGTCGTTCATGGCGAGGCACCGTGCCACGGGGGTGTGTCACCGAAGCCACGGGCGGCGCGTCACCGAAGCCATGGGTGGTGCGTCACCGAACCGCGCCCGCGATCGTTAGGGCCCGAAGCATGCACCCCCAGCTCCGGTTTCCGGAGCTGGGGGTGCATGCTTGCAGAATCAACTACCTGGGGGCACTCAGGGGGCGGGTTGGGTGGAGGCCCAGGCGTCGGCGAGGGCGGCGTAGCGACCGCCCGGCAGGGTGGCCAGGTCCTCGTGGGTGCCGAGCTCGGCCAGGGTGCCGTGGTCGACCACGGCGATCCGGTCCGCGCGCCGGACCGTCGAGAGCCGGTGGGCGACGACGATGGTCGTGCGGCCCTGCATCAGCCGCTCCATCGCGCCCTCGACGGCGGCCTCCGTGCCAGGGTCGAGGTTGGAGGTGGCCTCGTCGAGCACGAGGACAGCAGGGTCGACGAGCGCGGCGCGGGCCAGCGACACCAGCTGCCGCTCACCGGCCGACAGTCGGGAGCCCCGCTCCCGGACCTCGGTGTCGACGCCCTCCGGGAAGGCCGCGAAGTGCTCCCAGGCGCCGATGGCCTGCACCGCCGCGTCGACGTCCTCGTCGGTCGCCCCCGCCCGAGCGAGGCGGATGTTCTCGCGGATGCTGCCGCCGAACAGGAAGCCTTCCTGCGGCACGACGACGATGCGCTCCCGCAGCGAGGCGAGCGTGGCCTCCCGCAGGTCGACGCCGGCGAAGCGGACCGAGCCGAACGTCGGATCGTAGAGCCGGGCCATGAGCTTGGCCAGGGTCGACTTGCCGGCACCGGTCGGGCCGACGAGCGCCAACCGCTCGCCCGGCGCGACGGTGAGCGTCACGTCGTGGAGCGCCGGCCGGCTCCCGCCGGCGTAGGAGAACGTGACATCGTCGACCTCCATGGACCCGGCGGCCGGGAGATCGACCGCGTCGACCCCCTCGTCGACCTCGGGCTCGGTGTCGAGCAGGTCGTACAGCTTGTGCAGCGCGGCGCCCGACGACTGGACGCTGTTGAAGAGCTGCGACAGCTGCGCGACGGGCTCGAACACGCTGGACAGCAGCAGCACGAAGGCCGCCACCGTCCCGACCGAGACGGTGCCCTGGTGGACGAGCCAGCCCCCGACGCCGACGACGGCGCCGGTGGCGGCAACGCCGATCCACTCGACCAGCCCGAAGTACCAGACGGACACCCGGACCGAGGTCATGTGCGCGTCGAAGAGCTCCCGGCTCGTCTCGCCGAAGCGGCGGATCTGCTCGTCCTCCCGGCCGTACGCCTGGATGACTCGGACGCCGGCGATCGACTCCTGCAACGCCGACAGGTTCTGGCCCACGCGGTCCCGCACCCGGAGGTAGGCGACGTTCGACCGCCGTTGGAAGCGGACGGACGCGACGACGATCACCGGCAACGCCACGAGGCACACCAGCGTCAGCGGCACCGACATCAGGAGCAGCAGCACCAGCGTGAACACGAGCAGCAACGACGCGGAGACGAACTGCAGGAGTCCGAACTGCACGAGCTCGCTCATCGAGTCGACGTCAGAGGTCAGCCGCGAGACGAGGACCCCCGCCTTCTCCCGGTCGTAGAACGACATCGACTGGCGCAGCAGGTGGCCGAAGGTCGTCACGCGAAGGTCGCGGAGGAAGCCCTCACCGGCACGGTTGATGGTGACCTGCTGAGCGCGGCCGAGGAAGTAGGCCACGATCGTCACGGCCACGTACAGGACGACCGCGAGGTTGACGGCCTGGATGTGGTACGGCGGCGTCAGCCCGTGGTCGATGGCGTAGCGGACCAGGGTGGGGCCGGCCAGCGCGCAGAGGGTCGAGCCGGCGATGAGCAGGATGGAGGCCACCAGGTCCCGCCGTACCGGCCGCGCGAGGGCGACGCTCCGGCGGAGGACCCGAGTGGTCGCGGCGCGATCGAGCTGGTCCTCGGGGGCGACCGCTCCGGATGCCCACATCGTCAGGCCACCGCCCCGACGTCCTCAGCCCGCTCGGCGTCGTCGCGAGCGTCCTCACGACCAACGTCCTCGCCTTCCTCTCCGGCGACCGCGGCCTCGCCGGCCCGCTCGGCATCGCGGACGGCCCACGCCGCGAGGACCTCGCCGTACCTGACGCTGTCCGCCAGCAGCTCTTGGTGCGTGCCGACCGCCTCCACCCGTCCGCGGTCGAGGAGCACGACCCGTTCGGCCAGTGCGATCGTCGCTGGTCGGTGGGCGATGACGATGGTGCTGCGCTCGGCCATGACCGTGG
>JBKPRL010000277.1:0-12382 GCA_046734535.1 bacterium | reverse complement strand
GGTCGTCCGGGCGCCGATCTCGCGACAAGTTCGCGATTTGGGCGGGCGGGTCGGCCCCCGATCCCGGAGGTGGCGCGCTGACCCCTTTCGCGACATCTTCGCGATGTGGGTCGTCCCGGGCGCCGATCTCGCGACAAGTTCGCGATTTGGGCGGGCGGGTCAGCCGCCCTGATCGCGGAGGAAGCGCTCGATGTCCTCCAGCATCTGCTCGGTGTCCGCGCCCGGGTCGAGGACGCCCTCGTCGACAGACGTCTCGTCGTCGTCGTCCTCGTCATCGTCATCGTCACCCATCAGCTCGAGGCGCCGGACGTATCCGGCCAGGTCCTCGTCCTGGTCGAGGTAGCCGTCGATCTGGGCCTCGTACTCGGCCACCGCACCCTCCAGCCGACCGCCCGGACACGGCGTTCCGACCAGGTCGCACACCCGCTCGGCCAGCGCCAGCGCGGCCTTCGGCGAGGGAACCTGCGAGGCGTAGGCGGGCACGGCCGCCCACAGCGACAGCGAATCCACGCCGAGCTGCTGGCAGGTGTCGTGCAGGACGCCGACGATGCCCGTCGGCCCCTCGTACTGGCTCCGCTGCAGGTCGAAGCGGTCGATGAGGGTCTGGTCGGTGGCGGTGCCGACGAGGGAGACCGGCTGGCGGTGCACGACATCGGCGAGCAGTGCGCCGAGGGTGACGACCAGACCGGCGCCGGTCTCCTCGGCGATGCCCGCGATCTGGTGGGTGAAGGTCCGCCACCGCAGCTGGGGCTCGATGCCGAGGACGAGCACGACGTCACCGCCGGGCGTCGACGCGGCGTACGCGTCGTTCGTCGGCCAGGAGATGCGGCGGGTGTGACCGTCGACCAGGTGGACCTGTGGCCGGGTCGACTGGAAGTCGTAGTACTCCTCGGGGTCGATGCCGGCGATCGGCTCGGCGCCCCACTGCGCGATCAGGTGGCGGACGGCGAGCGTGGCGGCGTCGCCGGCGTCGTTCCAGCCGGCGAAGGCTGCGATCAACGTCGGGCGGCGGAGGGCCGGGCGGCGGCTCCAGACCACGTGCTCCATCGGTCGCGACGCTACCGGCCCCCCGCTCCCGCGCACCGCGAGCTGGCCACGGCTACGGTCTGACCATGCTCCTCACCTCCCTCGTCGCCGACGCCGACGAGTTCGCCGCTCGCACCGGCTGGACTGCCAAGCCGCAGGGGTTGTGCCAGGGCGAGGTCTGCGTGCCCGCGCCGGGCAGCATCCGTGACGATGGCACGCTCGACGTCGAGGTGGTGGCGCAGCGGCTGCGCATGCCGCTGGTGCACGACGAGGAGCACGGTCTTTGGGCGCTCGGTCCGCCCGCGGGCGGGACCGCGCTGGCGTCGGCCGTCGCGGCCGACCCCGACGTCGTGGACCGGGACGGCAACCCCTTCCGGCTCTCCTCGTTGCACGGTCGCAAAGTGCTCCTCGTGGCCTGGGCCAGCTGGTGAGGCTGCCGTGAATCGCTGCCCGTGTGGCAGCGGCTGCACGCCGAGCTCCACGATCGCGGTCTGACCGTCGTCACGGTCGCCCTCGACATCGATCCCGACGACGCCCGACCGTTCATTGACGTCGCCCAGCCCACCCACCCGTCGCTGATCGACACCGGGCACGTCACCGACGACCTGTTCGGCTTCCTCAACGTGCCGATGGCGGTCTGGATCGACGAGGAGGGCATGATCGTGCGGCCGGCCGAGCACGCGTCGGTGGAGCGGAGCCGGCTGCGCGACATCGACGTGCCGGAGGGCCTGCCGCCCCGCATGGACACCATGCTCCGGGAGGTGAAGAAGCTGGCCGACCACTCCACCGAGTACCGCGCCGCCATCGAGGACTGGGTCGAGCGCGGGGCCGACTCGCCCTACGCGCTGGCTCCCGACGAGGTCGTCGCCCGCTCGCAGCCCCGACCGCCGGCCCATGCCCGGGCCGCCGCGTGCTTCGAGCTCGGTCAGCACCTGTGGCGGACCGAGGGCGAAGGCGCGGCGATCCCCTGGTGGCGCCAGGCCCATGCCCTGTTCCCGGAGAACTGGACCTACAAGCGCCAGGCCTGGACCCTGGTGACGACGGCGCCCGACGCCGCCGCCCCTGACCTCGTCCAGGAGGCCGGCGACGTCTACGGGACGAGCTGGCTCGACGACGTCCTGCGCCTTGGCGGTGGCGAGCGCTACTACCCCGACCTCGCCCTGGAGCCGTAGCACGCGCCTGCCGTCAACGGCGGGCGACGCGCTCGGCGAGGTCGTGGGGGCCCGACCGCAGGTAGCCACCCTGGGCCCGTATCTCGGCGCCCCATGGCGCGAGGAGGGCGATGAGCTCGTCGGCGTCGTCGCCGAGTGCGTCGATGAGGGGGCGGCACATCTCGTCGGTCTGCACCTCGACCGCCTCCCGCGCCGTCCAGCCCGCCTCGGTCATAGCGACGCCGTCGGCCCGGAGGAGACCCCGCGAGCGGAGGCGCTCCTCGGCCGCGTCGAGGTCGTCGCTCGTCCAGGCTCGTGTGCGGACGTAGGACCGGGCCGGGAGGCGCCAGTAGAGCTCTGTCAGCAGCCCGATCTCGGGCGGATCGAAACCGGCACCCGTCCACGCCGCGATGTGCGCATCACCCCGGTACTCGCGCAGCATGTCCCCCAGTCGCCACGCCACGCCGAGCGGCGGCTCGGGCATGGACAGGGCGGAGACGCCGGCGAAGAGCGGCTTCCCGTACGGGCGCAGCGGCTCGACCGCGGTGAGGAGCAGCTGCACGACCCGGTGCAGACCGTCCGGCTCGTCGCCGAGGATCCGGCGCAGCTGCGCGAGCGCCCCGTCGGTTCGGGCCGTGCAGATCGTCGTGGCGTCGGTGAGGGTCCAGCCGTACGCAACCGCGGGGACCACGGCGGCCGGGTTGAACACGCCGAAGGCCGCTGCCACGACCGTGCCGTGGACCTGTCCCATGACGGAGCCGCGGCTGGTGAAGTAGGCCGCGCCGTCGGGCAACGCCACGCCGTTGGCGTCGCCCGGGCTCGGGTTGAAGCCGAGCGCGGCGTACGCCGCGTGGCACTCGGGCGAGAAGTAGACCTGGCCCACGAACGGCTCGATGGCGGCGGCGAGGCGCCGGGCGATGTGGGGCGGGGCAGGGGCGGGCATGGCCGGACGTTAGGGCGAGGCGCGGCGGGCAGCCACGCCGTCCCGCTACCGTCCCCGGTCGTGCCCACCACCATCGAGATCGTCGAGGAGGTCACGCCGGAGCTGGTCGACGCCATGGAGCGACTCGTCCCCCAGCTCTCGCGGTCGGCGCCGGCCCCCACGGCTCCCGAGCTCGACGAGATCGTCTCCGGCGACGCGACCGTCTTCTTCGCCGCCCGGGTCGACGGGCGCATCGTGGGCAGCCTGACGCTCGTCGTGTTCCGCATCCCAACGGGCGTCCGGGCCTGGATCGAGGACGTGGTGGTCGACGCGGCCGCCCGCGGCGCCGGCGTCGGCGAGGCGCTCAACCAGGCTGCGGTCGACGAGGCTCACCGCCGAGGGGCCCGCACGGTCGACCTGACGTCCCGCCCCTCCCGGGAGGCGGCGAACCGCCTCTACCGCCGGATGGGCTTCGTCGCCCGGGACTCGACCGTCTACCGCTGGTCCGGCGACGACCAGGACGCCTGAGGTCTGGCCCACCGGCCGGGCCGCCCGCCGGCCGGGCCGCCCGCCCGCCGGCCCGCTCGGCGAAGTGCGCACGAAACGCGCCATTCCTGGCGCGTTTCCCTCACAGATCCCGTCCGGGCACCGATCCGCCCGCGATCGGTCACTCTGCCAGCAGGTCCTCGGCGGCCTGACGGACCTGCCAGTCCCGGTCCGAGCGGGCCCGCTCCAAGGCCGCGTCCACCTCAGGACCGTCGAACGGGGCGAGGGCGATGACCGCCCGCCGGCGCACGGTCGCCTTGTCGCTCATGGCGGCGAGGATGGCGGGGAGCCCGGCCGGCGCGCCGATGGCGCCGAGCGCGGCGACCGCGGACTCCCGCACGAGGGCGTCCTCGTGGCTCGTGGCCAACCGGGTGAGGCGTTCAACGACATCGGGACCCACGGCCTCCCCTTGCTCACCGCAGGCAAAGGCCGCCACCTCGACCACGGTCGCGTCGGCGTCGTCCAGCACGGCGAGCAGCGGCACCCCGGGCCGGGTGGCCGCCAGCTCGGCGGCGCGACGTCGGACCGTCGGGCTCCCGTCGTCGAGTGCGGTCACCAACAGGGCGTCGTCGAGCCGGCCGAGGCGGTCCAGCGCGCCGAGCGCCGTCGCGCGCACGGCGGGGTCCCCGTCGGCCAGCGCGGTCAGGGCGCTGCTCTCGTCCCCGGTGTGGCCGGCCAGGGCGGCGGCGCGCCGGCGAACGGCCGCCGCGTCCGTCACGACGACAGGCCGCCCAGGAGGGTCAGCGCGGCGATGGCCACGATGGCGGCCACCGTGGCCAGCAGCGCGCCGAGGACGACGGCCATGACCCCCAGGCCGCCGAGCGAGAACACGCGCTTCCAGATGGGCGTGCGCCGATAGAGCACCGTGGGTTCCTCGACCACAGCGATAGCCTCCAAGGGCTGGCCGCGGCGGCGGGCGCGTGCTGCTCGCCACCTCGGTCTGGAAGGCTTCAGGCGGTCGATGAACAGCAGGGCCACGATCGCTGCGGCGGCCAGTGCCAACGCCCACGTGGTGACGAAGGTGGAAGTCGTGGAAGAGATCGCGACCAGCGGAGACACGGTGACGAAGAGCGTACTGCCGCCTCCCGACGGCACCTGGGCGCCCCCGTCTCCGTCGCCGTCGTCGGCGGCGACGCCCGCTCCCACCACGACCAGCGCGTCGGTTGCGGATGAGACGACTGCCGCGACGTCGCCGGCCTCGGCCGTGCTCACCCCTCCACCCCCGCCGCCGTCGGCGCCGTCCGATCCGGACGTTCCGCCGACGCTGCCCTGGGTGCCGCCGACCCGTCCGGCTCCCCGCGCTCGCCGCTGGGGCTGGCCCTTCGCCGTGCTCGGCGGCCTCCTGCTGGTCTTCGTCGCCGTCGCCACGTGGATCCCCACCAACCGGTACGCCATCGCCCCCGGGACCGCCTCGCCCGTGGCTCCCCGTCTCGACCTGTCCGCCAAGACCTACGACTCGAAGGGCAAGCTCCTGTTCGTCACCGTCGGGATCCCGAAGCTGAGCGTCCTCGGGCGGATCGTCGGTTCCCTGGACCCCGACGTCAGCGTCAAGACGGCTCGGGAGGTCTTCGGCGACCAGACCCGCGAAGAGAACCGCCAGCAGAACCTCAAGCTCATGAGCTACTCCAAGGAGATCGCGGCGTACGTCGCGCTCAAGCGGCTGGGCTACCACGTCGGCCTCACCGGTGGTGGCCCGGTCATCCAGTCGCTCTGCCTCCAGTACCAGGACGAGAACGATCCGAAGAGCGCGTGCGTCAAGGACTCGCCCGCCGACGCCGTGCTCGACCCGGGCGACGCCATCGTGGCCGTGGACGGCCATCCCGTGGTCCTGGCCGAGGACATCGCCCCGCTCCTGGCCGGCAAGGCGCCGGGCGACACCGCGACCGTCACGATCTACCGGAAGGGCTCCACGGAGAAGAAGGACGTCACCGTGACCCTGACCAGTGCCACCGACGGTCGGACGATCATCGGGTTCATCCCGGTGGACGGCGCCATCCACGACGACATCGGGTACAACCTCCCGGTCACGACGTCGATCAGCTCGGATCAGATCGGTGGCCCCTCGGCCGGGCTGGCCTTCACCCTGACGATGATCGACGAGCTCACGCCCGGTGACATCACCGGCGGTCACAGGATCGCGGCGACCGGCGCCATCAACCTCGACGGCTCCGTGGGCGCCATCGGCGGCCTGCACCAGAAGACGGTGGCGGTCAAGGCGGCGGGAGCCGACTACTTCCTCGTGCCCGCTGACCAGGTGAAGGAGGCCGCGGACGAGGCCAAGGGCAGCTCGCTCAAGGTCATCCCGGTGCACACCGTCGACGAGGCCCTCACGGCGCTGGCCAACCTCGGTGGCGATGTGAGCGGCATCCCCGCGCCGCCCGCCGCCTGATATCTACGCTGGAGCCGATGTCGTCGACTGAAGTGCCCGACCCGGCATCTCCCGGAGCTGTCGCCGGAGCCTCCTTCCCGGTCGCTCGGAAGGGCTTCGACCCGACGGCCGTGCGCGACTTCCTGCGCCGGGTCTCCCAGGAGCTGGGACGGGCCCAGCACGACCGCGAGCGGCTGGTGCGGGAGCTGGAGCAAGCCCGTGAGGCCGGCCGCCACCAGGCCACCGAGGACCTCGACCAGGCCACGGTAGCCGCCAAGCTCGGGGAGGAGGCGGCCCGCGTGCTCGCCACGGCCCACGAGGCGGCGACGCAGATCCGGGCCCGGGCGGACGAGACCTCGAGCCGGCTGTTGCGCGACGCCGAGCTCGATGCCGCCAGGCTCCGCGGCGACGCCGAGGTCGAGGCCGCGCGCCGCCGGCAGGAGGCCGAGGAGCAGGCCGAGAACGAGATCGAGTCGGCCAAGCTCGAAGGCCGGGAGATGGTCGCGGAGGCGCGGGCCGTCCGAGAGCGCATCTTCAACGATCTGACCCGGCGGCGGGATCTGGCCCGTCAGCAGATCGAGGACCTGCAGGCCGGCCGCCAGCAGATCATGGACGCCTTCCGCCGGGCCCGCGGTGACCTGGATGCCGTCATCGAGGACCTGGAGGCGCAGGCCCCGAGCGAGGCCGACGACGACCTGTCGCCCCTCGACCTGCCCGACACCGCGGCGATGCCCGCGACACCGCCGAACGTGCTGGTGCTGGGTGAGATGGATGTGCCGGCGGCCATCGTCGAACGCCACGTCGGCAGCCAGGACGCCGCGGGCGAGGCCGACGAGGACGACGACGACGGCGAGGACGACGAGGACGAGCTCGACGCCGACGCCGACGCCGACGAGGACCAGGACGAGTCGTTCGTTGACGACGACGACGTTGAGGACGACGACCCTGCACCGGTCGTCTCGCTCACCGTGATCACGTCCGAGGTCGGGCTCCTCGAGGAGCCGGCGGGCGACGAGGACGACGGCGGTGAGCTGACGATCGTCGATGAGCTGATCGTCGTCGAAGAGCTCGAGGACGGTGACGCCGAGGTCGGGGACGGCGACCTGACCCAGCCGGACTCCGTGACGGCCGAGGTCCCGGTGGTCGACACCGGGTCTCCCGAGACCGACGCCTCCGAGGCGGACCATCCGTCGGTCGACGACCTGTTCGCGCGGCTGCGCGCGTCGAGCTCGGACGTCGTCGCCCGTGACGTGCTCGATCAGGACGAGCCTTCGACGTCGACCGACGCGAGCGACGCGGCGAGCGGACCCGGTGAAGCGTTGAGCGGCGCCGCCGCCCTGGCCCAGCGCGACGCCGCGCTGGCCCCGGTCCGCACCGCGCTCGCCCGCCAGCTCAAGCGGGTGCTGGCGGACGAGCAGAACGAGGTGCTCCACCGTCTCCGTCAGCGCAACGCCAGTCTCGCCACCGACGACGTGCTCGGCCCCGCCGCCCTCCATCCCGGCACGTACCGGGAGGCAGCCGAGGACCAGCTGTGGGCGGCCGCCACCGCCGGCGCGCACTCCCTGTCCGAGCTGGAGGGCGAAGAGCTGCACGCCGCGCTCGAGGCCCGCTCGGTCCTCGATCGGTCCCTCGACACGCTCGAGGCGGAGCTGGTGGTCCCGCTCCGAGCCCGGCTCTCGGAGAACCTGGAGGCCGCGGGCGACACCACCGAGGCTGCCGCGACGGTGCGCGCGACCTACCGCGAGTGGAAGGGTCGCATCGACGAGCTCGGTGAGGACCTGGTCCGCACCGCGTACGGGCGCGCGGCCTATGCCGTCCTGACCCCGGGCACGCCGGTGTGCTGGGTCTTGGACCCGTCCGGACCGGGATGCCCCGACGCGGAGGACAACGTCCTCGCCGGCGCGGTGCCGGCCGGCGAGCCCTTCCCGACGGGTCATCGGTACGCCCCCGCCTACCGCGGGTGCCGATGCCTCCTCGTGACTGACCCTGGATAGCCTGCCGCCTCGTGCGGATCCCCTCCGACTTGCCGTCCCGCCGGCCGCCCCAGCGCCGGCGGCAGCGCGTGTCGAACAGGGCCCGCATCGTCCTCGTCGTCCTCGTCGTCCTGCTGCTGGTCCTGTTCCTCTCGGCGCGAGGGATTGCCGGCTTCTACACGGACTACCTCTGGTTCGACTCGCTCGGCCAGCGCAGCGTCTTCACCCGTGTGCTGCGGGCGAAGATCGGGCTCGGGCTCGTCTTCACACTCGGCTTCGCGCTGCTGTCGACGCTCAACCTGACCCTCGCTGACCGGGTCAACCCGCCGCCGATGCCGGAAGGCGTGGACGAGGCCATCGTCGAGCGCTATCGGGAGATCGTGGGTCGCCGGGTCTGGTTGGTCCGGATCGGCATCTCGCTGCTCCTGGGCTTCATCGCCGGTGCCCCGGCGTCCAGCCAGTGGAAGGAGTGGCTGCTCTTCAACAACGCGGTCCGCTTCGGGGTGAAGGATCCGCAGTTCGGCCAAGACGTCAGCCTCTACGTCTTCCGCCTGCCCTTCCTGACCTTCGTCGTCGACTGGTTGTTCGCGGCGTTCGTCATCATCCTCATCGTCACCGCGGTCGCCTACTACCTGAACGGCGGGATCCGCCTCCAGGTTCAGCACCGTCGGGTCAGCGCGCAGGTCAAGCTGCACATCTCGATGCTCCTGGCCGTCCTCGCCCTGCTGAAGGCGGTCGGGTACTGGCTCGCCCGCTACGAGCTCACCGCATCGACCCGAGGCGCGGTCAAGGGCGCCACCTACACCGACGTCAAGGCCCAGCTCCCCGCGCTGGAGCTCCTGGCCATCATCTCGTTGCTGGCCGCCGTGCTCCTCATCATCAACGTGTGGCAGCGGGGGTGGCGCCTGCCCGTCATCGCGGTCGGCCTGTGGGTCCTCGTCGCCATCGTCGCCGGCACCGCCTACCCGGCGTTCGTCCAGCGGTTTCAGGTGCAACCAGCCGAGTCCCGCCGTGAGGGCCCGTACATCACGCGGAACATCGACTTCACGCGCAAGGCGTTCAACCTGTCGGACGTGACCAGCCAGGACTACCCGGTCGGTTCGCTGAGCGATGCCAGCGTGCAGACCGATCAGTCGGCCGTCGCCGACTCCCGCCTCATCGACCCGAACATCGTGACCTCGACGTTCCAGCGTCAGGAGGAGCTGGCCGGCTTTTACGTCTTCCGCGACCTCGACGTCGACCGCTACGTCATCGACGACAAGATCCAGCAGGTCGTCCTCGCGGTCCGGGAGCTGAACCGGGCCGACATCCCGGTCACGACCTGGGAGGGCAAGCACCTCGCCTACACCCACGGCTACGGGGTGGCGCTCGCGCCGGCCAGCCAGGTCCGCGGCGACGGCAGCCCCGACTACCTCGACACAGGCGAGGGCGGCTCCGGCCCGCTGCTCACCCAGCCGAACGTCTACTTCGGCGAAGGCCTCGACAGCTACTCGGTGGCCGCGACCGAGCGGGGCGAGATCTCCTTCAACAACGAGACGTCGTCCTACACGGGCACGGGCGGCGTGAAGATGAGCTCCACCCTGCGGCGGGCCGCCTTCGCGCTCCGCTTCGGCGAGTACAACCTGCTGGGGTCCGGGCTCATCACGAAGGACAGTCGCATCCTCTACATCCGCGACGTCAAGGAGCGCGTCCAGACGCTGGCGCCGTTCCTCGACTTCGACGCGGACCCGTACCCGGTCATCAGCAACGGGCGGCTGGTCTGGGTGATCGACGGCTACACGACCAGCTCGCGCTACCCGTACTCGGAGAACGCCAACAACGACGAGCTGGCCGCCGGCAGCGGCCTGCGCCACACCTACAACTACGTGCGGAACTCGGTGAAGGCGACGGTCGACGCCTACGACGGCACCGTGACGTTCTACGTCGTCGATCCGACGGACCCGATCGTGAGCGCCTGGTCGAAGGCCTTCCCCGGCCTCTTCACCCCCGGCGACCAGGTCCCCCCCGAGCTGTCGCAGCACTTCCGCTACCCGGAGGACCTCTTCCGGGTGCAGACCAACATGTACGCCCGCTACCACGTCGACGACCCCAACCAGTTCTTCCAGCGGGACCAGTTCTGGAGCGTCGCCCAGGAGCCGCCGCAGACGGTCGACCCGGGCTCCGCTCAGGTCACGACCTCGAGCACGGCGAACGGGATCACGACGACCAGCACGCGCTCGGCCCGCTTCAACCCGTACTACACGCTGCTCCACGTCCCCGGGCAGGCCGCACCGGAGTTCTCCCTGGTGCGGCCGTTCGTGCCGTTCTCGGAGAACGACGAGCGGAAGAACCTCATCTCGCTGATGTCGGTGTCGAGCGATCCGGCGACGTACGGGCAGCTCCGCGTCCTCAACATCAAGTCGCCGCAACAGATCGATGGCCCCGCGCTCGTGGACTCGGTCATCAAGCGGAAGTACGCCGCTGACTTCACGCTGGAGAGCCAGACCGGATCCAAGGTCCGGCTCGGGACCCTGCAGGCGATCCCCATCGGTGACTCCATCCTCTGGGTGCGTCCGTGGTACGTGCAGGCGGAGCAGACGCCGATCCCACAGCTGTCGTTCGTGGTCCTGGCCTACGGCGACCAGGTGGTCCGGGCTCGGACGCTGGAGGGCGCGCTGAAGCTGGCCTTCCCGAGTGCCACCGTCGACTTCACGACGACGGTCGGCCCGCTCACGCCCCTCGGGGGGACCGAGTCCGGGCAGGCGCCGGAGGCCGGCAGCGGGTCCGGCACGGGCGCACCGAGCACCGGGTCGGGCTCCACCGGCTCGACGACACCGCCCGCGCAGGCCGAGACCGTGCAGGAGCTGCTCGACCAGGCCAACAAGCTCTACGACGCGGCCAAGGCTGCGCTCAAGGCCGATCCGCCCGACTTCGCCACCTACGACGCCAACATCGCCAAGGCCTTCCAGCTCGTCGCCCAGGCCGAGCAGCTGGCCGGGGGCGCACCGCCGTCACCGACGGACACCACCGCCTCCGGCGTCACCGACACCACGGCCAGCACGTAGCCGGCCGGGTCGGCGTCGCCGGCCGGCGGGTCGGCGTCGCTCGCGGCCGGGTCGGCGTCGCTCGCCGGCCGATCTCTTCCACAGTCAGGTTGTCAGCGGACTGCCCGCCGATCGGGTCGTTTGGTGACATCCTCCGAGCGTGTCGGGCGATCGCCCGGTCGTGGAGCGGCTCAGCTGCTGCGGCGGCTGCGGTTGACCAGCTCGGCCAGCGCGGCCAGGTCCTGGCGGAAGGCGATCTCGTGGCGCGCGAGGTCGTTGGCGATGCGCACCTGGTTGGCCCGCAGCTCCTCGACCAGTGCGGCCTCGCCGTTCCGCCCTCCGCCGGCGGCAGCCGTCGCCAGCTCCTCCAGTCGCTGCTCCTGCGCCGCGAGCTGGCTCGCCACCTGCTGGTGGCCGCCGTCGAGCTCGTGGCCCATCTCGACGAGCTGGTTGCTGAACTGCGTGGTCAGCTCCTCCAGACGGAGGCTGAGCCGCTCGTGATCCTGCAGCTGGCGCGCGTCGAGTCCATCGACTCGATCGGCCAGGCTGCGGACCATGTCGTGGACCTCGGTCAGCGAGGTCCCTGGTGACGGAGGCGCCAGCGCAGGATCAGGGACTGCGGGTGGCTGGGCGGCCGCGACGGCGCTCGACTGCTCCGCCACCGTCGCCGTGAGCGCCGCGAGTTGGCGCTGGAGGTCGTCGATGGTCTCCGTGGTGCGGCGGCGGAAGCTCATGGGCGGGGAGGGTTGCCTCACAGGCGACCCGGCGATACCGTACTCACTCCAACTCGCCGCGGGGTGGAGCAGTCAGGTAGCTCGTCGGGCTCATAACCCGAAGGTCGTAGGTTCAAATCCTACCCCCGCCACCAACGTAAGACCAGCTCAGAGGCCCTTTCTGGTACTAAACAGGAAGGGCCTCGTGCGTTGTCGATGTACCAAGGATGTACCACGCCGATCGGGCACTTCGCCGGGCCGTGCTGCGAGAGCGGTGGAAGTTTGTCCCCGGCGGTCTGCTCGCTGTCCGTTGGGGGACATGGGAGTGGTTGCCAGCGAACGCGTGACCGGTTCGGCGGGCGAGCCGTTGCTGGACATCGACGGCCTCGCCACGCGCCTGGGCGTCGGTGCTCGTTTCGTGCGCCGGCTGGTCGAGGAGCGCCGGGTGCCGTTCGTCAAGGTCGGTCGGCTGGTCCGGTTCGACCCCGTCGAGGTGGAGGCCTGGATCAGGGCCAGCCGGGTGGCGCCGCGGCGGACGCTGGTAAGGCCGGGTCGAGGTCGCTGACGTGGCGGCGTCGGGTCGAGCGGCGGATCGCCTGCGATGGCTGATCTCCAGAGACGGGTCACCAAGTCGGGTGAGGTCCGGTGGGATGTCCGCTA
>JBKPRL010000276.1:0-10851 GCA_046734535.1 bacterium | reverse complement strand
CTCCTGCACCGCCGCCCCCCGGACCGCCGACGAAGCCGCCCAAGGCACCCAAGCTGCCCAAGCCACCGAAGACGACCGATCCCACTCCGACGAACGCGGCACCGCCGCCGACCGTCGGCGCCGGCATCCCGGCGGAGCAGCCGACCGCAACCGTGCCTGTTCCGGTGCCGACCGCGACGGTTGCGCCGGCAACGAGCGCGGCCGCCCAGGCCCTCGGGGCGTCGGCCGGGGGCGGCGGAGGCGGGAGCGTCCCTCCGCCATCGACGGCGCCGCCCGTCGTGCCGACGGCGCCGATCGTCAGCTCGGCTCCGCTGGTCCTGTACAACAGCCCAGGCCCCGTGACGGCCGACATCAAGCCCAGGGCGCCGCGCGTCGTACCGCCCGAAGCGGTCCCGCCGCCCTACAAGGGCAACTCGGTGGTCCGGAGCGTCATCGCCGCGACCGGGCCCATCGGTCGACGCCTGGTCATCGTGGCCGGCGTGCTCGTGTCCGTGCTCATCGGCATCGGCGCGTACCGGCTGGAGGACCGCACGCAGCTCATCCGGCGCATCCAAGCGTGGCGCCACGTCGACGACATGTGAGCCGGAGACGTCCGCGCCACCGACGGTCCGCTAGCGCGTCGGGCTCCACGCGGCCCAGCCCTGCAGGCCGTACACGTACTCCGCGGCGTCCAGGTTGGTGCCGGACTGCAACAGGTCCTCCGGGGTGCAGGCGATGCCGGCCTCGCAGAGATCGGTCAGCCAGAACGGCATGATCTGCGTCAGGCCCAGCGCGCCACTGGAGGGGTTGACGGCGGCGGGATCGCAACGGCTCTCCCGCCAGATGACATCGAGGAACTCGGACGGCAGGCCTCGCCAGGCGAGGTCACCGGCCAGCTCCGGGCAGGGCTGCCCGGAGGCCTCGGCGGTCTGGCTCTGGTCGTGCAACCAGGCGAGGAGGGCTTCGGTGTCGGGGGTGCAGGCGCTGGTCGCCGCCACGCTCATGAGGAGGGCGAGCGCGCCAAGGGCACGGGTCCGGAAGGGCATGGCCGCACCGGGTACCCACTTCGTCGCCATCTCAGCCTTCGGACGCGCCGCGCGGGGCCCGATCCGCGAGGACCGCGCCCGCGTCGGACGATGGCGCGGTGTCAGCGCTTGACGGCGGCCGCAGCGTCCACGACGCCCGCGCCGTAGGCCTCCTTGTCCGGGATGGCCGCGCCCCCCAGATGGCAGTAGCCCGTCGTGCAGGCACCGCCCGTCGCGTCTCCGCCGGAGAGATCCGTGGCCGAGAGCTCCGCCGTGGCGTTGCTCGTGACGTTGCGGGCCGTCTTCTTCAGCTGCTTCACCAAGCCCGCCGGGTCGTGCGCCAGCTGCGGCTGGGCGCTGGCGATGAGCGCCAGCACGGCCGACGCGTGTGGCGTCGCCATCGATGTCCCCTGGATCGTGCTGTAGCACTGGTGAGCCGGGAAGCCACCGCCGTTGATCTCGAAGCAGGGGATCTGGAGGGCCCAGTTGGAGGTGGTGCTGAACGTCTCCCACGCGGTGAAGCCGTCGGCCGTGGTGTACGGCCAGCCGGGAGTGCCACCCCTGTCCCAGACCGGCAGGTTGAACTTCCGGGCGCCCCCCGGCGCGGCGACATCGATCCGAGGCCCGTAGTTGCTGTAGTAGGCCAGCTGGTCCTGGCTGCCCACCCCGGTCTGCTGGTGCGGGTCGGCGGCCGGCTTGCAGGTGAAGTTGGTGTCGTCCGGCGGCGGCGCAGGACACGTCGCCGAGGAGGCGTTGACCAGGTTCCCGGTCGCCGCCACGTCGACCACGCCGTAGACGCCGCCTGGCACCTCGTACTTCCCGAACACGTCGTCGAGCTTCGCGGTGCCGGGCGTGGTGAGCGGACCGTGGCTGACCACCCTCCCGCCCCCGTTGACCCGGACGTGCTCGTTGCCGGCTGCGGCGACGATCGTCGTTCCCTTGCTGTTCGCGTAGCTGACGACCTGGTCGTACTGCTTCAACACCAGGGCCTGGTCCGGATCGTTCTTGTCCAGGTAGCCGCCGAAGGAGATGCTGACGATGTTGATGCCGTGGTCCGCGGCGTACAGGAACGCGGCGAGGATCTCCGAGTCGTAGGCCGAGCCACACCACTGCGAGATCTTCAGCGCCACGAGGTTGACCTTCGGGGCGATGCCGTTGACGCCGGCGCCATCGAGGACTGCGGCGATGTTGCCGCCGATCCAGCTGCCGTGGCCGTTCCAGTCCGTGGCGGCCGGCCCGCCGAAGATGGCGGCCCAGTCGGCGTCGGACTTGTTGTTGGGAGCGGCGACGAACGTCTTGCAGATCGGCGGGTCCTCGGTCGTCGTGAAGTCGACCACGGAGGTGATCTTGGGGGCGAGCTCCGAGTGGGTGAAGTCCAGCCCCGTGTCGGCCACGCCCACCGTCACCGCGGGGTCACCGGCCGTCGCGGTCCAGGCGTCGGGCATGTTCACCCGCTGCTGGTTCCACATCAGACCCGGGATCGAGAACGCCGGATCAGGTGTGGGTGCCGCGCTCGCGGCGTCGGCTGTGCGCACGCGGCGCTGCGGCCTGCTGCCGGCCGCCTCCGGCGGCACGATGGTCTCGATGTGGTCCGACGCCACACCCGCCGCGTGCACGCTGGCCGCCAGGCGCGCCTTGGCCGCCTTCGGGGCCTTCACGACCAGTGTGCTGACCTGCCGCAGCTCACGGACGACGCGACCGCCCGCCGCCTCGACGTCCGACTTCAGCCCGGCGTAGTCCGCATCGCTCGCTGCCACCGCCACGAACTGGCCGTCGCGGGCTGCAGCAGCCTGCTCGGCGACGCTGCTCGTCGCCTGGGCGGGCCGGCTCGACGCGCTGACCGACGGGACGACGACTGTCAGTCCGATCGGCAACGTGACGGCGCACGCGGCCAGCATCCGGTTCCCCGCCTTCATGTGGACCTCCACCCCACTGCAACGCGCCGGTCCCGCGCAGGGACCAGGCGAGCCGACCGTAGCCCGGTAGGTCACCCGCGGCGAGGGTGACGTACCGCCTTCAGCGCCGGCGCAGCCCGGTGACCACGAGCGGTGGTCAGCTCTCGGCGAAGGCGAACATCGGGCGCGACCGGTCGAGCGGCCGTGGCGCGCCGTCGAACCGCTCGGCGCCGACGCCGAAGCCGCCGGGCCCACCCGACCAGAAGCCGAGGGACGTGCAACCGGCGGCGGCGAACCAACCGGCGATGCTCGGTGTCAGGTCAGGCGGTCGCCGATGCCGCGTCCAGATGACGGTCGCCCCCGGCCGGCACATCCCCGGGCTGGCGGAGGCCGTCCGTGCCACGTCCGCGTCCGGCACGTTGCCGAAGATGCCACACAGCAGGAGCAGGTCGACGGGGACGGCGTCGGCCCAGGTCGCAGGATCTCCGGCATCCGCGGCCCGAACCTCGAGACGGGAACCGAGCGGCGTGACGTTCTCGCGAGCGGCGGCGGCGAGCGTCGGGTCGAGCTCGACGAGGCAGCCCGTGAGGTCGGCGGCGCGCGGGTGGCCGGTGGCCGCGGTGGCCACATCGCGGCCGTCGCCGGCGCACAGGGAGAGGAGCTGGACAGGACCAGGTCCGGCCCGCTCGAGCGCGGCCCGGATCTGCTGGACGACGACGGCCAGCCGCTGCGGATGTCCTGTGGCCGGATCGTCGTACTTCCGATGCCACTCGCCCCAGTCCCGCGTCACGGCGGCACGGTAGCGCCGGCCTCCGCCCGGCTCGGTGGCGCCGTCGCCACGAAGAGTGTGATCTCGACGTCCTTCCGCCGGCCAAGGTCACGGGGGACCGGCCGGCCGACATCGGGCCTCGCCGTCAGCGTTGGAGAGTGTGCACCGACGGAACGAGCTGTGGTCCAGCGAGTGCTCGCCGGGCCGGGCCGAGTCAGTTGTGGGCGTGACTGCTGAGTCTTCCGACAAGACCACTCGCAACCGCTCAACCGGGGAGGGATCCTCGACGTGTCCACGAAGAAGCTGGGAGCCATTCCGGTCGCCGCGATCGTCCTCCTCGGCGCCGCTGCGTGTGCGCCGCCGTCCGGTCCTGCTGCTGTTCCGGCTTGCCCACCCATTCCGGCGTCGGCGCCTGGGCCGGACAGCCAGAACCCGATCAGCTCGTGGGGCATCGACGGCGCCGGCTACTCGGCGGTCGTGATCGGCGGCGTCGCGTATGTCGGTGGCGTCTTCCAGAACGCCATCTCTCCGGCCGGTGTGAAGGTCCCCCGCCAGAACCTGGCGGCGTTCTGCCTGGCCGACGGGAGCCTGCTCACCAGCTTCGTCGCCAACTTCAACAACGGCCCTCGCGGTGGTTCGGGGTTCGAGCCCGGCGGGGTGCGAGCCTTGACCACCGACGGGAGCAGCCTGTTCGTCGGCGGCGACTTCACGACCCTGAACGGCCAGCCCGTGAACCGGCTGGTGAAGCTGAACCCGACCACCGGGGCGCCCACAGCGGGCTTCATCCCAGCGGACATCCCCGCCGTCGTCTACGCGCTCGACCACTTCGGCGGGAAGGTCTACGCCGGCGGCGACTTCTCCCTAGGTGCCACGGCCAAGAAGGGCGCCAGCTTCGACGCCACCAGCGGAGCGTTTGCCGGCTGGAACCCCGACGCCGACGCCAAGATCAACTCGCTCGACGTCAGCGCGGACGGCCAGTACGTCTTCATCGGGGGCAGCTTCGCCACCGTCGGTGGCGCGGCTCATGACAAGCTGGCCCGCACGTCAGCCGCCGGCGGTGCCCCCAGCCCGGTCAGCTTCGGAGAGAACGGCCGTGTGCGGGGTCGGGTGCAAGCGGTCATCCTCTCCCTGGCCGTCGACAGCGACAACGTCAGCGTGTTCGCCGGAGCGGGCCCGAACGAACCCCGGGGCTCGAACGGGGGGAACAAGGCCATCAGCTACGCCCCTGACGGCACCGAGCGCTGGAGGGTCACCTTCGACGGTGACGGCCAGGCGGTCCTGCCCATCGGCGGCGTGCTGTTCGTCGGCTTTCACGACGGCTACCGGGGCGACCACACCCTCAAGCTGCTCGGGCTCAACACGTCCACCGGTGTTCCCACCTCGTTCAAGCCCACGATCATCGGCGGCGTCCTCGGCGTCCGCGCCATCGCCGCCGGCTCCAACCGTCTCGTGGCCGTCGGCGACTTCTCCTCTGTCGGCACGACCCACAAGCTCCACGCCGTGGCCATCTTCCCCTGACCCCACGAGGAACATGAGCTCGATGGGTCGTCCAACTGCCGGAAGGGCTCGACCTGGGTGCTGACCCCGGCGTGACCACCGAGTCGTCGCGGCTCACGCCATCGCGCCCGGCTCCGAGCTCACCTCGGTCTAGGGCGGCACCGAGCGGTTCACCTGCTCGACGCTTGGCGTTCACCGCAGCGCCTCCTGGATGGGTACGTAGATGCCGTGAACGATCCGTCGAACGACCAGCGCCTCGACACCTTGAAGCGGCGGCTGAACACGGAGCTGGTGGACGAGAACGGCAACTCGCCCGACGCCAATGACGTCGACGCGGTCGTTGTCGCTACCGCCGACCACCTGGCAGACGCGCCGATCCAGGACTTCGTTCCACTGCTCGTCGAGCATCAGGCGCTCGACGAGCTCCGTCGGCGCGGGTTGCACCGCGAACTCGACGACAATGCCGGAGCTTCCGACAACCGCAGCGGCGACCAGTAGCGGCTGCTCGGACGGCCCGCTCGGCCAGGACGTCGAACCATGGCGGGTCGGGCCGCGGTCGGAGGGGACCAGGGGAACGACCCGGGGGGCTCCCCGGTGCGAGCCCACCGACCGCGGAGGACACTGCCACCATGGCTGACCTGCACGACGACGCCCGCGAGATGCCACCGGGGTACTCCGACGCTCCGAACCGACGTGTCACCGGGGCGAACGCCGTCGACTACGTCTACCGGGACGTCGGCGTCGGGGAGCCCCCGCTGGTTCTCTTGCAGCACTTCCGCGGCAACCTCGACAACTGGGATCCCGCGCTCATCGACGCCTTGGCCCGTCGACGGAGAGTCGTCACCTTCGACAACGTCGGTGTCGGTGGGACGACGGGCATGACGCCCAGCACGGTCCAGGCGATGGCCCACGACGCCATCACGTTCCTAGAGGCGCTCGACCTCGACCGGATCGATCTGCTCGGCTTCTCCCTCGGCAGCTTCGTAGCCCAAGAGGTGGTGCTCATCCGGCCCGACCTCGTGCAGCGGCTCATCCTGGCGTCGTCCGCTCCGCGCGGCGCGGACGGGATGCACGGTTGGGCGCCGGACGTGATCGCAGCCGTCGGCCAGCCCACACCCAACCCTGAGGGCGTCCTGGACGTCTTCTACACCCGCTCGGCCACGAGCCGACAGTCCGGCAAGGAGGCCTTCACTCGCATGTTCGCGAGGACGACGGATGCGGACGAGCCGACCAGCTGGCAGACGCGCCAAGCGCAGTACGACGCGGTGTGCGACTGGGGCATCCCGGATCATGCGGCGCTGCAGCGAGTCTCCGCCATCGATCTGCCCGTCTTCGTCGCCAACGGCGACAGCGACCCGATGATCGGACCCCGCTACACACACCTGCTGGCTGGACTCCTCCCGAACGCGCGCGTCGCGATCTACCCGGATTCCGCTCACGGCTTCCTCTTCCAGTTCCATGACGAGTTCGCAGCGGCTGTCGACGCCTTCCTCGCCCAAGGATGAACGTCAGACCTCTTGGAGACGTTGTGTCGTGCTCGAACCGTCGGTCGACCGAGGCAGGTCGGCGGCCGCAGTGTCAGTCATGAGTTCCTCGGAGCCTCGCCCGTTGACAAGGACGATCGAGCCGACCCATGTACGGCTAGCCTGCCAACGTTTGTCAAGTGGGCGCGAGCGACAGGATCACGGGGGTTGCGATGCCGTGGTTTCCGGACTTTGTTGCGGCCGCAGAGCTGGCCCGCCGCGAGACCCGCGAGGCCGGGCGAGCGGACCCGGTCGCGCAATACCTGATGGCGCTGACGACGGGTGACGCCCACGCGTTGGAAACCACCTGGCCGGGTCACATCGTGGTGCTCGACCCGTACGCGGGTGAGGTCCGCGGGCACCGGCACTTGCGCCATTTCGTTCACACCAGCCGGGCCTTCCTGGCCGAGCGTCTCGTCGACGTCGAACGGGTGGCGTCGACGTCCGTGGGTGGTCGCGCCGTCGTCGAGCTGCTGGCGCATCTGAAGTTGGACGGCGAGCCGGTGACCTGGCCGGTCGCCGTCGTCGCGGAGTCCACCGACGATCTATCCGCGACGTTTCGGACGTACGGCAGCCAATGGCCCGTCGTCGGACGCCGCCCTGTCCGAGCGCCGATCCTGGACGCGGATCCCTCCGCCGAGCCGGGCGAGGTGGTGATGCGCTACCTCACCGCGCTCGGCGCCGGCGACGCCGACGGAGTCGTGCAGACGTTCACCACGGACGGATACCTCCAGGAACCGATCGGACCGCAGGCCGTCCATCGCGGCACCGACCAGCTGACCCTCTACTTCTCCCGGTGCTTCAGCGCGGGCGGTGGCATCGGCCTCGACCGATGCTGCGTGACCGACGACGGTGTGCGCTGCGCCCTGGAGTACAACTGCGTGCGCTGGGGCAGTCGGCCTCTGCCCGCGCAAGCGGGCCTCGCGGTGTTCGAGCGGGACGCCGGCGGACTGCTCACGGCGGCGCGGTACTACGACGACGTCGAAGCGCCCGTCGTCCGCTGACCGAGTCGAAGCTCCCAGGCCCTCGTCGTGGCCGGCCTGGACCGAGCCGGCGGTGGCCGCGGTGGCGCGAGCCGCGGCGTTCGCAAACGACGTCCGCCTGCTCGCCGAAGAGCTCGACACCAGAGCGGCGAGTTGCAGTCCTCCGAGGGTTCAACCAGATCAGGCTGGTCAACGCGACGTGGGCGACACCGCAGGCCGAGAGTGTCGCATCGTCATCGACGTGAGCCGGCCCGGGCTCTCCTTGTTCCAGCCGTGGAACGGCGCGTGGTCGCCGGCGTCCCAGCGTTCGCGCAGACCGGGAGTGGCGAGGTCCCAGTCCGGTCGGATCTCGGCGGTCACTTCGCGCAGATCCCGCCACAGGTCCTCGACCGACGGACGGCCCCAGAACCAGTAGCCGTTGTAGACGCGGTGGATAACCAGGGCCGGTTTGAGCACGATCGTGTGCGGGATCATCGGATCGTTCTCGGGGTCGGTGTACTCCTGGATGTCAAGATCGCACTGGACGATCCGACCTGGGTCCGAGAGGAACGTCCACTGCGCGCCCACCGACGCCCGGAACTCCTGCAGCGTGTGATGCTCGTCAGTAGCAATCGTGGCCAATTGCGTGTATGCCACCGCGAACTGCGGATAGGCCCTTGCGAGCTGGAGGTGCTGCTGGTGCTCCTTAGGGCAGTAGTGCCCGCGAGCGAGCGTGAGGACCATCGGGTCGTCACCCTGCAGCTCGCTCAGCGTCCGGGGCGTGTCGGTGTGATCGGGGAGCTCGTAGTCCGGGAAGGTGCCGCCGGGGACGATGTCTGACCTCATGGCGTTGTCCTTTCATGTTGGATGCGAGCGCCAATCACTCGTCGGGCGCTTCCGCCCACCCGAGACGATCGCGTTCCCTTCTCGACCTGCCGGCCGTCGACCCACGCGACGCGCCATCCCAGTCGGCCTCGACGGCCTCGCCCCTGGCGACGACGCTCGTTAGTGGTACTCGTCCTCACGGAAGGGCTGGCATCGCGGCGACGCGGTGATCGCGCCGCGAGAGCAGCCACGCCTGGATGACGAACTCGATCCCGCCGCCGAGCGCGTACGCCGCGAGCATTCTCAGGGTGGGACGGTGCGTGGTCGCCGCGATGAGGAAGACGAGGCCGAGGATGACGGACCCGGCACCAGCGATCAACAGCGGCCACTGCATGCCGAGTAGAGCGCGACGCCAGAGCGCGACAACGAGCTGGGCCGCACCACTGACGACGGCCCACACCCCGAAGACGGCAAGGACGTTCGCTACGCTCCCGGTCGCGGCCACGGCGAGGGCCACGGCGGCAACGGCGCTCACCGCGACGTTGGCGAGCAGCAGTTGTCGAGCGGATCCGTGCTGACCTCGCGCGTCGATCAGGGTGCCGACCACATCGATCAGCGGATAGAGGACGACCAGGATCCCTGCGCCGACCGTCACGGTCGTGTGCGAGTCAGCCACCGCCATGAACACGACAGCCCAGGCAATGGCGATGAGGCCGCGGGTGACGTACAGGCGCATGAGCCTTGCTTTGTGGAGTGACGAATCTGGTTCGGTAGTGCTCACGTCGAACCTTCCATGGGTCGTGGCGTCACGATCGCGCCGCAGATCACAGCGTTGCGCCCGGGGGAATCCCTAGTCGCTGCCCGGTTTCGCCTCGTCCGTGAGATCTGTCGTGCCCCGGGTGCGCTACTTGCCCTGGCTGCGTAGGGCGCGCGGCCCAACGCTCCGAGGCCGCCGATGCGGCCTTGCCCCTAGCCACGCTTGATCGCTACGGGCACCTGATGCCCGGACAAGCAAAGGACGTGGCTCGCCGCCTCGACGAGATGGCCCGTCAAATCCGGCCGCAACCCGTCGCGCGCCGCGGGGCCTCTCGTGTGCTCCGCGGGATCTTCGCGGGATCGGTGACCGCTCCCCGGCAGAGATTTCGTCGATGCTGCCGCTGAGGTGGACGTCTCTGGTGGTCGGGACCGGCGTCGATCCGGTGACCTTCCGCTTTTCAGGCGGACGCTCTGCCGACTGAGCTACCCGACCGTGTGCTCTCCCGCCGCTCGTTGCGGGAGAGTGGCGGTCCCGACGGGACTTGAACCCGCGGCCTCCGGCTTGACAGGCCGGCGTGCACTCCAACTGCACCACGGGACCAGTGGACTCCGATTGTGGCACCCCCAACGGGATTCGAACCCGTGCCGCCACCTTGAAAGGGTGGTGTCCTAGGCCACTAGACGATGGGGGCGTGGGACGAACTCGCTGAAGGGCACGACGAATCTAGCAGCGGATGCCCGACCCGCCACGTGGGTTGTCGGCCCGACGGCCCACGTCGACCGTTCAGGATCTCACCGGCTGAGGGCGGTCACGAGCTCGTCGAGCAGCATCGAGAGGTAGCCGTAGAGGACGTAGCCCTCGATCTCGGGATCGTCGTCGGGCAGGGCGTTGACGTCGAGCTCCTCCGACACGTCGAGGAGGGAGCCGAGGACGAGGCGGACGCTGTTGATGGACTGCAGCCACGCGACGGCCTGCTCTTCGGTCAGCTCGCGTTCGCCGATGGTCGACTCGATGACCTCGAGCGCGGCGAGCCGCGACGCCACGAGCTCGCCGCGCATGTAGCCGACGTACTCCGCTTCGGCCTCCGGGTCGTCGGAGTAGGCGGTGGGGTACAGGCGGCGGGTGCGGTCGTCGGCGGAGCCCAGGGTCAGCAGGTCGCGCAGCTGGGGCAGGACGTGGCGGAGGATCTCCTGCTCCTGGGATGGGATGTCGAGCTTGATCGACCCGCTCCGCGTGCGGCGGACGCGTTGGCGGCGCAGCACGTCACTCGTCGTGTTGCATCGTGGCCCACAGGCCGTGCTCGTGGAGCCGGAAGACGTCGATCTCGGCCTTCTCTCTCGGCCCGCTGGACACGACGGCCCGGCCCTTCGTGTGCACGTCCCACATCAGGGACTCGGCTTTCTCCTTGGCGTAGCCGAAGAGCTTCTGCAACACATACGTCACGTACGACATCAGGTTGATGGGGTCGTTCCAGACGATGACCACCCACGGGCGGTCCGGGACCACGTCGACATCACCCGTGGGCTGGTCGAGCTCGACCGGGGCGGTGGACGGTGGGGCCATCGCCCCATTGTCGCCCACTCCGGCGTCGTCGCGGGCGTCCGGCCTCGCGCTCACCC
>JBKPRL010000275.1:0-19991 GCA_046734535.1 bacterium | reverse complement strand
CACCGTCCCGATCGGCACCTTCAGCGAGGGCCGAGGCGACTGGGTGACGCTGTGGTCGGGGGTGTCCCCGGTCGACTACCCGACGTTGACCGTCACCATCGAGGAGCCCGACGGCAACCAGGCCTCGTCCGGCCACAAGGTTCTGAGCGGCGACCTCAGCCTCTCCTGACCGCGCGGCCCGCAGCGCGCTAGCGCCCGGTGAACTCGGCCTTCCCGGGCCCGTGCTCGAGGAAGCTCTTCACGCCGATCTGGCTGTCCTCCGTCCGGAACGCGTCGACGAAGCGCTCCCGCTCCACCGCCATCCCGTCGGGAAGGCCCACGTCCAGCCCGAGGTCGATGGCCTGCTTGGCCAGGGCCTGGGCGGCGAGTGCTCCCCGGGCCAGCTCCCCCGCGAGGGCCAGCGCTCGCTCGTGCAGCGCCTCGGGCGGCACCACCTCGTCGCAGAGTCCGATGCGGTAGGCCTCGTCGGCCTTGACCTGGCGACCGGTCAGGATCAGGTCCTTGGCCCGTGACGGCCCGACCAGACGGCTGAGCCGCTGCGTGCCGCCCCCTCCCGGGATGATGCCGAGCAGGAGCTCGGGCTGACCGAACACGGCCCGCTCCGACGCGATCCGATAGTCACAGGCCAGGGCCAGCTCGCACCCCCCGCCGAGCGCGTAGCCGGCCACCGCGGCGATGACCATGCGCGGGATGTCGGCCACGGCCGCCATGGTGTCGTGGAAGCTGGCCACTATGGCGGCGGCGTCGTCCGCGCCTCCGAACTGGGTGATGTCGGCGCCCGCGGCGAAGATCCGCTCGCCCCCCGTGACGACCACCGCGCCGGGGGGGTCGGCCTGGAGCGCCTCGGCCGCCTCCTTCAGCTGCTGGCGCAGGTCCGCGGACAGGGCGTTGACCTTCGGGTTGTCGAGGGTGATCACGGCCACCCCGTCGTCGCGCCGCTCCAGGTGCACCAGCTCGTCAGCCATGTGGCCGACGCTACGCCGTGGACGCCGCCGCGGCCGGACCGCACGCGCCGGCGCTCAGGCGCCGACGCCGTCCAGCAGCACGTCGGTGGCCGCCCACGGATCCATCCCGCGCTCGAGCACGGTGCGCTCCAGCTCGTCGTAGGTCGTGCCCTGGCACAGGTCCCGGGCGCGAGCCTCCAGGCGCTGAGCGACGATGTGGCGCAGCTCCTGGCGGGCGCGCTCCTCTCGTCGCTGCTGGAGCTGACCGCTCTTCTCGATGGACTCGCGGTGGGCCTCCACCGCGCTCCAGACGTCGCCGATGCCGGTGCCGTCGGTGGCCACTGCGGCGAGGATCGGCGGCCGCCAGTCCCCCAGGCTGGACAGGTCCAGCATCAGCTCCAGGTCCCGGCGGGTCTCGGCCACGCCGGGCCGGTCCGCCTTGTTGATGACGAAGACGTCGGCGATCTCCATGAGGCCGGCCTTGTTGGCCTGCACCGCGTCGCCCCAGCCCGGGTTGACCACGACGACGGTGGTGTCCGCCTGCCCGGCCACCTCCACCTCCACCTGGCCGACCCCCACCGTCTCCACGATGACCCATGGCTTGCCCACGGCATCGAGCAGGCGGATGGCCTCGGGCACCGCGAGGGCGAGGCCACCCAGGTGGCCGCGGGTGGCCATCGAACGGATGAAGACCTCCGGATCCGTCGCGTGGTCCTGCATCCGGACCCGGTCGCCGAGGATGGCGCCGCCGCTGAAGGGCGACGTCGGGTCGATGGCCAGCACGCCGACCGCCTGTCCGTGGGCCCGCAGGTGACCGATGAGCGCGCTGGTCAGCGTCGACTTGCCTGCGCCGGGCGCGCCGGTCAGCCCGACGGTGTAGGCCTGGCCGCTGAGCGGGTGGGACCGGCGGCCGACCTCACGCGCCGGCTCACCGCCCCGCTCGACGAGGGAGAGCAGGCGGGCCAGCGACGCGCGGTCGCCAGCCCGAGCGGCCTCGAAGAGCGGGCCGGGCTCACGGCCCCGACCCGGCTGCACTCAGACCGCCACCACTTCTCGGATGCCGTCGACCCGGTCCTTCATGATCCGCTCGATGCCGGCCTTCAAGGTGTCGGTCGACGCCGGACAGGTGCCACAGGCGCCGACGAGGCTGACCGTGATGACGCCGGCCTCCTCGTCGACCTCGCGGAGGAAGATGTCACCACCGTCGGCCTGCAGGGCCGGCCGGATGGCCTCGATCGTCTCTTCCACCTGCTGTCGCACCGAGCATCCTTCCTGACGGCACCCATCCCGACGGGAGACGGACACCTGGCCGCGGACCCGCTGAAGAGGGCCGTTGCTAGCGTACCCAGCCATGTGGAACCGTCCACGAGCGCTCCTTGTTCCCGCGGCCGCCGCCCTCGCGCTGGCCGCCTGCGGGAGCGGCAAGGGCTCGACGAGCGACTCCACCAGTCCGGCTGCTCCGGCGACCGCGGCGGTCGGGAGCACCGCGGCGACCAGCGCCCTAGCCCCGTCCGCGGCGACGACGGTGCCGGCCGGCGACACCACCCCGACCGACGAGCCCGTCAGCGGCGACGCGCAGGAGATCATCCTCAACGTCGACGACCCGGCTCAGGTCGGCCAGACCTTCGATGTCGCGCTCGGCCAGACGGTCGTGCTCCGGCTGCTCTCCGACACGGATCAGGAGTACCACGTCCACGGCTACGACCTCGAGAAGCAGGCCGCGGCCGGCGTCGAGACGACGTTCGAGTTCACCGCGGACACGCCCGGCAGCTTCGAGGTCGAGAGCCACACCACCGACAAGGTCCTGGCCACGCTGCAGGTGAGCTAGGGGTGTTCGCCCATCAGGGTGGGTGGGACGAGATGCTGATGGTGCTCGTGCCCATCGCCCTCCTGGTCGGGCTGCTGCGCCTGGCCAAGCGCCGAGCCGAGCGGGCCGCGGCCGAGCGGGCCGGGGACCCTCCCGCCGACCAGGAAGATTGAGCCCCGCTGCGTCCCGCTCGCCCGACCCGGAACCCCCAAATCGCGAACATGTCGCGAAAGTGGCGGTCGGGACGGCACCTGGCGCGACGTTGTCGCGAAAATGGTTGTCCGGCGAGGCCGGCGTGGCCGGTGCACCGCAAGGCCGCCCGACGCAAACGCCGCACGACGCATGGCCGAGCGAGGCGAGTGGGAGCCAGCCGAAGTACAGGCGGAGGCTGGCGACGCAGACTCAGTCCACGCGGACGATGTCCGCGCCGAGCGTCCGCAGCTTGCCGACCAGATCCCCGTACCCGCGATCGACGTGGTGGACCCCGTCGATGCTGGTCTCGCCCTCGGCGGCCAGCGCGGCCACGACCAGCGCGGCGCCGGCGCGGATGTCGGACGCCGCCACCGTCGTACCGACCAGCCGGGGGACGCCGCGCACCACGGCGTGGTGGCTGTCGGTCCGGATGTCGGCGCCCATCCGGATGAGCTCGTCGACGTAGCGGAAGCGCCCGGCGAACAGGTTCTCGGTGACGATGCCCACCCCGTCGGCGACGGAGAGCATCGCGGTGATGAGCGGCTTGTAGTCGGTCGCCACGCCCGGGTAGGGCAGTGTCGCCACATCGGTGGACCGCACGCGGTCGGGTCCGGCCGCCCGCAGCCCACCGGGTACGGACTCGACCGACAGGCCCATGGCCCGCAGCTTGCGGAGCACGACCTCCATGTGCTCGGCGCGGGCGTCGTGCACGGTGATCTCGCCGCCCGCCAGGCCCACCGCGGCCAGGTAGGTGGCGGCTTCGACCCGATCGGCCACGACGCGGTGGCTGGTGCCGTGGAGGTCGCCCGGGGGGACGCCGTGCACGGTGACGACCGGCGAGCCGATCCCCTCGATCTGGGCTCCCATCCCGACGAGGAAGCGACAGAGGTCGACGATCTCGGGCTCCCGCGCTGCGTTGTCGAGCGTCGTGGTCCCCTTGGCGAGGGTGGCGGCCATGATGATGTTCTCGGTCGCGCCGACGCTCGGGAAGCCCAACGTGATGTCGGCGCCCCGCAGCCCGTCGTCGGCGACCGCGTCGAGGTGGTCGTCAGCCACCGTGAAGCGCGCTCCGAGGGCCTCGAGGCCGGCCATGTGCAGGTCGATGGGACGCGATCCGAAGTCGTCGCCGCCCGGGAGGGAGAGCCGGGCGCGGCCGCAGCGGGCCAGCAGCGGACCGAGCACGGCCGTCGACGCCCGCATCCGGCGGACGAGCTCGGTCGGTGCCACCGGCTCGAGCGCCGATGTGCTCGTCAGGCGCAGCGTCCGCGGCTCGCGCGGGTCGCGCTCCGAGCGCACGCCGACCTCGTCGAGCAGCTCGCGCATGAGCTCGACGTCGACGATCCCAGGCACGTTCGTGAGCTCGTACGCGCCCTCCGCGAGGATGCTCGCCGCCATCAGCTTGAGCACGGAGTTCTTGGCCCCGCCCACCGTCACCGAGCCGGTCAGCGGGCCGGCCGGCCGCACGGTGATCGAACCCATCCCGTCAGTATGCTCGCCCGATGCCCCGGCTGGAGGCGCGCTGGTCGGGCGCGGAGGCGGACCCCGACCTGTTCCGCCCCCGTCGTGACCTGGTGCTCGAGGCCGAGGACGGACCCGGGCGGTTCGTCCAGGCGGAGGGCCCGTTCCAGCGCTACGAGCGTCAGGTGCAGGCCGAAGCGGACGGCTCGATCACCGAGACCACCAGCTACCGGCTGGCCATCCCATGGTTCGGCTGGGTGTTCGCGCTGCCCACTCGGCGCAGCCTTCAGCGCGCGCCCCGTCACCGCCCCCACGGGGGGTCGCAGCCGTGGTGGGCGCCTCCGCAGCGTCTCGACGCCCGGTCGGCGCACGTGCTCGGGCTGCTCGCCGCGGCGCAGCTGACGACCGGGTTCTGCAACACCCTCTTCAGCCAGACCGTGGCCTTCGCCGCGGACGAGTTCGGCGCCAGCGAGGGTGCGCAGGGCGTGGCCGGGTCGGTCGTGCGGGTCGGCATCATCCTCACGGTCCTCCTGCTCGCCCTCGCCGACCGGATCGGGCGGCGGCGGGTGCTCGTCGGCACGGCCGTGGCGGCCCCACTTCTCGCCGCCGCGGGCGCGCTCGCGCCGTCCCTCGCGGTCCTCGCCGGCGTGCAGACCATCGCCCGACCGGTCGCCATCTCACTCGGGCTGGTGGTCACGATCGTCGCCGCCGAGGAGATGCCGCCGGGGAGCCGAGCGTACGCGGTGAGCGTGCTCGGGCTGGCGTACGCACTCGGAGCCGGCACCTGCGTCTGGGCGCTCCCACTGGCCGACCTCGGGTCCCACGGCTGGCGGCTGATCTACGCGGTCGGGCTCGTCTACCTGGTCGTCGCCGTAAGCCTCTACCGCGGGATCCCCGAGAGCCGCCGCTACGAGCTGCCCCATGCCGAGCGGCCGCCGCTGCCGGGGCGGCGCTTCGCCCTGCTGGCCGCGTCCGCGTTCCTCTACAACCTGCTGATCGCCTCGACGACGTTCTACGAGAACCGGTACCTCAAGGACGTCCGCGGCTACTCCGCGACGCTCATCGCGGTCTACACCATCGTGACGTCGACACCCGGCGCCATCGGCGTGATGGCCGGCGGCCGGCTGGCGGACGTCAAGGGCCGCCGCCTCGTCGGGACCGTCGCCCTGATCTCCATCGCGATCGGCAACGTGATCATCTTCTCGACCGCAGGTCCTGGGCTCTGGGGAGCCAAGCTGGTGACGACGATCCTCGCCGGGATGGCCGTTCCCGCCCTCGGCGTGTACGCGGCCGAGCTCTTCCCGACGTCGCGGCGCGGCGGTGCCAACGGCGGGATCTCCGCCCTCTCGGTGGTCGGTTCGGTGGTCGGGCTGCTGCTGGCCGGCTTCCTGCTCGACCAAGGCGTCACCTACGGCCACGTGATGGCCGTGCTCGCGGTCGGCCCGCTGATCTACGCCGCCTTGGTCGTGTTCGCCTACCCGGAGACGGCGCGTCGCCCGCTCGACGACATCAACCCGGAGGACCGCACGAAGGGTGGCCTCAGCTCCGAGGTCGGGGGTTAGGGACGGGCAGCCGTCAGGACGGTCCGAGGCCGGAGAGCCATGCGGCCACGAGCTCACCGATGCGGCGGTCGGCTCCCGCCAGGTCGTGGCGACCACCCTCGATCCACTCGTGGGTGACCGGGCCGGGGATCATCGCCGTCGCCGCCGTGAGCTCGTCGGGCGAGGCGAAGGGATCCCGCGTGCCCTGCACGAACAGGCAGGGCACCTCGAGCGCCGGCAGGTGGGCCGTGCGCAGGTTCTCCGGACGGCCCGGCGGGTGCAGCGGGTAGGCGACGAGGACGAGGGCGGCGGCCGGGAGCCCGTCGGCGACCGCCATGGAGCACATCCGCCCGCCCATCGACCGACCACCGAGCGCGAGGCGGTCAGGGGACACCGCCGCCCGCTCGACCAGGCTCGCCGCCGCGGCCCGGACCGCAGCGAGGAGCACGGGCGGGCGATCCGGCGCCTTCCGGCCGGCCAGCCGGTAGGGGAAGTCCATGCGCTCGACCGGCAGGGGCGCGACCGCGTCCTCGATGGCGATGAGCGAGGGGCTCTGCGAGCTGGAGCCCGCGCCGGGGGCCAGCAGCAGCGCGCCGACGCGGGGCGGTTTGACACGGCGAGCAGCCATCAGACCGTCCTCATGTCAGCCGCGGAGCAGGATGCGACGGGCCTCGCCGAGGTCGACGATCGCCTTGCTGGCGGCGATCTCGTCACCACCGTGGTCCGGGTGCACCTCCATGAGGCGGGAGCGGTACTGGGCCAGCACGTCCCGCCTGACCGGGCCCTCGGCCCCGGGCGGGAACCCGAGGACGTCGAGCGCCCACGCCACCGGATCGATGAAGGCCGACAGCGAGCCGCCCCGCTCCGCGCTGCCGGCGAGGTGGGCGATGAGGGCCGGTCCGGCCGGGCCGGTCCAGCGCAGGGCCCGGTGCAGCACACCGGCGATCGTGTGCCGCGCGTCGGGCGCCAACCGCTCGACGGCGTACACCGCGCCGAGGATCTGCTGTAACGGCGAGCCGTTGTCCTCGAAGTGGAAGCTGATCGCCTCACCCTCACCGGTCAACCGATGGGTGCTGCGGGCCAGGCCGTGCCGATCGACCTGGTAGCGGTGACGCAGCCGCGGCTGCACCACCCGCTGGCCCCGCTCGATCTCGTTGACGAGCCGGTAGAGATCGGGGACCAGCTCCTCGTCCACCCCTCCCAGATGGGTGGCGACGACCGCGCCCAGCAGCAGGCCGCCGAAACCGGGCGCAGGGTCGACGGGCAGCACCAGATGGCCGAGCGCGACCCGCCGGGTCGGGGTGACCGGCCGTGAGTGCCACACCTCCAGCTCGGCCAGCACCGTGTCGGTCAACGGCCTACACCAGTGGGCGGAGGACCTCGCGGACCTCGAGGGCCTCGGCCTTGACGTCGGCGACGTCCTCGGCGTCGAGCGAGAGGTCGAGCAGGTCCGACACCTGGTCCAGGATCTGCTCCCACGAGCTCGGGTTGACGCCGAAGGGCACCGGGCCGGCCTCGCTCTGCTCGAACAGCTCGTTCAGCCGGAGGATCGTGTCGCGGTCGTTCGGATGTCCCGCCAGGTCGTCGACGGCGACGAAGAGCGCGGAGAGCGGGCTCTCGCCCGGCTCCTCCTCACTCGGGGGGATGCCGCCGCCGGCCACCAGCTCGTCGTCGACGGCGTCGAGCACCGCGTCGACCCTGCCCTCGTCCGCCGCGGTCGCCACGAGCAGTCCTCCCTCCCAGCGGAAGGGCACGTCGGCCTCGATGAGCCGGCCGGTGAGCATGGCGCGCGCCGGGCTGTCCCACTCCGACAGGTCGTACTCGACCTCGCTCCCGGCCTCCCGCTCGGCCGGGCCATCGCTGTCGAGCCCGTGCCGGCGCTCGATGGCAGCCAGCAGCGCGTCGGCCGTGTCCTCGTGGCGGTCGTGCACGACGAGGTCCGTGCCGATCCAGCTGTGGCCGATGCCGGCTTCGGCCATGGCCTCAGCGACCTCGGCGTGGACTTCGATGGGCCACGCGCTCAGGTCGTAGACCAGCTGCTCCTCCTCCGGGAGCTGCAGCGGGTCGATGTCGTCGCGCGGGTCCGGCGGCTCGCCCTGCCCTTCGGCGGGCTCGCCGGCCTCGTCGTCGTTGCGGCGGCGGGAGTAGGTGGCCACCGCGGCACCCTACTGGTCAATCGCGCGTATTTCGTTTGTCCGGGGCGCGCTCTGATGAGTACAACGACCAGTGCACCAGCGACCAGTGAGGAGGTGACGATGTCGAACACGATGTGGGAGGAGCTGACCGCCCGGCATGCGTGTCTGATCGTCGCCGGCCCCGGTCGCGGGTTCACCGGCCTCGCTTGAGCCGAGTCCACACCCCGAACCCGGCCCTCCCTCGACGCACCCGCCCCGCGGGTCGTCTCCCCTCCCTTCACCAACCCTGAGGAGCAGAGCCATGTTCAACCATCCCGACGTCCTGCACCAGCTGGTCGCCGATCGTCACCGCCAGGCCCGTGAGGTGGCCGCCGCGGGACAAGGGCGCCGCCAGCACCGTCAGGTGCAGCGGGCTGGCCGGCGTCACGGCCGGTGAGCCTCACCCGAGCCGGTCCCTGACCGGCACCAACGACACGATCGGCGCCCCGCCCGGATCACCCCGGGCCGGGGCGCCGAGCGCGTCCCCGGCACTACGGTGCGCATGATGCCGACTCGCCAGCGCCCCGATCGCAACTTGGCCCTCGAGCTGGTGCGCTCCACGGAGGCCGCCGCCCTCGCCGGGTCCCGATGGATGGGCCGGGGCGACAAGAACGGTGCCGACGGCGCGGCCGTCGAGGCCATGCGCACGGTCCTCGCCACGGTTCCGATGGACGGCATCGTCGTCATCGGCGAGGGCGAGAAGGATGAAGCGCCGATGCTGTTCAACGGCGAGAAGGTCGGCGACGGCACGAGTCCGCTGTGCGACGTCGCTGTCGACCCGATCGACGGCACCACGCTCACCGCGCTCGGCCGCGGCAACGCGCTGTCGGTGATCGCCGTGAGCGAGCGGGGCACGATGTTCAACCCCGGGCCGTGCGTCTACATGGAGAAGATCGCGGTCGGGCCGGACGCAGTCGGGTCCATCGACATCACGGCGTCGCCGACGCAGAACCTGCGCTGGGTGGCCAAGGCCAAGGGTGAGAGCGTTCGGGATCTGACGGTCGTCATCCTCGACCGCGACCGCCACCACGATCTGATCGCCGAGGTCCGCAGCACCGGCGCCCGGATCCGGCTCATCTCCGACGGCGACATCTACGGCGCCATCGCCACCTCGTCGCCGGGAGCGGGGGCCGACGTGCTGTTCGGCATCGGCGGCACCCCGGAGGGCGTCGTGGCGGCCGCCGCGCTGAAGTGCATGGGCGGCGAGATCCAGGGCCGGCTGTGGCCCCGCAACGACGCCGAGCGTGACCAGGCCGTCGACGCCGGGTACGACCTGTCGGCCATCCTCACCACCGACGACCTGGTCCAGGGCGACAACTGCTTCTTCGCCGCCACCGGCATCACGGACGGCGAGCTCCTGCAGGGGGTGCGCTTCGAGCCGGGTGGCGCCAGCACCCAGTCGCTGGTCATGCGGTCACGGTCGGGGACCGTACGCCTCATCACCGCCCGGCACCGGCTCGACAAGCTCCAGGGCTTCGCCGCGGTCGACTACGTCTAGGTCTTCGTCGCCGCTCTCCGCTGCGCTTCGATCGGCTCCTACTCGCTTCGCTCGGCAATGCCTCGATCGCCGTTGCGGTGCGCCGGCCGAGCCGGACGCACCGGGCTAGCCGGTCGGCAGGGCAGCCGAGGGACCGATGTCGGCCAGCGTCCCTCGCAAGGTCGAGCCGTCGGCCGCGCCGACCACGCAGACCGCGCCCTTGGACCCGGCGTCCCACGCCTCCTGCGTGGGCAGGAGGTAGCCGAACACGAGGTCGGTCCGCTCCTCGGTCAGCCCGAGTGCGCTGAGCAGCGGTGTCCGACAGGCCGCCGTGACCTGGAGGTCACCCTTCTGGGTCGGGAACTGGGTCAACGAGTCGAGCACCACGGAGGCGAGGTACTCGATCTCGTGGTCCTGGTCGCAGGCCGCGGGCTGACCGAGGCGGGCCTCGCACAGCCGGTAGGAGACGGGCAGGGGCTTCGCGTACACGTCCTTCAGCGTGCCGTCGATGCTCGTCTTCTCGGCCGCCACCGGATCGACCACCGCGTCGCAGCGGAACCAGCGCGCCCCGTCCTGGAAGTCCCGCTCGGTGGGCACGAAGAACGCGAAGCTCTGGAGGCGGTCCGGCGGCAGGTTGGGCACGGCCCCCACGTCCAGACCGAGGTACTGGAGGTGACGGGTGCCGCACTCCCTCGTGACCTCGTTCTCGAGCAGAGCACCGGCCCGGTCATCGCGGCCCGGCCACGCCTGGATGGTCGAGGGCATCGACCCGACCCAGAAGGTCTCCGTGCCGTGCGCCGTGCGGCAGTCCACGGTCGGCCGCGGGTCCGAGGCGGCGTCGATGACGGTACGGTTCACCGGCGCGCGGCAGTCCCCGATCTTCGGCGTGGGCTCGCCACTCGCCTGGGCCGGATCGGTGCCGCTCGGGCTCGCGGGACCCGAACCCGATCCCGAGGGTGCCTGGACCACGACGTTGCTGCCGGACGAGCACGCGCCGACCAGCAGCATCCCCATGGCCACGACGGGCAGCCAGCCCCCGACCCGACGGCGACGCCCACCGACGCCCATGCGGCCGACAGTAGCGGGCCGGGTGCGAGCGGGTCCCGGCAGGCGGGCGCGCTCGACCGCTCAGCGGATGTAGGAGGTCGCGATGGCGCTCATCCGCCGCATCAGCCCCCGCGGGATGAAGCCTGACGTCGTGACCAGCGCCTTGTACTGGACGCCGGGGATGGAGAGGGCCCGCCCCCGGGCCGAGTCCCGCAGGCCCTCGGCCGCCACCTCGTCGGCGGACAGCCACGCCATCGCGGGATAGCCGCCATCGCTCTCCGCCGCCTCCGGCCCCCGGCTGACCTCCCTGAACTCCGTGCGGGTCAGTCCGGGGCAGAGCGCCGTGGCCCGCACGCCGGTCCCCCGCAGCTCCTCGTGGAGCGCCTCCGTGAAGCTCGTCACGTAGGCCTTCGTCGCCGCGTACACCGCCATCGACGGGGCCGGTTGGAAGCTGGCGACGCTGCTGACGTTGAGGATCCAGCCCCTACGCCGCTCCAGCATGGGTGGCAGGGCGGCCCGAGTGAGGCGGGTCAGGGCCACGACGTTGACGGCGACCTCGTCCCGCATGCGCTCGGGGTCGATCTCCGCCACCAGGCCAGAGGTGCCGAAGCCGGCGTTGTTGACCAGCAGGTCGAACGGCCGCTCGGCGTCGTCCAGCCACGCCGCGACGGTGTCCACGCCCGCGTCACCGGCCAGGTCGGCGGTCAGCACGTCCACCGCACCGGGCGCGCTGGACAGCTCCTCGGCGAGGGCCTCCAAGCGGTCGGCCCGGCGGGCCACGATGACCGTCGCCACGCCGTCCCCGGCCAGGCGACGGACCATCGCCTCGCCGATGCCGCTCGACGCGCCCGTCACGAGCGCGGTCCGGAACGGGTACCCGCCCCGCCCGGTCCTTCCTCCAGCGTTCATGGCGGGCCCGACCGTACTCGTTGCGGCGCGGGCGGCCCTGAACGGCGTCAGCCGCCGGCGGTGGAGAGGCGGGCCTGGTGCCGGCGCACCTCGGCTAGGACCTCGGGGTCGTCGCTGTTGACGGCCCGGCGCTCGGCGTCCTCGAGCTCGCGGCGGACGTGCTCGACGTCGATCTCGTCCGCCAGCTCGGCCTGCTCGGCCAGGATGGTCACCCGGTTGTCGCTGACCTCGACGAACCCGCCGAGCACGGCGACGTCCTCCACCCGCTCGCCCTCGACGTAGATGCGCGTGTGGTTCTCCACGAGGGTGCCGAGGAACGGCGCGTGGTGGGGCAGGAACGCCACCTCGCCCGAGAGGGTCCGGGTGACGACCATGGTCGACTCGCCCGAGTAGATGACCCGTTCGGGCGTCACCACCTCCACCTGCATCGCGGTCGCCACTAGGACACCACCATCACGCCGCGCTCTCCTGGAGCTGCTGCGCCTTGGCCATGACCTGCTCGATGCCACCGACGTTCAGGAAGGCCTGCTCGGGCACCTCGTCGAGCTCGCCGTCGATGATCGACTCGAAGCTGTTCACCGTCTCCTCGGTGGTGACGTACTCACCGGCGAGGCCCGTGAACACCTCGGCCACGAAGAACGGCTGGGAGAGGAAGCGCTGCACCTTGCGGGCCCGGTTGACCGTCAGCCGGTCCTCCTCCGACAGCTCGTCCAGGCCGAGGATGGCGATGATGTCCTGGAGGTCCTTGTACCGCTGCAGGAGCTGCTGCACCCGGTTGGCCACCAGGTAGTGGCGGTCGCCGACGACCTCGGGGGTGAGGATGGTCGAGGTCGACGCCAGGGGGTCCACGGCGGGGTAGATGCCGAGCGCGGCGATCTGGCGGGAGAGCTCGGTCGTGGCGTCGAGGTGGGTGAAGGTCGTGAACGGCGCCGGATCGGTGTAGTCGTCGGCCGGCACGTAGACCGCCTGCAGCGACGTGATCGAGCGGCCCTTGGTCGAGGTGATGCGCTCTTGCAGCTGTCCCATCTCGTCCGCCAGCGTGGGCTGGTAGCCCACGGCGGAGGGCATGCGGCCAAGGAGGGTCGAGACCTCGGAGCCGGCCTGCACGAACCGGAAGATGTTGTCGACGAACAGGAGCACGTCCTGGTTCTGGACGTCCCGGAAGTACTCGGCCATCGTCAGCGCCGACAGCGCCACCCGCAGGCGCACGCCCGGCGGCTCGTCCATCTGGCCGAACACGAGGGCGGCCTTCTCCAGCACGCCTGACTCCGCCATCTCGATGCGGAGGTCGGTGCCCTCCCGGGTGCGCTCACCGACGCCGGCGAACACGGACACCCCGCCGTGCTGCTGTGCGACGCGGCGGATCATCTCGGTGATGAGCACGGTCTTGCCGACGCCGGCCCCACCGAACAGGCCGATCTTGCCGCCGGCCAGGTACGGCGTCAGCAGGTCGATGACCTTGATCCCGGTCTCGAACACCCGCTTGGACGGCTCGAGCTCGTCGAACGGCGGGGCGTCGCGGTGGATCTCCCAGCGCTCGAGGCCCTCGGCGTAGTCGGCGTCGACGTCGAGCGGCGCGCCCCACGCGTTCCAGATGTGGCCGAGCACCTCGGGGCCGACCGGGACGGTGATCCCCTTCCCGGTGTTGCGCACGGCGGTCCCTCGGGTCAGTCCGTCGGTCGGCTTCATGCAAACCGCGCGCACCCGGCCACCGCCGAGCTGCTGTGCGACCTCGGCCAGCACCACCACGTCCTGCCCGTCGACGTCGACGGTGAACTCGACCGCGGTGTTGATCTCGGGCAGGGCGCCGCGGGGGAACTCGACGTCGACCACCGGCCCGGCGATCCCGACGACGCGTCCTTCCTTCAGGGCGGGGGCGGATTCGGTCATGGTCATGGTCAGACTCCCTGGGGGTCCAATAGCTCGAGGATGAAGCCGAGGCTGTCGTCGCCCCGCTTGTCGGCCCCCAGTGCCTCCGCCCCGCCGACGATCTCCATGATCTCGGTGGTGATGGAGTCCTGCCGGGCGCGGTTCATGACGCGCGAGAGGGTCTTGATCAGCTCGTCGGCGTTGTCGGTGGCCGCCTTCATGGCCCGCTGCCGGAACGCCTGCTCGGAGGCCGAGGCATTGAGCAGCGCGGCGTAGATCCGGGCCTCGACGTAGCGGGGCACGAGGGTCTCGAGGATCTCCGAAGGGTCGGGCTCGTAGACGTAGTCCGCCTTCGGCCCGTCGGCGCTCGGCGTGGCCTTGGCGTCGTCGCCGAGCTCCCACTCCAGCGGGATCAGCGGCCGCTGCACGACCTCTTGGCTGCCGGCAGAGACGAAGCGGGTGTACACGAGCTCCACCCGGTCCACCCGGCCCTCGACGTAGGCCGCGCCGATGTGGTCGGCGATCGCCTTGGCGTCGGCGTAGGTCGGGTTCTCGGAGAACCCCGTGAACACGCGGTCCATCGGGTAGCCGCGGAAGCGGAGGTAGCTCTCGGCCTTCCGACCGACCGCCACCGTGGTGGTGGTCCAGCCCCGCTCGACGTCGGCCTTCATCTCCTTCTCGGCGGCCCGCAGGACGCCGGAGTTGTAGCCGCCGCAGAGGCCGCGGTCGGCGGTGAGGATGACGTAGCAGATCGAACGGACCTCGGGCCGGCCGAGGAGGATCGGGTGGTCCGAGCTGGCGCCGGCCTCGGACAGGTGGTGGACGACCGCGGTGATCTGCTCGCTGTAGGGCACCGCGGCGTGGACCCGCTGCTGGGCCTTCACGATGCGGGACGCGGCGATGAGTTCCATGGCGCGGGTGATCTTCTTGGTGGCCTGCACCGCACGGATGCGGTTGCGCAGGATGCGTTCCTGACCTCCGGCCATCGCTCGCTCGCCTTCCCTACTCCGTCGCCAGGGTCTTCTCGCTCTCGGCCTCGCCCAGCTCCTCGGCCTCCACCGCGGAGAGGTCGAGCGCCGGCCCGTCGGACGAGGTGGCCTGGAAGCTCTCCTTGAACTCCGAGACGGCCTCGGCCATGCCCTCGGGTAGCGCCTTCTCGTTGGCGATGTGGTCGAGCAGGTCCCGGTAGCGGGTGCGGAACGCCTCGAGCAGCTCGGCCTCGAAGCGCCGGACGTCGCCGACCGGGATGTCATCGAGGTAGCCGTTCGTGCCGGCGTAGATCGACACCACCTGCTCCTCGACGACCATCGGGCTGTTCAGCGGCTGCTTCAGCAGCTCGACGAGCCGGTAGCCCCGCTCCAGCTGCGCCTTGGAGACGGCGTCGAGCTCGGACCCGAACGTGGCGAAGGCCTCCAGCTCCCTGAACTGCGCCAGGTCCAGCTTCAGGGTGCCGGCCACCCGCTTCATGTTGGCGATCTGCGCCGCGCCGCCGACACGGGAGACCGAGATGCCGACGTCGACCGCCGGCCGCACGCCCGACTTGAAGAGCTGGTCGAGGAGGTAGATCTGGCCGTCCGTGATGGAGATGACGTTCGTCGGGATGTAGGCCGACACGTCGCCCGCCTTGGTCTCGATGACCGGCAGCGCGGTGAGGGAGCCGGCGCCCCGCTCGTCCGACAGCTTCGCGGCCCGCTCGAGCAGCCGGCTGTGGAGGTAGAACACGTCGCCGGGGTAGGCCTCGCGACCCGGCGGCCGCCGCAGCAGGAGCGAGAGCTGGCGATAGGCCTCGGCCTGCTTGGAGAGGTCGTCGTAGACCACCAGCGCGTGCTCGCCGTTCTCCATCCAGTGCTGCCCCATCGCGCACCCTGCGTAGGGGGCGAGGTACTTGAAGGGGGCGGGATCGGCGGCCGGCGCCGTGACGACGACCGTGTAGTCCATGGCGCCGTGCTCGCGCAGCGTCTCGACGGTGTTGGCGACCGTCGAGCCCTTCTGGCCGATGGCCACGTAGATGCACTTCACGTCCTGACCCTTCTGGTTCAGGATCGTGTCGACCGCGACGGTCGTCTTCCCGGTCTTGCGGTCGCCGATGATGAGCTCGCGCTGGCCCCGGCCGATCGGGATCATGGCGTCGATGGCCTTGATGCCCGTCTGCAGCGGCTGGTGCACGGGCTGGCGGCCCATGATGCCCGGCGCCTGGATCTCGACCCGGCGCTCGATCCCGCCGACGATCGCGCCCTTGCCGTCGACGGGCTCGCCGAGCGCGTTCACGACCCGCCCGATCATGGCGTCGCCGACGGGCACCGACAGGATGCGGCCGGTCGAGCGGACGGTCTGGCCCTCCTCGATGCCATCGGCCGTACCGAGCACGACCGCGCCGATCGACTCCTCGTCCAGGTTCAGCGCGAGGCCGACCGTGCCGTCCTCGAACTCGAGCAGCTCGTTCACGGCGGCGTCGGGCAGCCCGGACACTCGGGCGATGCCGTCCCCGACCTCGGTGACGCGCCCGACGGTCTTGGCCTCCAGCGACGGCTCGTAGCCCTCGAGGCCCTTGGTGAGGGCAGCGGTGATGTCATCTGCGGAGATGGTCAGCTCAGCCATGTGACGTCCTTCAGAGGAGAGACTTGATCTGGTCGAGTCGCGTGCGGATGGTCCCGTCGATGACGGTGTCGCCCACGGTCGCCACCAGGCCTCCGAGCACGGTGGGGTCGACGACCACCTTCAGCTCGACCTGCTTGCCGGTGGCGTTGGCGAGGGCGGCGGCGAGGCGCTCCTCCTGGTCGTCGGTGAGGGGGACCGCCGAGCGCACCTCGGCCACGGCCCGCTGCTTCGTCGCCGCGGCCCGCTCGACGAGGCGGTCGATGATGGCCGGCAGGTCGCGGCCGCGCCCGGTGCCGACGACCAGGGACACGAGCTGCGTGGTCGTCGGGGTGGCCTTGCCACCGAGCAGATCCTCGACGATGGCCTGGCGCTTGCCGGCCGGGATCTGCTCGTCGGTCAGCACGTTGCGCAACGAGTCGGAGGCTTCGACGCTCCGCGCGAAGCGGAACAGCTCGTCCTCCACCTCGTCCAGCGTCCCTTCGGCGTTGGCCACCTCCAGCAGCGCCTTGGCGTAGCCGTCGATGCGGTTGGTACCGAGATCGGTGCTCACGTTGCGGCTCCCACCCGGGCGATGAAGTCCTCGACCAGCTGCTGCTGCAGCTCGTCGTCCAGCGACTGGGTCACCAGCGCTTCGGTGGCGCGGGCCGCCAGCTCGGCCACCTCGGCCTGCACCTCGCTCTGCAGCCGGCCCTGGACCGACTCGATCTCGCTGTCGGCCTTGGCCTGCAGCTCGGCGACCTCCTGCTCCAACCGGGCCCGGCCGTCGCTCACGAGGCGGTCCGCCTGTGCGTCGGCGTCCGCCAGCAGTCGCTGGCGCTCGGCATCGATGTCGCCCTTCGCGGCCCGGATGGACGTCGCGGCCTCGTCGGCCGACGACTTCGCCTCGGCGGCCTCGTCCAGCTCGGCCTGGATGCGGGCCGTGCGATCGCTCATCATCTGCTTGGCCTGGGGCCACCCGAACTTCCACAGCAGGAAGGCCACGACGAGGAACGAGAGCGTTCCCCAGAGGATCTCGGAGCCTTCCGGGAAGATCCAGCTGTGGGTCCTCGTCGGGTCCTCCTCGGCGGCCAGGAGACCGAGCGCACCGAGGGTGGCGGACATGGGCATCAGCTGACCTCCGCGCTCATGGCACCCTCGACCGCGGCCCGGGCGACTGCTGGGTCGACCGACCGGCCCAGCGTGCGTTGCCCGGCCACGGCGGCGACGTTTCCGGCGGCCGCGATCACCTGCTCACGAGCCGCCGCCTTCGCGGCCTCGGCGTCGGCGGCTGCGGCGGCCCGCCGCGCCGCGATGCCGGCGTTGACCTCGGCCAGCCGGGCCTGCCGCTCGCCTTCCAGCGTCTGGCGGGCGGAGTCGATGCGGGCGTTGGCTTCGGCCCGCACCTGCGCGAGCGCGGCGTTGTAGTCGGCCAGCTCCGCTTCCGCCTGCGCCCGTACCCGGTCCGCCTCCTCCCGCTCGCCGCGGATCAGCTCGTGCCGCGCGTCCATGCCCTTCTTCAAGCGCGGGAAGAGGACCAACCGCACGAGGATGGCCAGCACGACGAACGCGCCGGCGCCCCACAGCAGCTCCTTCTTCTCCGGCGCGATCGGGCTGGGGCCGGTCTCGGCCTCGGCAACGCTTTCGGCCTCCGTGGTCGGCGTCTGCGCGGGCAGGATCACCTGGAGGTGCCCGGCGGCAGAGACCGTGACGGTCACGAGATGCACAGGTGGCTCCTAGAGGCCGAGGAGGATGAAGACCACGAAGCCGATGAGGGCGAGGGCCTCGGTGAAGGCGATGCCCAGGAACATCGTGGTCCGCACGAGGCCGGCGGCCTCGGGCTGCCGGGCCATGGCCTCGATGGCCTTGCCGACGACGTAGCCGATGCCGATGCCGGGACCGATGGCCGCGAGGCCGTAGGCGAAGCCGGCGCCGATGGCCGCATTGGCCTTCTTGGCATCGGTGGCCGACAAGCCGGCCTGGGCGAGGATCGCTACTGCTTCCATGGGGCTGGATGTCTCCTGTGGGTTGGGCTGGTCAGTGCTCGGGGTGCAGGGCCGTGCCGATGTAGACGGCGGCCAGGATGGTGAAGATGTACGCCTGCAGGAAGCCGACCAGCACCTCGAAGGCGGTCAGGAAGATCTGCATGCCGAACGGAAGGACGCTGAGGGGGATCAGCAGGAGCTGCTTGGTCTGGGCGTGGACCATCGCGTCGGTCAGGAGCGCGAACGTGACCAGCAGGAGGTGGCCGGCCAGCATGTTGGCGAAGAGTCGGATCATCAGGGAGAAGGGCCGGACGATCAGCGTCGAGATGAACTCGATGGGGGTGAGCAGCACGTAGATGGGCTTCGGCACGCCGGGAGGGAACCCGATCGACTTCAGGTAGCCCCCGAGGCCCTGGTGCTTGATGCCGACGCCGTTGTAGATGACCCAGACCACGAGGGCGAGGAACAGCGGGATGGCGAGGCGGGCCGTGGCCGGCATGTAGAAGAGGATCGGGATGATGCCGGGCAGGTTGCAGAGGTAGATGAACATGAAGAGCGACAGCAGGAACCAGGTCCAGCCGAGACCGTCCCGGCCGATCGTCTGCATGACGATCCCCTCGATGAAGTCGATGATCGCCTCGACCAGGTTGCGCACGCCCTTCGGTGCGACGAGCGGATCGCGGCGGGAGGCGATGAACAGCAGGACCGCCGTGATCACCGTGGCCAGGACGGCGATCAGCGCGATCTTGTTGAAGGTCGGGAAGAGATCGCGCCAGCGGATGACCTCGTTGATCGGCGGGAACTCCAGGGCGAACATCGATCTCCTCAGGGCGTCGGCGCGGTGGACGATGGCTTGAGGCCGGGGTAGGCCAGCGAGGCGGACACGTACCGGAGCTCCCAGATCAGGAGCACCAGGTGGGTGACGATGATGGTGAGGCCGAGCGGCAGCTTCTCGAACCAGCTGGCCTCGTGGACCAGGAACACGGCGAGGAAGATCAGGCCGAGGCGCAGCACGTAACCACCGAGCACGGCTCCCATCAGCAGGGGCAACGAGATGGGCGCGGCCCACGTGATGAGCGCCGCCGCGAGCAGGAAGTTGACCAGGACGATGACCACGGCGTAGCCGGAGGAGATGGCCCCGTCGATGCCCCAGAGCGCGCCGCAGCCGAGGATCAAGAGCGGGCCGAGGATCAGCCCGTGGCGCACGAGGTCACGAGCCACGGTCCGCTCCGGACGGGGATCGTCGGCCAAGGCCTGCGGATCGACCGTGCGGAACGGGAGCCCTCGGGGGACGGTCACGTCACGGTCCTCCGGGCCCGCTCGAGCCGCTCGGCCTCTAGGCGCTTCATCTTCTCGTTGTAGGTCGCGGCGAGCAGGATCGACTTGCCGACGATGCAGAACAGCGCGAGCGCCACCATGAAGACCGGCGCGGTCCCGAGCCACCGGTCGAGCAGCCAGCCGAGGAAGAGGAAGATCGCCGTCGTCGCCGCGAACTCGAAGGAGGCGGCGAACGCGTCGCCCCAGCCCTGGTTGAGTTCTCGCCGCTGACGCAGCAGGTCCATGGGGTGCCCTCGTAGCGCTCGACCGAACCCGGGAACCGACGGGTCGGGGTGCTTGTGAATGTAAACACAATCTATTGCGGCGGCAGCAGCGGGCGCAACTTATACGACAGCCAGAAGTGCTCCGTCCCCGGCTGCGGCGCAGGCACGCTCGCCCTTCGGGGGTTTTGGCGCGAGATCGTCGCATCGACGCGACGGAGCCGCGCCAGAAGCCCCACGGGGTGGGCGGCCGCTACGGCGTGCAGCTCGGCGGCGCGCAGACGAAGACCGCGACGCTCTTCACGTTGACGCCCCCCATCTTCGGGAACTTCCCCACGGCGGCCAGGTAGGGACCGTCCGAGGAGAGTGCGAGGACGCCGACGTTGCCACTCGACTTCGGGGCGAAGGGCGTGAGATCGCCGGTCCCGGCGTCGGCACCGAGAAGCCGCAGGGTTGTGTCTGGGGTGCCGTTGATG
>JBKPRL010000274.1:0-6502 GCA_046734535.1 bacterium | reverse complement strand
GCCTTCATGCGCTCGGGACGGTCGCTGTTGTCGGCCGCGGTCGGCGCGGACTCCTCGGTGTCGACGCCGAAGTTGGCCTTGGCCGCGTCCAGCGCGGACGCTGCGGCGTCGTTGAAGGACTTGTCGCCACGCCCGGTCACGTCGAACAGGAGGCCGATCTTCTTGCCCTTACCGTCAGCGGTCAGGTCGGGAAGGGGCGGGACCTCGCCCGTGCCCGCCTCGCACTTGCCCGTACCGCCGCCACCGCCGCCCGTCGTGGCTGCGCCGCCGGCCGTCGTCGCGGCACCGCCGGCCGTCGTGGCTGCGCCACCACCGGTCGTCGCCGCGCCGCCGCCCGACGTCGTGTCACTGCTGCTCCCGCTGTCGCTGCCGCAGGCCACGGTCAAGAGACCGAGACTCACAGCGAGCGCGGCTGCGCCCATGAGGTTGCGCCGAAAACGCATGCCCTCCCCCTTCGGTATGGAATGTGTGATCCATCAGGGTACGGGTACATCGCCCGCCCGGGCAAGGACGATCAGCCGCTGTCGAGCGCCCCGCCGGCCGCCGATCGGCACCCTAGGGGGACCGCCAACTCGGGGGCGGCGGCCCCTACCATCGCCGTCGCTGTGGTCTTCCCCACCCTCCAGTTCGGGCTGTTCTTCCCGGTCGTGTTCGTGGTGGCCTGGCTGCTCCGGCCGTTCTCCACGCAGTGGAAGATCTTCCTGGTCATCGCCAGCTACACCTTCTACGGCTGGTGGCGCTTCGACACCTTCCACGGCCGGTACGGCCTGCTCCTCATCGTCCTCACCGTGGGCAACCAGGTCTTCGCCCAGGCCATCTGGCGGGCCAGGGGCGGCGGCCGCCGGGTGCTCGTCCTGGTGGCGGTCGGCGCGGACATCGCGGTCCTGATCTGGTTCAAGTACGCCGAGTGGATCTTCGGGACGGTCAACGACGCCCGCGCCGGCACCCTTCCCCTGGTCAACGTCATCCTCCCCATCGGCGTCTCGTTCTTCGTCTTCCAGGCCATCAGCTACGTGGTCGACACCTACCGGCGGCACCTCCGGCCGGTGCCGCTGCTCGACTTCGCCACCTACCTCTCGTTCTTCCCCCACCTCGTCGCCGGGCCGATCGTGCGGGTCGGCGAGTTCGTCCCCCAGATGGAGCGACCGGCCGACCCCCGGGAGATCGACGCCGCCCGGGCCTTCCGGTTGATCATGTTCGGCCTGGCCAAGAAGGTCATCGTGGCCGAGCAGCTGGCGGCCTGGATCGTCAAGCCCGTCTTCGACAACCCCACCCAGTACGGAGCCGTCGACAACCTGTTCGGCGTCTACGCCTACGCCATCCAGATCTACGCCGACTTCTCCGGCTACACCGACATCGCCATCGGTCTCGCGCTGCTTCTCGGGATCCGCTTCCCCCAGAACTTCAACTCGCCCTACATCGCCACCACGCTGCAGGACTTCTGGCGGCGGTGGCACATGACCCTGTCCCGTTGGCTGCGCGACTACCTCTACATCGGCCTGGGCGGCAACCGGAAGGGTGAGACGAGGACCTGCATCAACCTGTTCCTGACCATGTTCCTCGGCGGGCTGTGGCACGGGGCCAGCTGGACCTTCGTCGTGTGGGGCACCATCCACGGGGTCGGGCTGGTCCTGGAGCGGATCTGGATGCTGCGGCGGGAACGGGCCGGGCTCGGTGCGCGCGGACCGGCGGGACAGGTGGTCGGCTGGCTCATCACGTTCAACGTGGTCTGCCTCGCCTGGATCTTCTTCCGGGCCCCGACGTTCTCCGTCGCCTTCGACGTCATCCACCAGATCGTCACCGGGTGGGGCACGCCGGTCGAGCTCGTGACGCCCCTGCTCCTGGCCGTGATCGGCTTGATGCTGGCGGCGCAGTGGGTGCCCCAGCGCAGCATGGACGCCCTGACCCGTCGCTTCTCCTTCCTGCCGCTGGTGGCGCAGGCCGGAGCTCTGGCCGTGGGATTCTTCCTGTTGGACGTGCTGGGTCCCCAGGGCGTCGCCGAGTTCATCTACTTCCAGTTCTGATGCCGAACCCGCCCGACCAGCTCCGCCGCCCGAAGCGTCTGCCCAACGGGGACCGCCCGCTGGCGGCCGGGCAGGTCATCCTCGTCGGCGCCATCGCCCTGGTGCTGGCCGCCCTGCTCAACGCCGAGACGCTCGTGTCGACCTTCGACCGCATGCCCCACAGCTCGGCCATCAGGGGTGTCGGCCTCACCTTCACCCGACCGGTGCTCGACGTGAGCCGGGCGCTGCGCTTCGACCGGCCGGGAGAGCGGGTGGATGCGCTCCGGGGCAGCGACCAGGGCGGCGAGGGCACCTTCACCGACCTCCCGACGACGACCACCGCCGTGCCCGCCGCGTCGGTCGCCGCTGCCGACCCGGCCGACCCTCCGTCCGCCCCGACGAGCGCCGCGGTGGGGACCGTCCCACCTGTGCTCGAGAGCCACCGCCCGCCGGGTCCGCCCACGCCCGACAACCCCGCCATCCTCTACATCGCCGGCGACTCCGACGCGGGCAGCATCGGCCCGAGCCTGCAGCGCCTGGCCACCAAGACGGGGGTCGTGAAGTCGGTCCTCGACTACAAGGTGTCCTCCGGCCTGACCCGGCCCGACTTCTTCGACTGGCCCAAGCACCTCCAGAAGAAGGTCCCAGAAGTGGGACCGCAGATCGTCGTGGTCACCTTCGGGGGCAACGACGCGCAGGACATCAAGGTCGACGGCAAGGGCTACGCGGTCGGGACTCCGCAGTGGTCGGCCGAGTACGGCAAGCGGGTCGGGGCGATGATGGACTACCTGTCCGCCGACGGCCGGACGCTCATCTGGGTCGGGATCCCCAACGCCCAGTCGGAGGCCCTGACGAAGCGCCTCACGGTCCTGCGCGACGCGGTGCTGGCCGAGGCGGCCAAGCGGCCGAACGTGTCCCTCGTCGACGCCTGGCCGATGTTCTCAGGGGTGAGCGGCGGCTACGCCGACTACGTCGACGTCGACGGCCAGTTCAAGCTCGTCCGGGCCGACGACGGGTTCCACCTGAACCAGACCGGCGCCGACGTGCTGGCCAAGGCCATCGACGAGAAGGTGGTCGAGGCTCTCAAGGCGATGGGCGCCCAGCTCTAGCGAGCAGAAGGGCTCAGCGCCAGCCCCGGCCTGGGTCGTTAGGGACCGAAGTGTTCGCCTGGAGCTCCGGTTTCCGGAGCCTGCGGTGCATAGTTGCAACTACAACGATGAGTTGGCGTCAGTCCTCTCCTTCGTCGGGGGGGAGGAAGGGCACGCGGACGTCGCCCAGGCGCACGAGCATCGAGGCGATCCAGCCGCCGAGGGCCGAGAAGTGCTCGTCCAGCAGCTTGCTGGCCCCGTCGGCCAGGGTCTCCTCGGCCAGCTCGTAGAGGCCCTCGTACGTGAGCTCGATGGCGAAGTCGGCCCCGGCCCCGGCGCCGTTCAGATAGCCGATCTCGATCGTCGACCCGGCCCGCTCCAGCCGCTCGTTGCCGATCGAGGGGCTGGCCTCCGGCATCACCGCTTCGAACAGCGCGGGGTCGGGCTGGTCGGCCAGGCGCTGGACCCGGAAGACGATCTCCATCTCGATGGCAGGGTGCTCGTCCAGGGCCTCCTCGATGTACCAGCGTCGGTACGACGTCTGGCTCCACGTCGGCCAGTCGAAGGTGATGTGGGCGACGACGCGGGGCGGCAGGCCCTCGCCGGGCAGCCCGTAGCTCGTCTCCCAGACGATGTCGCCGAGCAGCACGTCGACCTGGAAGTGCTCCTCGAAGGCCTGTCGCTCCAGGAGCGAGGCCTCGAACGCCTCCCGCAGCGCGGAGATCGCGTCGGTGAAGACGTGGTCGAGCATGGGGGAGCGAGGCTATCGCCGGGCGGGTGCCCGGCGGCGGCCGGCATCGACAGGGTGCGGTCGTGTCAGACTCCGCGCCATGAGCCTCGTCCAGATGGACATCGTCGACCGAGTCGCCACCCTGACCCTCGACAACCCCGCCGAGCGCAACACGATGACCGCGCCCATGGTCGAGGAGATCGTCGACGCGCTGGAACGGCTCGAGGCCGACGACGGGGTTGGCGCGCTGGTCGTGACGGGCGCCCCGCCGGCGTTCTGCGCGGGGGCCAACCTCGGCAACCTCCAGCGCAGCGACGGTCCGGGACTGCGCACGATCTACGAGGGCTTCCTGCGCGTCGCCCGCTGCCCCCTGCCCACGCTGGCCGCCGTCAACGGGGCCGCCGTCGGGGCGGGCATGAACCTCGCCCTCGCGTGCGACGTGCGCCTCGCCGCCCGTCGCGCCCGCTTCGACACCCGCTTCCTGCAGATCGGCCTCCACCCCGGCGGCGGCCACACGTGGCTGCTGCAGGGCATCGTCGGCCCGCAAGCCGCCGCTGCGGCCGTGCTCTTCGGCGAGGTGCTCGACGGCCCGGAGGCCGAGCGCGTCGGTCTGGCCTACCGCTGCGTGGAGGACGACGCGCTCCTGGCGAGCGCGCAGGAGATGGCAGCTCGGGCCGCGGACGCGCCGCGCGAGCTGAGCATCGTGACGAAGCAGACCCTGCGGGACATGGCGACGGTGGGCGACCACGGCGCCGCGGTCGAACGGGAGCTCGAGCCGCAGGTGTGGAGCGCCGGCCAGCCCTGGTTCGCGGAGCGCGTCGCGGCCCTCCAGGCCAAGATCTCGAAGAAGCAGCAGTAGGCCTACGCGCCGTCAGGGAGCCAGAGGGGGGCCAGCTCGTCGCGGCGGTCCTCCCACTCCTCGGCCGTGATGGCGTAGCGGACGTGGTCCTCCCACACCCCGTTGATCTCGAGGTAGCGGAGCGCGACGCCCTCCTCGCGGTACTTCAGCTTCTCCATCACGCGGCGGCTCCGCGCGTTGCGGGGGATGATGGCGATCTGGAGGCGGTGGAGCCGCAGCTCCTCGAAGGCGAAGCGGGTCAGCACCACGACGGCTTCGGGGACGAGGTTGCGGCCGGCCTTGGCCTCGTCGACCCAGTAGCCGATGTAGGCGTTCTGGAACGGCCCGCGCTGGATGGCGTTGAGGTTGATCTCACCAGCCAGCTCCTGGTCGAGGAAGATGCCGAAGCCGTAGCCGGTGCCGAGCTGGCGCTCGCGCTCGCGGGCGTGGCAGCGCACGGTGAAGGCGTCGCGATCGCGAGTCGGGTCGGGATGGCCGGGCGAGCGGCGGGGCTCCCAGGGCAGCAGCCAGCTCTCGTTGCGCAGCCGTACCTCGCTCCAGCCGGCGAAGTCCGTGGCCGCCAGCGGGCGTAGCAGCACCCGTCGTCCGTACAGCCTGGTCACGGAGGCCGGATCGTACGGGACGCCGTCGGTGCGGGGGGCCATTCAGTCGACGGGTGCGAGCAGGCCGTCGAGGAGGTCCGCCAGCGAGACACGGAGGCCCGGCGCGCGGAGGCGACGCAACAGCCCGACCAGGATGCAGCAGCCGCCGACGATGGTGCCGGCCCGTTCGCGCGGCAGGCCCGGGTTGTGGATGCGGTCGCGCTCGGCCTCTCCCGCCAACGTGCGGAAGACGTCCTCGGCCGCGGCGCGGCTGAGCCAGAACCCGTGGAGCGAGTCGTCGACCAGGTCCTCGGTGCCGTCACCACTGTGGACGGGCAGGCCGATCTCGACCGCGGCGACCGTCGTGACGGTCCCGCCCGTCCCCACGACGGGAAGGCCGTCGTCGAAGTCGGGCAGGCTGCGCAACGCATCGTCCACGTGCTCTTGGACGATGGCGATGGCGTTGGACAGCTCCTCCGGCCGCGGCGGGTCGGACGTGAGCTGCGCCGCGCTCAGCGAAGCGCTCCCGATCTCGAGCGAGGCCGCGCCGGCGGGCTCGGCGTCACCCAGGACCACCTCGGTCGACCCGCCCCCGATGTCCACCACGAGGTGGGACCCTGCTGCGAACCCCGCCGCTCGGACCCCCGCGAACGTCAGGCGGGCCTCCTCGTCCGCGCTCAGCACGCGCAGCGGGCAGCCGAGGATCTCGGCCACGAGCGCGGCCAGCGCGTCCGTGTCGGCCGCGTCGCGGGCCGCCGCCGTCGCGACCGTCGCCACGATCGGTGCCCCCTGCTCGTCGACCAGCGCCCGGTAGGCCCGCAGCACTGCGGCGGTCCGCGCCAGCGCGTCGGGACCGAGCCGACCCGTGCGCGCCAGCTCCGCCGACAGGTGGGTCAGGTGGGACCGGCGCAGCGCCGGCTGGCCGTCGCGGCGTACGAGCAGCCGGGCGGCGTTCGAGCCGAGGTCGATGGCGGCGCCGGCGGTCACTGGCGCTCCGATAACCGATGGACCTCGGCCGCCACCCAGCGCCCGATCGGGTCGTCGCCGCCGGCCAGGTACCAGGCGTAGTGGGCGTGGAGGCACTTCACGCCCCGTCGCGTGCCGCCGACGCCGCCGCTCGGAGCCGGGCCGACGTGTGCCGTCGGGAGCGCGGCGTCGCGCTCGGCCGCGTAGCGGGCGTGCGCGTCCGCGACCGCGGCCGCCGGCACCTCGCGCTCGGCACGGCGCACGCCGCCCGCGCC
>JBKPRL010000273.1:0-21487 GCA_046734535.1 bacterium | reverse complement strand
ACGCTGCCCTCGACGACCGCAGCCGGCCGCCGGGCCCGGGCCGCGCGTGCCGTCGCCGCGTAGCCGAAGGCCGGACCCGGGCGATGACCGAAGGCCCCACCGCGGCCGAGGTCGAAGAGGACCGCGGTGGGGACGATCGGGACCACCTGGTGCGGCTCGGGCCCGACCGGGAAGCCGATCCCGTGCTCCTCCAACCACGCCATCACCCCGTCCGCCGCCGCCAGGCCGTACGCGCTGCCGCCGGTCAGGCAGACGGCATGGGCGTGGGGGACCAGGTTGCGGGGGTCGAGGGCGTCGGTCTCGCGGGTGCCGGGGCCGCCGCCGCGCACCTCGACCGCGGCGATCGTGGCCGCGGGCGGCAGCACGACGGTCGTGCCCGTCCGCCACCCACGCCCGACCCGGTGGTGATGGCCGACCCGCACGCCGGCCACGTCGGTCAGGTCGTTCCGCGGCCCCGCTCGCGGGTTCATGGCCGCCCTGGCCGTGGCACGTGCGGCGAGATCGGCCATGAACGTCGAGGCGCCGGGACAGGCGGAGGCGGACTGGACCCGAGCGGTGGCGGCGTGCGGCCGACCGGTGGCGGCCCCGGAGCACCGACGGTCACCTCAGCCGCCGCCGTCGAGCGACCTCACCGGCCAACCGAGGAGAGGAAGCGCAGCGCGGCCTCCCGATAGACCTCCGCGGCCTCGACGATGGCAGCGACCTCGACGAACTCGTCGACCTGGTGGGCGATCCACTTCCCGCCCGGCCCGTAGACGACGCTGGGCATGCCGGTTCGGGAGGTGAGGACCGTCCCGTCGGTGGCCCCGGGCACGCCGCCGAGCCTGGCCGGCTCGCCGGTGACCGCGGTGTGCGCTTCGCACAATGCCCTGACGACCGGTGAGCTCGCGGGCGTGCTGACCGCGGGCCGGTCGTCGATGACGGTGACGGAGCCCGCCACCCCGGCGTCGCGGCCAGCGGCCTCGGCCCGGGCACCGATGGCCTCGACGAGCGCGTCATGGTCGACGCCGGGGATCGTCCGCACGTCGAGCCAGGCCGCGGCGTCCCGGGGGATCACGTTCATCTGCGCGGCCTCGCCGGCCCGCAGCACCGTCGGCGTCAGGTGGACGTCGCCCAGGTGGACATGGGTCGGGTGGGCCGCCTGCAGCGTCGCCTCCTCCTCTGCCAGCTGGCCCAGGAAACGGGCGAGCACCGGGTTGGGGTTCCGGCCCTGGAACGGCATGGCGCCGTGGGCCATGGCGCCCGCGAAGTCGACCCGTAGCCGGAGCGCGCCCTTCGAGACGTTGCACACCTCGCCCTCCTCCGGCTCGCAGCAGATGGCGGCATCGACGCCCTCGGCTCGGCCGGTCGACACGAAGTGCCGGGCGCCGGCCATCATCCCCTCCTCGTCGACGAGGGCAGCCAGCAGGATGCGACCGGGGAACGGCCCCTCGTCGGCCACCGCCCGGGCCGCGAAGATCGAGGCGACCAGCCCCGACTTCATGTCGGCGCTGCCCCGGCCGTACAGGCGCCCGTCCCGGATCTCGCCCCGGAACGGATCCACCGACCATGCGTCACGGTCGCCCTCGGTGACGACGTCGGTGTGACCCTCGAACATCAGCGTCGGGCCGGGCCGCCCGCCCTCGACGACGGCGTAGACGTTGGGGCGACCGGGTGCGACCGGGTCGATCTCGGGCGTCCACCCGAACGAGCGGAGCTGGTGGGCGACGAGGCGGGCCGCGCCCTCCTCGCTGCGACCGGTGGCGGGGTCGAAGACGCTCGGGACCTGCACGAGGGCCTGGACCACCTCGACGAGGGCTTCGTGGTCGATGCTCACTGCAGCACCGTCACATGGAGCTCGTTGCGCTCGCTCACTGCTGCACCGTGCCACGCGCCGGCTGTGGAGGGGTCATCGGGAGCGCCTCGAGCGGGAGCGGCGGAGCGTCGCGCAGGCCCTCGGAGCCCTTCGGGACCAGGTCGGGCAGGTGGAGTGGCTCGACCCCGGGGGGCTGGACGAGACGGTGGGTGGCCGTGCCGTCGGTGGCGAGGAGGTGCTCGACCGCGCCCACCACGTACGTGCTGCCGTCATCTCGGATGGTGCCCGTGAAGGACGCCGCGGGCGCCCAGACGGTGGGGGTGCCGTCTGGCAGCGCTCCGGCCCGGTAGCGGTGGAGGTGGCCCGACGCCACCATGCGCACCGGACACCCCGCCATCGCGTCGAGCAGACCGCGGCGATGGGGGAAGGGCACGGACCAGTCGCCGGCGTCGGCCTGCTCGGGGTCGGTGAGGCAGATCGGTTGGTGGAGGAACAGGGCGACCGGACGATCTGTCGACAGCGCGGCGCGGAGCCACTCGAGGTGGTCGGGCTCGGTCAGCCGGTACACGTCGGCGCCCACCAGCCGCCACGACCCGAGCTCGACCACCCATGCGTCTTCGCCCCACCGTGCCTGGTGGCGGGCCAGGCGTGCGGGCGAGAAGCGGTCGCCACTGAACCCCCCGACGTCGTGGTTGCCCGGCAGGACGACCAGCGGCAGTCCGTCCGCGGTCAGCATCCGCCGGGCGAAGTCGGCTTCCCCGGAGTCGTCGGGATCGTCGGCGGTGACGTCGCCGGTGTGCACGACGAGGTCAGGCGGGTCGGCGGCCAGCCAGGTGAGGACCGCCCGCACGTTGGGCACGGCGTAGGCCCGCACCGGCGAGAGGTGGGTGTCCGAGATCTGGACGACGCGCAGGGCGCGGGCCTCCGGCATGGTCAACGCCCGGCGCCGCGGCTGGCAGCACTGTCGGGGAAGGTGCCCGGCACGAGCCGATGGTACGGGATCCTCCGTCCGGACCGGGTGAAGCGGCTCCGGATAGGGTCGCCCCGTGCGTCGCGCGCTCCGGTCCGCGCCCCCGCTCAGCCGGCTGGTCGTCGTCTCCATCATCGTCGTCGTCGCGCTGGTCAGCGCCCGGCGACTCGGTCCCGGGAGCCCGCCACCCATCGTCGGTCCGGCCCCGAGCACGGTGAGCACCGAGGTCACCTCGTTCACCAACACCCGTCCGGCGATCAACGGCTCGTCCCGCCCGCCGCTCATGCCCGCCGCGGAACGGGCTGTCGAGCGCCTCGCCGTCACCTCCCGGCCCTCCGCCGAGGGTCACGCGCACAGCAGCGGCCATGTGTTCGGGCGCGCGCCCGAGGCCACCTTGAGCCCGGCTGAGGCCGACCGCTTCGCCCAGCAGTGGGCCGCAGCAAAGGCGGCCGTCCCGGCTCTCGACACCACGGCCGAGGCCGCCGCCGCCGGCTACGTCCAGTCCTCCCTGACGGCGCCGGGCGTCGGCGTCCACTGGGTGAACTGGCAGCTGATCGCCCAGCCCTTCGACCCTGCCCGCCCGGCGATGCTGCTGTTCACGAACAAGCAGGGCATCGACCGCTTGGTCGGCTTCTCCTACTGGGTCCAGGGCACGTACCCGCCCGCCGGGTTCGCCGGGACCAACGATCGCTGGCACACCCATGCCGGACTGTGCGTGGTCAACGGATGGGTCGAGCGCGAGGAGGTTCCGACCCCGGCCGACTGCCCTGGCAGCTGGCTCGCCGGTGGCGACCTGTGGATGCTCCACGCCTAGGTCGTCGACCGCTACTCGAACCGCTGGGGCCTCTTCGCCCAGGCCAACCCCAAGCTGTGTCCAACGGGACCGGTGCCGGACATCGCCTCCTGCACGCCTGATCGCGGTGAGCGGTCGGGCCGGGTACGGCCGGGTCGTGCGCCCCGAGCGCGGCGGTAACGTCCGCGACCGTGCTGGAGCGGGACTGGTCCGACCCCACGGTCGTCGACCGGCTCCGAGGTGGGGCCAAGCGGGCCGGCGGCGAGCTGGTGCGCTGGGCCTGGGACGGGATCGTCGAGCTGGGAGCCATCGGCCCGGACAGTCGCCGCGGCCGCCGGTTCGGATCGTTCGGCGAGCGCAGCGTCATCTGCTTCCCGCCGGTCGCCATCGTCAACGAGCGGTACATCCACATCGGCACCGGCACGATGATCGGCCCGCAGGTCTCGCTGTCCGCCGGCATGGTGCCCGGCCAGCGCTGCCTGTCCGGCCGGGTGGTGGGGATCGGTGACCGCTGCCTGATCGGCAAGGGGAGCGGCATCGTCGGCCACCTCTCGATCGAGATCGGCGACGACGTCTGGACCGGCCACCACGTCTACATCACCGACCAGAACCACGGCTACGAGGACCTGACGCTCCCGATCTCCCGCCAGGTGATGCCGGAGCGCCCCGTGGTCGTCGGCGACGGCTCATGGCTCGGCTACGGCACGGTGGTGTTGCCCGGCGCCCACATCGGCCGCCACGTCGTCGTCGGCGCCAACTCGGTCGTCGTCGGCGATCTTCCCGACCATTGCGTGGCCGTGGGGGCGCCCGCCCGCGTGATCCGCCGCTACGTGGAGGGCGAGGGTTGGAAGCCCGTGTCCTGACGGCCCGTCGGGGAAGTGCGCACGGAACGCGCCAGGAATGGCACGGCGGGGTCGCACCTCCGGTCGGCGGCGTGGGCGGCCCGCGGTCGGACGGCGGCGTGGGCGGCCCGTGGTCGGTCGGCGGCGCGGCCGCCTGGCGGGAACGTCAGCCGAAGTCGGCGGGCACGATGCAGCTCGGCATGCCGTTGAGCGTCGAGAGGGAGTCCATGCGGTCGCTGATCGGGCCGCCGTTGGCCTCGCTCTCGGCGAAGGGCTTGTCATGGCCGGCCTGCCAGCTGGCGATGTGGTCGCGCCGGTCGGCCAGGTAGCGGTCCCAGTCGGCGAACCAGGCCTGGAGGAGGACGCCGTCGTGCGGCCCGCTCGGCGCGGGCAGGGCCCGCAGCTCGGCGAGCTGATCGTCGAGGAGTGCCGTGGCCTGCTCGCCCACATCGGCCCGGCGGCGCAGCGCCTCCTCGAGCGGCTTGATCTTCGCGAACGACGACGCCGGCGGGAGCGCGGCGAGGCGCTTGGCCGTCGCGGCGCAGACGGGCTCGGCCCGCGTGGCCCACTCCTGGTCGGCGAGTCGGTTGGGCGACTGCTCTTTGCCGATGAACAGCACGTAGATCCACATGCCGACCAGCGCGGCCACGATGGCGAGCAGCACCGCCCGCACTCCCCAACGGGGAGGGTGCGTGCCGCGGGCCTCGTCGAGCGTGGGCTGGCTCACGACGAGGTCGATGCGGGAGCGGCGGCCGGGGCGGGGGGCCGGTAGCACAACGCCAGCTGCAGCCCTGCGCCGACGAGACCGACGACGGCGGCGATGACCGCTCCGGTCCAACCGTCGACGTCGAGGTCGAGGGCATGGTCGATCGACCACGCTCCGGCGCCGATCGTGGCGATCGAGAACGCGGCCAGGGCGAGGACGGCGCAGTACTCCCATCCCTGGCCGGGCCGGAAGATGAAGAACCCGTTCTTGCGGTGGCTGACGACGATGGCCACGAGCATCAGGGCGATGATCCCGGCCGCCGAGAGCGGCGTGAACAGCCCGGCGGCCACGCCGACACCGGCCAGGACCTCGGTGCTCGCAGCCAGGATGGCGTTGGGGCGGCCCGGGCGCACACCCATGCTCTCGAACCAGCGCGCCGTGCCGGGGATGCGACCGCCACCGAAGAACTTGTTCGTCCCGTGCGCGAGGAGCGTCAGACCGACGGCGAAGCGCAGCACGAGCAGCCCGAGATCGACGTGGTGCACCCGGTCAGGATGGCACGCCGGCTCGCCTATTCCGCAAGCCATCGGGCCATCTCGCTGGTAGAAACGTTGCGTGGCCGCACCCTCCGCTCTGCTCGACGCGCCCCGCGTCATGCGGTGGCGGGGGCTGCGGATGATCCGCGCCGAGGTCGGCCTGCACCCCCGCAGCTTCGCCATCGCGGTGAGCGGTGCGACGGTCTTCGCCCTGGCCACGGTGGCCTCGTCCTGGGCGGTGCGCTGGGTGACGAACGAGGTCATCGTCCCTCGCTTCGAGGAGGGCCACGTCGCCGCGGCCACCGTCCTCGCCGGCGCGGCGATGATCGTCGCCATCGGCATCGTGCGATCCGTCGGCGTGGTCGTGCGCCGCACGTGGGCGGGCCGGACGCAGTTCCGGGTGTTGGCGACCGAGCGCGACGACGTGGTCGACCACTACCAGGCTCAGGACTACCGATGGCACCGCTCGCACCCCACGGGCGAGCTCATCGCCCACGCGGGCGTGGACCCCGAGGCCGCGACCGAGGTGCTGGCGCCCATCCCGTACTCCCTCGGCACCGTCATCCTGATCGTGACGTCGACGATCTGGATGATCGCCACGGACGCTGTCCTCGGCGTGCTCGCGCTGGCCCTGTTCCCGGTGCTCGTCCTGCAGAACGTGATCTTCCAGCGCAAGGGCGGCGTCCCGGCCAACGAGGCGCAGGAGCGGCTGGGTGAGGTCTCCGCGCTCGTCCACGAGAGCCTGGAGGCCGTCACCGTCATCAAGGCGTTCGGAGCCGAGGAGCGCGAAGTCGGCCGTCTGCACGAGCGGGCGACATCGCTGCGGGCGTCGAAGGTCCGTCTGGCTCGCCTACGGGCCACGTTCGACCTCTTCCTGGACGCCGTGCCCTCCTACGCCAACGTGCTGCTGGTGCTGGTCGGCGCAGCCCGGGTCAACGCCGGTGCCGCGACGCTCGGCGACATCACCAGCTTCGTGTACCTGTTCACCCTCCTGGTCTGGCCCTTGCGGATCATCGGATTCGCGCTGGGTGACCTTCCCCACTCGCTGGCCGGATGGGACCGGGTCCAACTGACCCTGCGCGACGGGATCCACCGCAGCCGGCCGGCCCCGGTCGCCGACCTCGCCTCGTCCGGCTCCCTCGGCGTCTCGGCTCGCAAGGTCCGCTTCGCCTACGAGGCCGGTCGCGATGTGCTGCACGACATCGACTTCGACATCGCCGCGGGCACCACGGTGGCGATCGTCGGTCCGACCGCGTCCGGCAAGTCGACGCTCCTGGCCGTGCTGGCCGGGTTGTTCGTCCCCGACTCGGGTGAGGTGCTCGCGGCGTCGCCGCACCCGGCCCTCGTCTTCCAGGAGCCGTTCCTCTTCGCTGACACCCTGCGCCGCAACATCGACGTCCACGGCACCGCCTCCGACGAGGCGCTGCAGATGGCCCTCGACCTGGCCCAGGTCACGCCGTTCATGGCCGAGCTGCCCCACGGCGTCGAGACGGTGGTCGGAGAGCGGGGCGTCAGCCTGTCGGGCGGGCAGCGCCAGCGCGTCGCCCTCGCCCGCGCGCTCCTCGACCGGCCCGAGGTCCTGCTCCTGGACGACGCCACCTCCAGCCTCGACCCCACCACCGAGGCGCGCATCCTGACCGGGCTCGGCGCTCGCCTGACCGGCATCACCACGGTCGCCGTGGCCAACCGGCCGGCCACGATCGCGCTGGCCGACGAGGTCATCTACCTGGTGGGGGGCCGGGTCGTCGCCCACGGCAGCCACGAGGAGCTCCTGGCCGCCATCCCCGGCTACCGCCAGCTGGTCGAGGCCTACGAGCGCGACCGGGCCGCCGATGGAGCCGACGATCGGGCCGACCGATGAGCATGCCCACCGCGACCGCGGATCCCGCGACGGCGTCGCCCGGACCGGCCTCGCCTGGCTCGAGGGCGCCCGTCGGCGGCGACGGCACGCCGCTCTGGGGAGCGGCGGAGACCGTCCGGCGAGGCTGGCGGGCCAGTCCCGAGCTGCGCCGCGGCGCCGGGCTGACGGTCGTCCTCGCCTTCATCGGCACGGGCGGCCGGCTGGCCGTTCCCATCCTCATCCAGCAGGCCATCGACAAGGGCTTCGTCCAGGGCCAGGTCGACATGGGGAAGATCGTGCAGCTGTGCATCTTCGGCGCGGTCTTCATCACCATCGGGTCGATCGCGATGTGGGGCGCCATCGTCCGCCTGGCCGTGCGGGCCGAGGACGCCCTCTACGGCCTGCGCATACGGGTCTTCGAGCACACCCTCGCGCTGGACCTCGCCGATCACGAGGAGGAGCGGCGAGGCAACCTCGTCGCCCGCGTCACGTCGGACATCGAGACGCTCAGCCAGTTCTTCTCCTGGGGCGGCATCGCGTGGCTGCTCGACGGGACGATGATCATCGTGACCGCCGTCGTGATGCTGGTCTACGACTGGCGGCTGGCCCTGATCGCCCTTTTCGCCGCGGCGCCGCTGGCGCTGCTGCTGCGCATCGTGCAGCGCCACCTCGTCCACGCGTACAGCGAGGTACGCGAGCGCAACGCCGAGCTGCTGACCTCGGTCTCCGAGCTCGTCACCGGTGCCGCGGTCATACGCGCCTACCGCCTCGGGCCGCGCACGACGAAGGAGACCAAGCGCACCGTCACCCGCCACCGTGACGCGTCGATCCGGGCCGGCACGATCGCCGCGTTCCTGTTCCCCTCGGGGGAGCTCTTCTCGGTGCTGACCATCGCGGCGGTCCTCATCGCGGGCACCGCGCTCGGCCCGGACTCCGGCCTGACGACAGGGGCCATGGTCGGATTCATCTTCCTCTGCTACCGGTTCCTGGAGCCGGTCGCGGAGTTCACGGAGATCCTGGACCAGACCCAGACCGCCGTCGCGGGCTGGAGGCGGGTGCTGGGCATCCTCGAGCGGCCGATCACCATCACCGAGCCCGACGAGGGCCTCGAGCTCCCCCGGAGTGCGCCGTCGATCGAGCTCGACCACGTGACGTTCCGCTACCGGCCGCGAGCGGGGCAGAGGGCCGAGGACAACAAGCCCGCCCTGCAGGACGTGACGTTCTCCATCGAGCCGGGGACGGCGGTCGCGGTCGTCGGCGCGACGGGATCGGGCAAGACCACCCTGGCCCGCCTGCTCACCCGTCTCGCCGACCCTGACGAGGGTGCGGTCCGCATCGCCGGGATCGACCTGCGTGACGTCAGCATGGCGTCGCTGCGGCGCTCGCTGGTCATGGTTCCCCAGGAGCCGTTCCTCTACGACACGACCATCGCCGACAACGTCCGCTTCGGCCGGCCGAGCGCCCACGACGACGAGGTGATGCTGGCCTTCACCGAGCTCGGCCTCGAGGACTGGATCGGTGCTCTCGGCGCCGGGTTGGCCACCAAGGTCGGGGAGCGGGGCGACGCCCTGTCCGCCGGTGAGCGCCAGCTGGTGGCGCTGGCTCGGGCGTACGTCGCCAACCCGCCGTGCCTGGTGCTGGACGAGGCCACCTCGTCCGTCGACGCACTGACCGAGACCCGGCTGGCCCGGGCCGTCGACAGCCTGGCGCGGGGCCGCACCTCGGTCACCATCGCCCACCGGCTCTCGACCGCCTCCCGGGCCCAGCGCATCCTCGTCTTCGACCGCGGCCGCCTGGTCGAGCACGGCACGCACGGTGACCTCCTCGCCATGGGCGGTGTGTACGCGGCCCTCTACGCGAGCTGGCTGGACGCCACGTCGGCCAACGAGGGCCTGCCCGTCCCCCTCGGCTAGTCCCGCCGCGAGCTCACGCCGGTCCCTCCCACCCGCGCCACCTTCTCGCGGGATCTCGTGGGCAGGATCCGTACGGAACGCCGCGAGACCGGCTCTGCGGGGCGTGGCGGCGCGAGGGCGGCGGTGTCAGGAGCGGGGGTCGACCAGGATCTTGACCGCGGCGCCGGGGTCGTCGGCCAGTGTGGCGAACGCCGCTGCCGCCTGCGCCAGGGGGACCGTGGCGTCATGGAGAGGCTCGACACGGACGTGACCGCCGGCGATGAGGTCCATCGCCGCGGCCGACTCCTCGTGGAGGTAGGCCAGGGAACCCGTGACGCTGACCTCCTTGACCGTCCACGCCTTGGGCTGGATGCTGGCCGGTCCGGAGACGCCGACCAGGTTGACCCGACCGCCGCGGCCGACGAGGTCGACCGCGGCCTGGATGGCCGGCGGCGCGCCGGCGCACTCGTAGACGAGGTCCGCGGGTGCCCCGGCCAGAGCCTCGGCGGCCTCCTGCGGTGTCAGCGCCTGGTCGGCTCCGAGGGCCCGTGCGAGGGCGCGGCGGCCGGCGTCGGGTTCGACCGCGATCAGGTGCTCGGCTCCCTCGGCCCGGGCGCACTGCAGGGTGAGCAGACCGATCGGACCGCACCCCTGGACGACCACCGTCCCGCCCGCCCTCGGCGGGGTGCGCCGGACAGCGTGGAGCGCCACGGTGGTCGGCTCCACCACCGCGGCCTGCACGTCGGTCAACCCCGGCGGCACCGGGACCAGGCGGCGGGCGTCGAGGGCCAGCCGCGGCGCGAAGGCCCCGTGGGGCGGCGCCATCGCATCCCGCCCGATGACGCCGAGGAACGCCCGGGCGCAGTAGTCCGGACGGCCGGACCGGCACTCCGGGCACTGGCCGCACGGCGGGGCGCTGCCCGGGACGACACGGTCGCCCTCCGCGACGTTGGTGACCCCGTCGCCGGGGGCGATGACCGTGCCGACCCACTCGTGGCCGCAGATGGCCGGGTTGTAGGGGTCGGCGGACCCGAAGCCGTGGACGTCGGTGCCGCAGATGCCGCACAGGGCGATGGCTGCGACGGCGACGCCCGGCCGGGGGACCGGCTCGGGCATCTCCACCAGCTCGAAGCGACGGAGCCCGGTGACGAGTCCAGCCTTCACGGCGCGCTCCGCCACCAGCGGGAGGCCAGCAGACCGACAGGGACCACCGCGGCGGCCAGTCCGAGCAGGAGCGCGGTGCGGCCGCTCGGCGCGCTGGTCGTGCGTCCGGCGGCCAGCAGCGCGGCGGTGACGAGCCCGCCGCCGGCGACGACGGCACCGAGCGCGCCCAGCTGCCGTCCGAGGGACGCCATCGTCTCCGGGATCACGCTGCGCAGCCGGACGCCCCAGCTCGTGAATTCCGTCGCGGCGAGGAACAGCACCACCATCTGCACCGCCAGGTCCCGGTTGGCCGTCGGGACGACCGCGATGCCGGCGAGCAGTCCGAGTAGGAGCGCCGCCGGGGCCGCGGTGCCGGGCCAGCGGAGCAGCGCCAGGAGCTGGAAGGCCACGGCGACCGTGCCGATCATCACCGCGAGCCGTCCGCCGCTGCCCCACGCATCCACGGCCTGGACGACGAGCAGCGTCGTGACCACCATGGCCGCCGCTGCGACCACGCCGCGGGCGACCGGAGAGGCGGTCGGGTCGTAGCGGCGGAGGCGGACCACCCGCCACGGAGCTCTCATCGGAACCCCGCACCGTGGAGGCCGGCGGTGCGGACCATCGGGCGGTGGGCGACGCGGGCGAGCAGTGCGATCGCCTGGGGCAACGGCTCCCCGGGGAGCCAGCGGGTCGTCACGATCCCTGCCCGGCCGAGCACCCGCTCGCGGCGATCCAGCTCCAGCGCCCAGAATCGTCGGGCCAGCGCCAGCTCCGGGTCCGGCGGCAGCAGGTCGGTGGTGTCGACGACGAGGGCGGCGACGCGCCGGCCCCGCCGGCGCAGGTCGACCAGGGCCTCGACCACGTGGACGGCGTGGAGCGGCGTCACCGCGACGAGCGCAGCGTCGGTCGGCAGCAACCGGAACGGAAGCCAGGCCAGGGACCGGTTGGCGCCGGACATCGAGCGCGCGGCGAGCAGCTTGTCCAGCAGCGCGTACGCGGCGCGTTCGCCGCCCTGGGCCGTGATCCAGCTCGTGCTGCCGCCGAAGGTGACGAGGCCGACGCGGTCGTGCGCGCGCAGGTGGGCCTGGCCGAGCGCCCAGGCCGCGCGTGCCGCGCGGGGCAGCCACGGCGCACGCTCGTCCGCATCGTCGGCGGCGGTGTCGAGCAGCAGGACCACGTCGCCGGTCCGCTCGGGGTGGCGGGCGTTCACGAGGAGGCCCTGCTGGCTGAGGGGTCGCCGGGCGGTCGCGCGCCAGTTGACCTCGCTCAGCCGGTCGCCGGGGACCAGGGGCCGCAGCTCTGCGAAGTCCAGGCCGCCGCCGCGGGCCGGGCTGGCGTGCGTTCCTGAGGCGGCCCGCGGAGGCGGGTCGAGGAGCGATCGCAGTCGCTCGGGTCGAGGCAGCACGCGGGCGACCGCACCGAGCGGGACGGTCCAGGTCCGGTGCACGAGGCCGAGCGGACCATCAGCCCGGATGGTCGCGGCGTTGGCGGCCACCCGACCCCAGTCGCGGCTGACCAGATCCACCCGGACGGCGGTGGCACCGCTCGGTGTGAGGGTCCATGCGGCGCGCCGGGCGCGGTGCCCGACGACGTCGACCGGCCCGGCCACGTTGGCGACGACGTCGACCCTGCCCGCAGGCGGGGTGAGGGCGACCTGCAGCTCGAGCGTGAGGTGGTCACCGGCCAGCGCCTGCTCCGGCAGGAGGCGGGCGCCCGTCCGAGTCAGCGCCGGCGGCCGGTAGCAGCACACCCCGATCAGCGCGAGGAGGACGAGCGGGGCGCCGAAGGCGGCGGGCGCCGGCCGGCCGGCCAGCAGCGCACCGATGAGCGACGCCGCGCCGACGGTGGCGTAGGCCACCAGGCGGGAAGAGGCGGCAACGGTGCCGACCGGGGCGGGAGGTCCGCTCACGTCCAGGACGGGGCCGGGACGGAGGCCACCACCCGCTCGACGATCGACTCTTGCGGGATGCCTCGGACCCAGACCTCGCTCCTGAGCACGATGCGGTGGGCGAGCGCCGGGAGCGCCACCGCCTTGACGTCGTCGGGGTCCACGAAGTCGCGCCCTCGCCCTAGGGCGAACGCCCGGGCCAGCTTGAGCAGCGCCAGCGAGCCACGCGGGCTCACGCCGACCTCGACCTCCCCGTCGTCCCGAGTGCCCTGGGCCAGCGCGACGACGTAGCGGGCCATCGCCGGGTCGACGTGCACCCGTTCGACGGCAGCCTGCAGCCCCAGGATCGACTCCACCGAGCCGACCGGGGTCAGCTCGACGTCGTCGGTGCCGCGATCGACGCGGCGGGTCAGGAGCTCCGCTTCGTCGGGCGCGGCCGGGTACCCCATGCGGGTCCGCAGCAGGAAGCGGTCGAGCTGGGCTTCGGGCAGGGCGTAGGTGCCCTCGTGCTCGATCGGGTTCTGCGTCGCGACGACGAGGAACGGTCGGGGCAAGCGGTAGGTCGTCCCGTCGACCGTGACCTGGCGCTCCTGCATGGCCTCCAGGAGCGCAGCCTGCGTCTTGGCCGGCGCCCGGTTGACCTCGTCACCGAGCACGAGGTTGCCGAAGACCGGGCCCGGGCGGAAGCGGAACTCGCCGTTCGCGGCCTCGAAGACCGTGGACCCGGTGATGTCCGCGGGTAACAGGTCGGGCGTGAACTGGATGCGGGAGAAGCTGAGGTTCGTGACCTGGGCCAGCGAGCGGGCGGTGAGGGTCTTCGCCACGCCCGGCAGGTCGTCGAGCAGCACGTGGCCGTCCGCGACGAGGCCGAGCAGCACCAGCTCCAGCACGTCGCGCTTGCCAACGACGGCCCGCTCCAGCTCATCGAGGATGGCGGCCATGTTCGCCGCGGCATCCGTCGGGCTCAACAGGGCCGGGGTGGTCGTCACGGCGCGCTTCGGCCAGTCGCCGGGTCGGTCCCCGCGGGCGGCTCGACCGCAGCGAGGAGCTGGCCGACGGGTGCCCTGCGGGACTCGCCAAGAAGGAAGGCGGTCACGTCGGATCCGAGGACCTCCGCGATGGCGGGCGCATCGTCTGGACGATCGAGGTCGAGCTCGAGCGCGTCGAGGCGCTCCTGGGCCGCGGCGCGGCAGGTGTCGCGCAGCCGGGTGCTGCGGGGCAGCCGCCGTTCACCCGCCGGGATGGACATCAGCCGGAGGTCGCGGTGGAGGTCGGTCAACCCCTGGGGTCGCCACGGCCTGATCGGGCGCAGCTGGGCCGGAGCGAAGGGCGCGGTGGCCTCGGTCGGAAACGACCGCTGCCAGCGGAGCACGAGATCGGCGACGACGGCCGCCCCGACGCCCAGCAGGGCGACCCGAGCGACCCGCTCGGCGCCGTCGGGCCAGATGACCGCCGTTCCGACGGTGACGAGCACGGCGACCACGAGGGCTCGCCGCGTCAAGCGCACCCGGCCACCCCTTGCAGCTCGGTGCGGGCCTCGTCGAGCGCCCGGACCGCCGCCGCCCGGTGGTCCTCGGTGATGGCGTGGTCCGAGAAGCGGGCTTCCGCGAAGAGCGCTGTCAGCTCGCGGAGGGGCTCCGGTCGCACGCCGAGCGTCGACAGCGCCCGCGTGACGTGCTCGAAGGGCGCTTCGGCGTCCCGCCGGCCCGCTCCGGCCTCCTCCAGACCGTCGAGCAGACGGCGGTAGGCGGCGATGACCCCGGCCCTGGCATCGCCGGGCTGTTGGAGGTCGGCCAGGGAGCCCTCCACGGCGCGGAGTGCGGCGTCGGCGTCGGGAGTGGGCGGCGCGCTCGTGCGGACCGCACGCATGGCTCGGCGGGAGGCGAGGGCGGCGACGGCCACCGCGCCGCCCACGGCGATCGCCATCCAGGTCGGCCAGCCCGTGCCGTGGCCGGATGGAGTGGGCGCGGCCGGCCCGATCTCCAGCTCGCCGGTCGTCGACTTCGGCTGACCGGCCTCGGGGCGCAGGTGGCTCAACAGCACGGCCAGGGCGAGGATGCTGAGGATCGTGAGCCACGACGCCCGCCGGCGTACGGCGCGACTGCCACCGGCCGGCCGGGCGCTCGTCATGGCGACCAGACCGATGATCACGACGACGCCCACGGGAATCGCGAGCAGCCACGGGGAGAGGGCCAGGCGGGCCCAGCGCCGATCGGCCCGGCGCAGCGGCTCGCCGGCGGCGGCGATGACCACGAGCGCGCAGGCGCCCGCCCCCAGCGCCACGGCGAGCGGTCCCGACCATCGCCGGTCACCGCTCGGGAGGGCAACGCCGCGCTGTCGCGCCCGGACCACCCGGTTCACCGCCGGGACCCTACTCAGCGCCGCTTCGTCGGCGCCTCTGGCTTCTCCGCGGCGACCGTCGGCCGGGCAGTACCGTCCCGCGGTCGTGGAGCTCTTCGCCAACCTCAACGACGCCACCCCCGACCCGGCCGGCTGGGCGCGCACCCGGGAGGCGGAGGGATGGCATGGAGTGGCCTGCGCCGACCACTACTTCTCGGTCGGCCGCTCCGTCCGGGCCTTCCCCCATGTGTGGGCCAGCCTGGGCGCCATGGCCGCGGCCACGTCGCGCGTGCGGTTGCAGCCGGCGTTCGGCAACAACCTCCTGCGCTCGCCGGTCGAGCTGGCGCAGGCGGTGCTCATGGTCCACGCCCAATCCGGTGGGCGGGCGGAGGCCGGTGTGGGCGCGGGCTGGTCGAAGGTCGAGCTCGAGGCCGTCGGGCTCCCCTTCCCTGAGGGTGCCGTGCGGGCCAGGATGCTGCGCGAGGCCATCCTCATCGTGCGCGACCTCGTGCGGACCGGGATGTGCCGGTTCGACGGCGAGCACTACCGGATCGACGTCCCCGTCCTCGGCCCGCTGACGGATCCGCCGCCTCCCATCGTGGCCTCGCTCGGCAGTCCGTGGACGCTGCGCAACGTCACCCCGCTGGTCGACCGCGTCGAGGTGTCCGTCGGACGCGCCAACCGCGGCGGCGTCAACGACCTCGCCGCGCTGGGCACCGTGACGGTCGACGAGGTGCGGGCCATGGTCGACGCGGTCCGGGAGGTGGCTCCCGACGTCCCGATCACGTTCATGACCTTTGCCGCCGCGGGAACCGACGAGGGCGTCGAGCGCATGCGGGCCCTCGGAGACGGCCTCTACGGCAGCCTGGTAGGCGAGCCGGCAGCGGTCGCGGACACGATGTGGTCGCTCGCCCAGGCGTTGGGCGTCGACCGCCTGCAGGTCACGGGCTGGACGGCCGGCACCTACGCCGCACTGGCCCCCGAGCTCTTCGGCTGAGCGCTTCGCTACTGTCCGGCCCGTACGCCTCCGGGGCGTACGTGGAGGGCCAGCAGATCTACGTCAACCTCACCTGACCCGGAGGTCCCCGTGGCCACCCCGTCCAGCCGGCCGGCGCCGGATCCCGACCGCCTCAAGCTCTACGCGCTCAACCTCTTCACCCGGCTCGAGGGCGCGGTCACGAGCGCGATGGTCCACCTCGGTGACCGCCTCGGCCTCTACCGCGCGCTCGATGCGGCGGGCCGGCCACTGTCGACCGCCGAGCTCGCCGATGCGGCTGGACTGGACGAGCGCTGGGTGCGTGAGTGGGCCTACAACCAAGGCGCCGCCCGGCTGCTCGACATCGACGACGACGAGCGGCTGTCGCTCTCGCCAGAGGCCGTCGCGGTGATGGTCGACGAGACCTCGCCCGCGTTCGGGATGGGTCAGTTCACGCGGTTCCCCGGGCTGATGGCGACGGTCGAGGACATGCCGGCGGCCTTCCGGTCGGGACTCGGCTACGACTACGACAGCCACGGCGAGGAGGGCGCGGCCGGCGTCGAACGCTCCTTCCAGCCGTGGTACCGCAACTACCTGGTCCAGGTCGGCCTGCCCTCGCTCCCCGGCGTGGTCGAGCGCCTGGAGGCGGGCGGCACGATGGCCGACGTCGGCTGCGGGGCGGGCGTCGCCGTGTGCCTCGTCGCGCAGGCCTTCCCGGCGAGCGAGGTCCACGGCTACGACATCTCCCACCTCGCGCTGGAGCGGGCCGAGCGCCGTCGGGTCGAGCTGAGCCTGCCGAACGCGCACTTCCATGACGCCCGCCAGGAGCCGCTGCCGGCCGACGGGTCGGTGGATCTCGTGACGACGTTCGACTGCATCCACGACATGACCCACCCCCAGGAGATGATGGCCGCCATCCGCGCCGCGTTGCGTGACGACGGGACGTGGCTGTTGGTGGACATGAAGGCCCGCGACTCCTTCGCGGAAAACGCCACCAAGAACCCCCTGGCCGCACTCATGTACGGCGTGTCGGTGCTGTCGTGCCTGTCGTCCTCGCTGTCGGAGCCGGGCGGCGCCGGGCTGGGCACGCTGGGTCTCCCGGAGTCGAAGGCCCGGGCCATGGCCCAGGCCGCCGGCTTCACCCGCTTCCGCCGGCTCGACATCGAGCATCCCATCAACGCCTTCTTCGAGGTGCGTCCGTGAGGGAGCCCGCGGCGCGACGTCGGCGTGGTGGTGGTCGTGGACAACGGGCGGTTCGTTCTCTAGACTGACGCATCAGTCAGCAAGGGTTGATCGACCCGTCAGTCAGTGGTCACGGGGGGCCCACTGGACCGGGCGTTCACCCCTCGTATCCAGAGGACGAACGCCGGAGACGGGGCGCGTGGCTACGCCGCAGCCGGCACCGAAGGGGTTGACCAACCTATGGCACCGCTCGCTGACGCCGCGAGTATCCGGTCCACGATCACCGACCTGATCGCCCGGGAGGAGGACGCGTTCCTCGCCCGCCAGCCCCGCTCGGCGGCGATGGGGGAGCGGGCGCGGCGCTCGCTCGCTGGCGGGGCCACCTCCAGCTGGATGATCGCCCGCCCGGGCACCGTCTGGATCAGCCACGGGCAGGGGTCGAAGGTCTACGACCTCGACGGCACCGAGTACGTCGACCTGCACGCCGGCTATGGCGTGATGCTCGTCGGCCATGCCCACCCGGCCGTCGTCGAGGCGGTCCAGCGCCGGGTGGAGCTGGGCACGCACTTCGCCCAACCGACCGAGGACGCGGTCGTGGTGGCCGAGGAGCTCGGCCGGCGCTTCGGGCTGCCCCGCTGGCGCTTCTGCAACTCGGGCACCGAGGCCACGATGGACGCCGTCCACCTGATGCGGGCCATCACCGGCCGCGACCTCATCATCAAGATCGAAGGCAGCTACCACGGCCACCACGACGCGGTCATGGTCTCGATGTACAGCGACATCGACGAGCTCGGGCCCCGCGAGCGCCCGTTGTCCGTGGCCGCCGGGCGAGGGATCCCGCAGGCCATGGTCGAGCTCGCCCTCGTGGTGCCGTTCAACGACCTGGCGGTGCTCGAGCGCGTGCTCGCCGAGCACGCCGGGCAGGTGGCCGGCATGATCATGGAACCACTCATGATGAACGCGGGCATCGTCCCGCCCCTCCCCGGCTACCTCGAGGGTGTGCGGGAGCTGACCAGGCGCGACGGCGTGTTGCTGGCCTTCGACGAGGTCAAGACCGGCCTCACCGTCGGCCCCGGCGGCGCCACCGCGCTCCTCGGCGTGCAACCCGACATCGTGTGCCTGGCCAAGGCCATGGGCGGCGGCGTCCCCTGCGGTGCCATCGGCGGCACCGACGACGTCATGGAGGCCATCGCCGACGGCACCTACGAGCAGGTCGGCACCTTCAACGGCAACCCGCTCACGATGGCGGCGGCCCGCGCCACCCTCACCGAGGTCCTGGTCCCCTCGGCCTACGAGCGCTTCGAGGTGCTCGGTCGCCGCATGCTCGACGGCGCCATGAGCGCGCTGCACCGCGTCGGCGTCCCCGTCTACGGGCACCGCTTCGGGGCCAAGGGCTGCCTGGTCTTCGCCGCCCAGCCGATTCGGGACTACCGCGAGTTCCTCGCCGTGGACGGCAACTTCAGCCACGCCCACTGGCTCATCCAGCACAACGGCGGTGTCTTCCTGCCGCCGTGGGGCAAGAGCGAGCAGTGGACCCTCTCCGCCCAGCACGGCCTGGACGACGCCGACCGCTTCATCGCCAACGTGGAGCGCATGACGAGCGAGCTCGCCCTCCTCGATTCCTGGATGCCCGACCCCACCCACCACGGCTTCTTCTGACTCTTCGTCGCCATCCTCCGCGGAGCTTCGGCTGGCTCCTGCTCGCTTCGCTCGGCAATGCGTCGGGCAGCGTTGCGGTGCGCCGGCCAAGCCGGACGCACCGGGCTCCCCGCGTCAGGCGGGTGTGGGGACCTTGCGGCGGTGGGAGCGCTTGAAGGCCGACTCGTCGATGCCCAGCTCCCGGGCGGCCGCGGCGCGCACGTAGCCCAGGAGCTGGCTGCGGGACAGGACCCCCTCGTGGACCGTGAACTGCACGCCCAGCCCGTCGAGGAGCGCGGCGAGACGCCACGCCGCGGCCTGTGGGTCGGGGCAGGTGAACTCGCCGCCGTCGACACCCATCTCGATGATCGAGACCAGCCGGTCCCTCCAGGCCACGTCGAGGTGCTGACTGATCCGGCGCATGGTCGGGTTGCGCAGGGCCTCGCCCCACCCGTCGATCCAGAGCATCCAGGACGGCTCGCCCACCTCTGGCACATCGAAGGTGAACATGGTGTCGAGCTTGGTGAGCGCGGAGTGCGCCTGCTCGAGCTCCTGCTCCAGACGGGCGATGTCCTGCTCGGCCGCGTAGCGCAGCGCCTCGGCCAGCAACATCTCCTTGGAATCGAAGTGGTAGTGGATCAGACCCGTCGACACGCCGAGCCGGCTGGCCACGTCAGAGACCCGCGTCGCCGCAAACCCCCGCTCGACGACGACCTGGCACGTGGTCTCCAGGATCTCGATGCGCCGCTGCTCGACCGTCGCCCTCTTCACCGTTGGGGCACCCTACTCACGCTCGCCCCGCGATCCTCGGGCACCCCGGGAACCGCACCCGATCGGCGGACGCCCACCGGGCCCCAGGATGGACCGACCCGCTAGGTTGCCGCCGTCGCACGGGCTGGGGGATGCAGATGTTCGACCTCACGGGGGTGGAGTGGGCGGACCGCGACGTCCGCGTCGACGCCATCTCGCCCGGCTTATTCGTCACCGAGATGACCCGGCCGCGCTTCGACACGCTGGGCCTGGCCCCATGGATCGAGAGCCGCACGCCGATGCGCCGCGTGGGCGTTCCCGGCGAGGGCTGAGCCGTCACATGGCCGGCGACGTGGCGCGCCTGACCCAGCGCTCCCGCTCGATCGTCGGGAAGCGAGCGCTCGTGACCGGGGCCGCCTCGGGGATCGGCCGAGCGACGGCCCTGCTGCTCGCCGACGAGGGCGCGCGCGTGGCCGTCGTCGACCTGACCGACCACCGGGTGGCAGCAGTGGTGGAGGAGCTCCGTGGCGCCCATGGCGCCAGCGCGGCCGAGGGGTGGGCGGCCGACGTCGGCGACCCAGCGCAGGTCGCGAGCCTGGTCGACGGGGTGGCCAAGGCGTTCGGGGGGATCGACATCCTGGTCAACAACGCCGGTATCTCCCGCGCCGCGGGAGCCGACACCGCCGACGCCGAGTTCGAGGACGTGTGGGCGTCGACCTTCGCCGTGAACCTCACCGCGCCGGCGCGCATGGTCCGTGCCGCCCTGCCTCACCTCCGGGCGTCGGGCGAGGGCCGAGTCGTGAACGTCGCCTCGACCGAGGGCCTGATCGCCACGAGCGGCCTGGCCGCGTACACCGCCAGCAAGCACGGCGTGATCGGCCTCACGAAGAGCCTGGCCGTCGAGCTGGGCCGCACGGGCGTCACCGTCAACTGCGTCTGTCCGGGCCCCATCAACACGGGCATGACCGCGGTCATCCCGGACGAGGACAAGGACCGCTACGCCCGCCGCCGCGTCCCGCTACGTCGCTACGGCGAACCGGAGGAGGTGGCGCACATGATCCTGAGCCTCGTCCTGCCGGCGGCCAGCTTCGTGAACGGCGCCGTGGTGGTGGTCGATGGCGGCATGACCATCAGGCATTGATGTCGCCAGTGCGGACCCGGTGGCGCGACAGGGACCGACCCGGAGGTCGGTCCCTGTGCGCCCCGCCCACCAGTCGGGGGGCGGCTCAGCCGAGGGTCAGCCGAGCGTCCATGCTGAGGTCTCCAGCCGCGTTGCCGAACTGGTGGACCTCAATGGCGATGGTGTGGGTGCCGACCGTCAGGCCGGCCGTGGGCAGGGTGAGGGTCACGGCGTTCTTCTCCGCTGCTCCCGTGATCTCGGTGGAGGCGTGGGTGGCGAAGGCGACCGTGCCGGACGGCATGTTGGTCCGGGCGACCTCCGTGCCGTCGAGGTAGACGACCGCGCCGTCGTCCCGCAACAGGTCCAGCGTCGCAGTGCTGACCGCTCCTGTGACGTCGAACGTGCGGCGGAAGTAGTAGGTGGTCCGCTTCTGGGCCCTGTTCAGCGTGGTGCCGAGGGGCGTGTTGCCGAAGCCGAGCGAGCCGGGACCGCTGGCCCAGCCGGTGTCGATGAAGCCGGGTGCCCGCCACGCGGTGCCCTGGTCGACCCCGGTGTCCAGGTACTTCCACACTGCGCCGTAGTCGATGGGCCGCGCCCCGCCCCCGCCCCCGCCGCCACCGGCGTTGAGCTTCAGCTCGGCGTCCCAGCCGAGGTCGCCGGGCGCGTTGGCCTTGTTGTGCACCTCGACCGCGATCGTGTTGGTGCCGGTGTGGAACAGGCCGGCCGGGAGGGTCAGGGCGAGCGGGGTGATCTCCGCCGCACCCGTCACGTCGACCAGCGCCTTCTGGGTGAACGAGACCATGCCGCCGGCCAGGTTGGTGCGGGCCGCCTCGGTGCCGTTCACGTAGACCACCGCGCCGTCGTCGAGGATGGCGTTGAGCGTGGCCGATGTGACCGGCGAGGCCACGTCGACCTTCGTCCGGACGTAGTAGGTCGTCCGGCCGCTGGTCGGGGTGATCGTCGTTCCGAGCGGGGTGTTCTTGAAGCCGAGGATGCCGGGACCCGACGGCCAGGTCGAGTCGTCGTAGGCCTCGGCCCGCCATGCCGTGCCCAGGTCCCCGCCGGTCGCCATGTAG
>JBKPRL010000272.1:0-12590 GCA_046734535.1 bacterium | reverse complement strand
GTTCCGCCCCGTGGCGTACCAGAAGAACGTCGTGATGCGGTACCTGGACAACCTCATCGCCTGGGCCGACTCGCTGTTCGCCCAGGACACCATCGAGGCGCTGAACCAGGCCACCCTGCTCTACACCTTGGCCGCCGAGCTGCTCGGGCCCAAGCCGCAGGCCGTGCCCGCTGCCGCCCGCCCGGCACGCTCGTGGGCCGAGCTGGTCGCCCTGGGCCAGATCGACGAGTTCGGCCAGGCCAGCGTGCCGGCCAGGCTTGAGAACCTGGTCCCGGCGCCCGACACGCCAGCGCCCACGGACCCGACCGCGCAGCCGCTGCCGTTGGTCACCGGTGTCTACTTCACCATCCCGCCGAACGACGTCCTGCTGGGCTACTGGTCGACGATCGCAGACCGGCTCTTCAAGCTCCGGCACTGCATGGACATCTCCGGGACGATCCGACAGCTGCCCCTCTTCGAGCCGCCGATCGACCCAGCACTCCTGGTCAAGGCCGCGGCAGCCGGCGTGGACCTGACTAGCGTGGTCTCCTCGTCCTCGGCTCAGAGCAGTCCGTACCGGTACCGCGTCCTGGCCGCCACCGCCACCGAGATGTGCACGCGCGTCAGCAGCCTGGGCGAAAAGCTTCTCTCCGTGCTCGACAAGCACGACGTCGAGGAGCTGAGCCGCCTGCGTGCCACCCAGGAGCGACAGCTCCTCGAGGCGACGCGGACGACCAGGCAGGACGCGGCGAACGAGGCCAAGCAGAGCGTCGCCGTACAGCTCGCCGCGAAGACCCTCGCCGAGACGAAGCGGGACTGGTACCGCAGCCGGGACTGGCCCAGCCTGTGGGAGGGGACCGCCATCACTCTCTCCGCTGGGTCGGCCGCCGCCGAGACCGCGATCGCCGTCGGATACATTCTGGCCGGCGGACTAAGGCTCATCCCCGACTTCGTCGCCGGAGCGTCGGGTTTCGGTGGGTCACCCCACGCCGTCGCCCAGGTCGCCGGCGGCAACAAGATGGCCGACGCCAGCGAGTCCGCCGTGGCCACGCTCCGGTCGGCCGCGACCGCTCTGGACAAGGCCGCCGCACTGGCGAACACCATCGGCGGCTATCAGCGTCGGCAGGACGAGTGGGACCAGCAGGGCGACCTCGCCGACGCCGAGGCGAAGCAGGCCGAGCAGCAGATGCTCACGGCGCAGGTGCACCAGGCGCTCACGGAGCACGAGCTGAACAACCTGCAGACCCAGGTCGACCAGGCCACCAGCGTGGAGGACTACCTGCGAACGAAGTTCACCAACACCGAGCTCTACGCCTGGATGCTCAACCAGCTCGCCACCGTGTACTTCCAGGCCTACTCCCAGGCGTTCGAGATGGCACAGCGAGCCGAGGCCGCACTGCAGCGCGAGCTCGGCCGGACCGACCTGTCGTTCGTGCAGTTCGGCTACTGGGACAGTCTCCGCAAGGGCCTCCTGGCCGGAGAGCGGCTGGCGGGAGACCTGGCCAGGATGGACGCCGCCTACCTGCAGGCCAACGTCAGGGAGTTGGAGCTGACCAAGCACATCTCCCTCGCCGACCTGTCCCCGCTGTCGCTGCTGGCCTTGAAGGCCGGGGGCAGCTGCACCGTCGTCCTGCCGGAGTGGCTCTACGACAGGGACTTCCCCGGCCAGTACCGGCGCCGGGTCAAGTCGCTCGGGGTCACCGTCCCGTGCGTGGCACCACCGTGGGCCGGCGTACACGCCACGCTGACCCTGAACCGCAGTGGTGTACGCGTGTCCAACGTTGTCGGCGGTGACTACGGCGACCCGCTGTCCACCGACGACCCGACCCGGTTCGCGTCCGGGCCGGGCGCGGGGACGGTCATCGCCACCAGCACCGCCCAGAACGACACTGGTCTGTTCGAGGCGAACCTCTCCGACGACCGTTTCCTGCCGTTTGAGCACGCCGGTGCCGTGAGCACCTGGACACTCACCCTGCCCCCGGGTGCCAACGACCTCAACCGCGACTCCATCACCGACGTCGTCATCCACCTGCGGTACACCGCTGCACCGGCCGACTCCCCCGACCTCACCCAGCAGGCGCTGGACAACCTCTCCGCCGTCCTGCCGACCAAGGGAGGCGGCCTGTTGGCCTTGAAGAACCAGTTCTCGACCGCCTGGGTTCGGTTCCTCTCCCCACCCGCCGGACAGGACCAAGAGTTGGTGTTCGCCATCGGCGAGGAGCATCTGCCGTTCTTCGCCCGGGACCGAACCCCGGCGCTCACCGGAGCGGAGCTGTTCCTGGACGCGCCCGGCACCCCGGCCGCGGAGTACGGCCTTCTCGCCCCTGCCGCTGCATCACCCGAGACCGGCACCGCCCTTGGCGAGGCCGGGTTCGCGGGGCTGCTCCACGCATCGGTCGACGTTAGTCGTCCAGACGCCAGAGGGGAGTGGCGGATCAAGCTCCGGAAGCAGGGCGCGCCGGACTTCCGCAGCCTGACCGCGACCGACCTGCGCAACGTCTACCTCGTCGTCCGCTTCCAGCTCGACTGAGCCGCCAGCATGCGCACCGACCGGGTTGTGCAGACGCTCGTGGAACGGGTCCTGGGCGTCGTCGACGCCGAGGCGGTCGTCCTCTTCGGTTCCGCGGCGCGGGACCTCGCGCGGCCGGACAGCGACCTCGACGTGCTCGTGGTCGCCGACTGCGGCGCGCGGCGCCGCGAGGCGGTCCGGGACCTACGCCGCCAACTCCGGTCGCTCGCCGTGCCCGTCGACCTGCACCTCGTCGCCCCCGCTGCGCTGGACGGCACCGGCCCGGAAGCCGACTTCCTCCGGTCGGTGGCGGCGGATGGCCGCATCCTCTACCTTCGAGCGGAATCCGCCGAAGACATGGAAAAAGCGCCGCAGACTGATGGCCGGCAACGCTTTCTCGATGAACTCAAGAGCCTTTTTTCAACGCAACAATTTCGATCTCTCGACTAGTCTCCCGCAATACCACATCCTTAAGTACTCTCGAGACTTCCACCGTAAATAGACGGGCCGCCGGTGGCAAGACCCATCGGGCCAGCCGAACGCAACGAGGGGCTCGCTGGTAGGGGACTCCCTCGGTCGGAGCGCTTCAGCGCTGGGCTGTGCGAAATGCGGTCTGCTCGGCGCTGCGAGAGTGAGCCGAGCACTTCACCGGTCAACGAGGTGGAGAAGTCGTCGCGGAAACCTCTTTGCAGCCGCCGCCTCAGATGTCACTCCGAAAATCGGATCGACCATTACTCCACGGTTCGTCGCGGTCCTGACGTCGCTAGTGACCGGTAGGGAGTTCCGAGGCCTCGTGACCGCACTCGAGAAGAACGTCGCGCCCCTGCTGGTCGTCGTAGCGATGGCAGCCCTCTCGGCCTGCGCCGGCGCGGGGGACGAGCGCATCGACCCCTACGCGGCACAGCAGCCGAGCAGCCTGCCCACCTCGCAGGACGAATCGACGTCGCGCACCGGCGACGAGACGCACGAGACCGAAGAGGGCAGTACGGCTGACAAGACCCACGAGACCGGCAAGAGCACTCCGACTGACAAGACCGACGACACCGATGACACCGAAACAGACGACGGCCCTGGCTTCATCCAGGACGTGACCGGCATCGTCCCCATCCCAGGCTGCAGCGTGGATCTCGCGCTCGGCGCGGCCACCAAGCTGGAGGTCGATCGGCTGGAGACACTGCGGATCTGCTTCGACGACCGCGGCTGGAGCACCCCGACCAGCCCACCGAGGACCCAGCTGACGCTCCCGGACGGCTCACCCGTGAGCGTGATCGCATCGCGGGACAACGACTGGCTGTGGGAGATCAGCCCCGGTACCGGCAGTGGCCCGGTCGACGCCATCGGGACCTACACGTTCAGGATCCCGGCCCCGGCCGGGATCCATCCCCCGCCCCAAACAAGCTGGGCGCCGACGGGTTCGAGCTCGACTTCGCCGCCCGGCTCCCCCAGCCCCTCGACCACGGCACCTCCCTACTTCGGGACGATCACCGTGGTCCGATCCGGGGAACCACGTCTGGTGTTCTCGACCTCCGCCCGGGCAGGAGGCACGGTCTCGGTCTCCCTCGCAGGCTACCCGCCGGGCTCCACGGTGCCGGTCGTGGTCTATGGACCAGGCGAGCCTCCGGGGAGCCGGACGCAGAGCTACCGCAGGGTCGAAGCGCTGCCCGGCGCCGGGGTGGGAGCAGACGGGGAAGGGCAGACCACGTGGACCGTGCCCGCGGACATCGAGTCTGGCCAATACGGACTGTGGGCCGACCCTCTGCCTCCGCCCAGGAGCTGCCCCGGGCTCTGCCTGGGCCTGACGGTCTCGTGACGACGGACGAGGTCGGAGACGCCCCCCGCGGCGCGCCCAGCTCCACGCTGGACTGGCTGGTGCGGGTGGCCGCGCCACTGCTAGGCCTAACGGGGGCGGTGCTCCACGGGGTACTCCGGCTGTCGTACGTGTTCTTCTACATGAAGCTGCGCACCACTCCCGAGGAGGTCGGCTACGGCTATGTCGAGATTCTCGCCACACAGCTGATCGGGGCGATAGAACTGGTGCTGATGGTGGCGGCTCTGATCCTCGCCGTCGTCGTGAGCACGCGGTACCTGTCGGTCCTCCTTCGCAGCACACGACATCGGGCTGACCCATGCCCGGCGGCCTGGGGACCACGCAGAAGCAGTTGTGGCGGCTCGGCCGCCAGTCCCTCGTGCTGGCAGTGCTCATCGTGATGGTGCTGCTCCCCTGCCTCGCCTGGCTTGAAGGGGCCGAGGCCAAAAGGGCTACACGGTGCGCAACGTCCATCCCCGCGGCATGATCGCCCTGCCGGTCCTCGCAGTTCAGGCCGTCCCGGCTCAGGTCTCCTACGTCTCGGATACCGATGCTCCTCCGGTCGAGGACAACGAGTGCCTGCTGTATCTAGGCGCCCATGAGGGCACCGCCGTCTTTTACGACGTCCATACCAAGGAAAGCGTCCGACTACCGTCGAGCGCCATCACGATCGTGTTGCGAAACTGGATCACGGTCAGAGACGTCTGCCAATGAGTTTCGTGAAAGCAGAGTGCAGGTCATGCCTAAGATCCCGCGCGCTCCGGCGCGCTCAGCGAGTCAATGCGGCCGCCGCCGTCACGTACGGGCGGCAGATGGAGGCCTTGGAGGTCTTGCTCATGGTCGCTCCCCTTTGTCGATGCCGCCGTCATCACCGCGGCGGTGCACGGCCCACATTCGGCCCGAAGCAATCCGACCCACATGGGGCGAGGACCTCAGATTCCCGTGGGGTGGCCCTTAGCCGGGCAATGTCGCGCTCGGGCGCGCAGACGGACCAGCCCTGCTCAGCTACGAGAAAGGCAGCCGCGTGGTCGGGATCTTCCCCACCCGGACGCGGTGATCCGCCTGGTCGCAGCCGTGCTCAACGACATGCACGATGAGTGCCAAGCAGGCGACCGCCGCTACCTGTCCGAGTCATCCATGGCGGTGCTCTGTCCGACACCGATAATGGAGCCATCGCCGCCGTCAACAGCGGCGAGTAGGCACCGAGGATCAGCTCAAAGCCCACCATCGCCCCGCACTCTGGGGTCTGCTGCACGAACGGGTGACACTCGACCGTCGGTGCGTGGGTCGCCACCCCTGCTCTCGTCACAGAGGCAGGGGCGGCCGGAGGACCAACATGGGCAGGGTGCAGATTTACGCTCAGACCGTGCCGGGCAGGGATCGCCCGCCAACATCCGATAAGGAGAGTGCAAGCCGCAGCCACCCACCAGGGCCAAGCGGGTCGCTCGCTCGACCTCACGCTACCCGGCGACCTGCTGCCTTTCGCCCACAATGACGCGGCCAGTTTCGCTCACCCGGGCGCCTGCTGATCACGTTGCCAGGACGAAGTCCTCCAGCAGTGCCGCCACCCGATCCGGGTGCCCCAGCTGGGGCACATGGCCAGCGGGCAGTACCTCGAGGCGCGCGTGCGAGATCGCTGCCGCGAGCGTGCGCGCGTGGGCCAGGGGTACGACGGGATCACGATCGCCCCAGATCATGAGTGTGGGCACGGCCAGCCGGCGAAGGTCTTCGCGGCTGAGCCGCATGCCGCTTCGGAAACCGCGTGCGGTGATCAACGCACGCAGCTCCGCCACGTTGGCGTGGGCGGCAACCGGGTCCCGGGCTCCGGCGACGAGGCTGTCGAGCAGGTCAGGGTGCCGCACGATGGTCTCCGCCTCACCCACTGAAGCCATCATCTTGAGCAGCATTCGACGTCCGGGCTTCACCGCCCGCGTCATGAGTTCACCGACCCCCGGCGTCGCAACCAGCCGCAGCGGGAGCGGCACGCTGCCGCCCGGCAGGGTGGGGACCGAGCCCAGCATGACGAGACCACGGACACGCTCCGGGTGGGCCAGGGAGAACCAGGTGGCCCAGATGCCACCGCCCGACGCACCGACGAGATGCGCGGTATCGAGCTCGAGGGCGTCCAGCACGTCGCCGACGAAGTCGATGGAGTACGCACGGAAGTCTTCCCTCCGGAAGGAGTCCGGATCGCTGAGACCTCGCCCGGGTCGGTCGACAAGGTAGGAGCGGGTGCTGCGAGTCCGGCCCACGAGCATCAGGTGGGAGAGGGACGAGGTGTTGGTGCCATGCAGGTGAACCACCGGGGGTCCCTCACCGGCCGCCACCACGTGGACGAGACGACCTGATGGGCGAGCGATGAACTGTGCGTGCGCGTCGACAGCGTCCAACATCCGGCGGTAACACTCCTGGATCGACCCGGGGTGCCGTGGCACGGGTCCGGCATTGGGGAGAGCGGCCATTCACTCACGATCCGTCCGGCGCACGGGGTCGCATAGTTCTGCATTCGAACCGCCGGTGGGAGACCGCCGGTGGGAGACTTGGATCGTGAGCGCGCGGGAGCTCCCGGGCTACTGCTCTTTCACCAAGGCCATCGAACACCTCGGCGACCGGTGGAGCCTGCTCATCGTGCGCCAGCTCGGGGTGTTCGGACCGTTGGGCTTCAACGAGCTGACCCGTTCGCTGCCGGGCAGGATCTCCCGTTCGGTGCTCATCGAGCGGCTCCGACGGCTGGAGACGCTGGGACTGGTCTCGAGGGACGAGTCCGCCGGTTATCGCCTGACAACGGTTGGTACCGGCCTGATGCCAGTGCTCTATGCCCTGCGCGGCTGGGCCGAGACGTGGCTTCCCGAGGACCCGGCCATGATGGAACGCGATCCCGACGTCGTACTCGGGTGGTTGGCCCAGCGGGTGTGCGCGAGAGAGCTGCCCGCCGAGCCGGTGGTGCTGGAGTTCTGGCCGCACGCGCACCCGCGGCACTACTGGCTGGTGCTGCAGGACGGGACCGCGCCGTATGGGTGCCTGACGGATCCGCTGTTGGACACCGGCCGCTACGTGTACGTGCGTTGCGCACTCCCGACACTGCTGGCCCTGGCTCGCGGTCGACAAGGATGGCCAGGCGCCCTCATCGACGGCTCACTCACCGCCACCGGTGACACCGAGCTGTGCCGTCGGATGCGGCAATGGTTCGCTCCGCTCACCGCGCCGAATGCGTCAGCGAGCGACTGACTTCGTGATAGGAACCTCCAACCTCATGGTCCAAGCTCGCGCTGTCGGGTCATGCGACGCTCCTATGCTCCGTCAAGCCACTGCGACCCCGGTTTCTAGTAGGCGGTAGAGGTCTCGAGCGACGTAGCGGGCAAGGCAGCGTTTGATCTCTCGACTGGTCTTGCCTTCGGCTGTGCGGCGGGCGACGTAGTCGCGGGTGGCTGGCTGGTACTGGATCCGAACCTGCACGACGGTGTGCAGTGTGTTGTTGAGCTGGCGATCGCCGTACCGGTTGAGCCGATAGCGGGTGGTGACCTGGCCACTGTTCGCCGGGATCGGTGCAACGCCGGCGAGCATCGCGAACGCCGCCTCGGTGTGGATGCGGCCGGGGTGGGACCAGGCGCACAGAACCGTTGCGGCCACGATCGGTCCGACTCCGAACTCTTCGAGCAGGTCTGGGCGCCAGCTGCGGATGATGGCCAGGATCGCCTTCTGGAGCTCGCGTGCCTCTTTCAACATCGCGTGCGCGCGACGGGCCAAGGTCCGTAGCGCCATGACAGTGCTGGTTGTCTCCACGTCCCAGGAGGCGTGCACGCGCAGGTTCGCGGCGGTGTTGAGCATCGCGGCGAGCTTCTGACCGCGGAACCTGACCCTGATGGGTTCGGGTGCTGCGATGACCAGGCTGAAGACCTGCAGCTGGGCCTCGGTGGAGGCGTTGATCGCGGAGCGGCGAGCAGCCAAGAGCACCGACAGTGCTTGGCGTTCACCCCCGGTGCGTGGCGTTCCCAACCGCGGCCGGGCCATCGCCTCACGCGCAGCCCGGATCGCATCGAGCGGATCGGACTTCGCGCCGTTGCGGCGCGCAGCCCGCTTCGGGCGGTCCAACTCGGCGACGATTTCCGAGATCTCCAGCAGGTGTCGACTCAGGCCGGCGCCGTGACCACCGGTCCCCTCGATCGCCCAGGCCCGCAACTTCGCGTGGTTGTTCGCGAACTCCATCAGCTCGGCATGGCCCTCGACTGTTGCCTCGACGGTGGTCTCGTCGAGGACGCCACCGGTCGCGGTGTCGACTACGGCCGCGGAGTGGGTATGGACGTGGGTGTCGACGCCGATGACGACATCGACCACCTCGCGTAGATCGGTCAGACTGGTCATGCGTTCTCTCCTTCGCCGGACGGGACGTGGTTCCGGTCCGGGACGGAGGCTCGGCAGGACTGTGATGAGACACGCCCGGCGCCGCTAACGCCAGGTGGTCAAGCTCCTGATCAGGCCAGCTCCTCCAACCGGGCCGGGGCCGATGACCACGCGCGGACAGGTCGCACCAAGGCACAAAGCCAGTCATTCCGGGGGTCACACCCGCGGTCACCAACCCACAGCCCAGCACCAACAGGCTGCGTTGGCGATCCTCACAGTCAATCCGCCGCGATTGCGTCAGTTCCGCGGATCCGCGCGTGCGGCTCGCGTCGGACGTGGGCCGTGCAGCGACGCACGAAGGCCTGGGGCGAGGTGGCGAACTAATTCATCAACCTTCATCGTTGCGACCGGTTCCACCGCGAGCACGTACCGGACGAAGACGACGCCGGCCAGCTGCGTGACGAACGCGGCCGCGCGGAGTCGCGAGGATCGACCCGGTAGGTACTCGGCGACGCGGTCGACCATCTCGTGCTCGAGGACCTCTCGGAGCAGTCGTGCCAGGTCGGGTTCCTGGATGGCCGCGCCGACCATGGCGCGCAGGGCGTCACCGCCTTCCGGGTCATCCCAGGCGTGCAGCAGTGCCGACAACACACGTTCCGGCAGGTGTTCCGGATCCCCGGCGAGCGCTCCGAGCAGGACCTCCGGTGGATTGGCGGACAAGGCCATCGCCGCCCCGAACAGGCCCTTCTTCGAGCCGAAGTAATAGCTGATCAGCGCAGCATCGACCCCAGCCTCGGCCGCGATGGAACGCATGGTCACCGCCTGGTAGCCGTCGGCCAGGAACCGTCGGCGCGCCACCTCCAGCACCTCGACGCGGGTCTCGGGCCGACCCGGTCGCCTTCCACGCGTCGCGCTCCCGGGTTTATTCATCATGGTTGAAATCTACCGGGCTGGACTGCGACCTTCAATTCAACGTCAAGGAATTTCAGACCAGGAGGTTGTCATGTCCACCGTCACCCACGCGGACGAACAGCGGCTTGCGCCGCGCGCGACGCTGCCTGTCATCATGCTTGCGCTCGCCACCGTCGTCTCGGCGATGGCTTCACTGAATGTCGCGATCCCGTCGATCGCCCGCGACACCCACGCCACCCAGACCCAGCTGTCCTGGATCATTGACGCGTACGCGCTCGTGTTCGCCGCCTTGCTGCTCCTCGGGGGCGCGATCGGCGACCGCTACGGTCGTCGCCGTGCTCTGCTCGCTGGCCTGGTGATCTTCGGCGCGGGCTCGGTCGCTGCCACGACGGTCAGCGATCCCACCTGGTTGATCGCCATGCGCGGAGTCCTCGGCGTGGGCGCTGCACTGGTCATGCCGGCGACACTGTCGACCATCACCAGTACCTTCCCACCCGAGCAGAAGACCAAGGCGGTCGGCGCCTGGGCCGGCGTCGCCGGAGCGAGCGCCATCCTCGGGCTGCTGGCCTCCGGTGTCGTGCTCGAGGCATGGTCGTGGCGGTCGGTGTTCGCCCTGAATGTCGTGCTGGCCGTGATCGCGATCATCGGCACCCTCCGGGTCATCCCGGACTCTGCCGACCCCCGGGCCCAGCGTCTCGACCTCGTCGGTGCGGTGATCACCGTCGCCGGCCTCGGCGTCCTGATCTACTCTGTCATCGAGGCACCGAGCCACGGCTGGGGCAGCGCACACACCCTCGGCGGCATCGCGATTGGACTACTGATCCTCGTCGGATTCGTCCGCTGGGAGCTCACTCGAGAGAACCCGCTCATCGACCCTCGACTGTTCCGCAACCGAGCCGTGACGGCCGCCACCTTGTCGATCACCTTCGCGTTCTTCGCGTTCTTCGGCTTTGTCTTCCTAATTCTCCAGTACCTCCAGCTCGTGCGCGGCGACAGCCCTCTCGTCGCAGCCGTGAGCCTGATCCCGATGGCCCTCGCGCTGATGCCAAGCGCACGCCTGATCGCACCCCGACTCGCGGGACACCTGGGGGTGATGCGCGTATCCGCCCTCGGCCTCGCCTTGGTTGCCGCCGGTCTGCTCGTCCTGTCGCGCCTCGACGGCGGGAGCTCATACTGGCTGCTGTTCACCGGACTGGTTCCGCTGGGCGCCGGCATGGGACTGGCGATGACGCCGGCGACGGCCGCCATCACCGACGCACTGCCGGTCGCCAAGCAAGGTGTCGGATCGGCCGTCAACGATCTCGCTCGAGAGCTGGGCGGAGCCCTCGGTATCGCCGTGCTGGGCAGCGTGCTGAACTCCACCTACCGCAGCCACCTCCACCCGGCAGGGCTACCCGAGCCGGTGGCGGAACAGGCCCGCTCGTCGCTCGCGATGGCCTCACGGCTGGGTCCCCTGGTCGAGAGTCAGGCGCAGCAGGCGTTCGTCGACGGCATGCAACTCGCCTTCGGCTGCGCAGCAGCCGTCCTGGCCGTGACGGCCGTCGCCGTCGTGGCCATCCTGCATCGACCGAACGCCGAGCACCCCCACACGGACGTCGGTTTCTGGGGCGCCGGCGCGACAGCCGAAGCATCCGGCGAATCGGGAGGGCGAGCTCGCCGGTGAGCAAGTACTCGTTCGCCTGACGATCAGTCAGCGCAGCACGGGTAGCTGCCTATCTGGAGGGCCACCCGGTCCGGTGCCTGCAGCTCGGAGCCGGTAAGCGGCATATCGATGTCTGGCTCTCCACGGACCTGCGTCCGAAGGGAGCCCGCAGCATTCGCGTCGATGTCACGCAACCGTTTCCCTTCCACGATCAATCGCTCGACTTGATCCTCGGCAAACACCTCATCGAGCACGTGTCGTGGCATGACGGGCAGACGATGTTGAGCCAATGCATGCGGACGCTCCGTCCCGGCGGCGTGCTTCGACTCGCATCACCCGACCCCAGCCGACTCGTTTCGCTCTATCAAGGACGAGCCGGCCCCGAGGGCGACCACTACTTGCGTTGGCACCACCGCCACTACGCCTCCGCGGACCCTGTCCACCCACCCGCTCGTCGTCGGGTAGCCCAGCACCTCGGTCTCGCTGGGGGTCAGGGCGTGGACGTCGAAGGCGTCCGGTAGCGGCTCCGCGATGACCGGCACGAGGTCCACCCGGTGCCAGCCGGCGAGCTGCTCGACCTCGTCGACGAGCTGGGTAGCGCCGAGGTCGAGCGCGGCGTGGCGAGCGGCACGGAGTACGGCGGTGCTCGTGGCGTCGGCCCCGGCCACGAGCCTGGCCTCCGCCTCACGCCAGTGGCGGCGGGTCGGACGAACCAGGACGTTGCCGACCACCTGTTCATGAGTGGCAAGACAGCGAGCGTCCACGTCTCGAACATCCTGCGCACGCTCAGGGTCTCGGGACGTCACGAAGGGCCAGGGATGCCCATCGCTTCGGGATCAGTGGATGACGGCGACCGACCACAGCCGCGCCGGCTACCGGGTTGGTGGTCCCGGTAGCCGACGAGCGTGTCGACGAACGGTCAGGGAAGGAGATCCAGCCCTGAGTTCAGCATCTGCACCCCCGCAGACGCATCACCGTCGAAGCCCGTGACCGGGCTCGCCGCCCCCAGGCAGCCGTCGTCGTCCTTGGGGTCCGCGAACCACACGCCGACCGAATTGAGGTCGGTGCGCGCCCGCGTCACGTTGTTGAAGGCGAACGCCTCCTCGACGATGAGGTCGAAGCGGTTGTCGGCCTGGCCGTAGCGGTTCGTGGTGAAGTCACCGATGTACTCCGCAGCCCCGAACGGGGAGCCCGGCGTCTCGACCAGGAAGACGGTGAAGTCGGTCCTCGGCTTGAGGTCGTGGGCCCGGATGGTGAAAGTGTCCTTGCCCACCTCGTCGGTCGTCAGGTCGACCTTGACCTTGGCGCCGGCGTCCGGGAAGCATCCCGCGAGGACCGGCGAGGATGGTTGCAGTTTCAGGTGCGCCCGGGCCGTCCCGGCCGAGCCCGAGTGGGTGGAG
>JBKPRL010000271.1:0-7666 GCA_046734535.1 bacterium | reverse complement strand
GGCCCGCGGTGCCGGGAGTGGGTCGCCCGCCGGTCGCCCGGTCAGGTCAGGGTGAGCGTCGACTCGCCGCTCACCACCCGGCCCACGACGTAGCTGCCGCCCCGTTCCGCCAGCGCGTCCTGCGCCGCCTCGACGGCGTCGTTCGGCACGACCGCCAGCATGCCGAGGCCGAGGTTGAACACCCGCACCATCTCGTCGCCGGCAACGTCACCCCGCCGTTGGATCTCGTCGAAGATCCGGGGCACGGGCCAGGACCCGCGCTGGAGGACGGCGCCACAGCCCCGAGGCAGCACGCGGACCAGGTTCCCCGGCAGGCCACCGCCCGTGATGTGCGCGAACGCCCGAACGGGTACCGCACGGCGCATGGCGGCCATCGCCGGCGCGTAGATCACGGACGGCAACAGGAGCTCGTCGGCCAGCGAGCGCGCCGCGCCGGGCCACGCCTCGTCGTCGAGCCGGCCCGGTTCGTCGCCGACCAGCACTCGGCGGGCCAGCGAGTACCCGTTCGAGCGCAAGCCCGGCGATGGCAGCCCGATCACGGCATCACCCGGCCGTACGCCGTCGCCGTCGATGATGTCGGCGCGCTCGACGACGCCCACGGCGAAGCCGGCGAGCTCGAGGGGATGCCCGTCGCCGTGCTCGGCCACCTCGCCACCGACGAGCGCGCACCCGGCCTGGTGGCAGCCGTCCGCCATACCGGCCACGAGCGCCTCGACGACGGCGGGCTCGACGCGCGACGTGGCGATGTAGTCGAGGAACAGGAGCGGGTCCGCCCCCTGGACGGCCACGTCGTCGACGCACATCGCCACCAGGTCGATGCCGATCGTGTCGAAGCGCCCGGTGGCCACGGCGACGAGGAGCTTGGTGCCGACGCCGTCGGTCGACGAGACCAGCACCGGCGCCCGGTAGCGGGACGGGACGGCGACGAGCGAGCCGAACGAGCCGATGTCGGCCAGCACCTCCGGGCGGAAGGTCGACCGGGCCAGAGGGGCCAACCGACGGACGGCCTCGTCGCCGGCTTCGATCGAGACGCCGGCGGCGGCATAGGTCTCACCCACGGAAGAGGGCCTCCGCGGGATGGTCGGGCGGAGGGGCCGGCGGGGAGAGGGGCGCGTCGTCGACCGGCGCCACCGCCGCTCCGGCGCCCGTGAGCTCGACCGGTACCGCGACGGGGTAGTCACCCGTGAGGCAGGCCGAGCAGAACCCGGCGCCCGGCGCGCCGGTGGCGACGAGGAGGCGGTCCAGGGTGAGATAGGCCAACGAGTCCGCCCCGACGTAGCTGCGGATCTCTTCGACGGTGAGGTTGGACGCGAGGAGCTCGCCCCGGTCACCGGTGTCCATGCCGTAGAAGCACGGCCAGCGGTAGGGCGGCGACATGATCCGCAGGTGGACCTCCGCGGCGCCGGACTGGCGCAGCATGGCGACGACCGCCCGTGTGGTAGTGCCCCGCACGATGGAGTCGTCGACGACCACGAGGCGCTTGCCGGCGATGTTCTCGCGCAGCGGGTTCAGCTTGAGGCGGACACCGCGGCTGCGCAGCTCTTGGCTGGGGGCGATGAACGTGCGGCCGATGTAGCGGTTCTTCACCAGGCCGTCGCCGTAGGGGAGGCCACTGACCCGCGCGAAGCCCTGCGCGGCCGGGACGCCACTCTCGGGAACGGGCATCACCATCGTCGGCCGGGGCGGCGAGGCCAGGTCCGGAGGGATCGGGGCCTGCTCGGCCAGCTGCTCGCCCATCCGCACCCGGGCCGCGGCGACGCTGCGGCCGTACAGCTCCGCGTCGGGGCGGGCGAAGTACACGAACTCGAACGCGCACAGCGTCGGGTTGATGCGCTCGGGCGGGAAGGGGTGGAGCGAGCGGGGGCCGGTGACGTCGATGACCGCCATCTCGCCGGGCTCGAGCTCCCGCACGAGGTGGGCGCCGATGATGTCGAGCGCCGGCGATTCCGACGCGACGACCCAGCCGCCGTCCATCCGGCCGAGGCACAGCGGGCGGAAGCCGTTGGGGTCCCGCACGCCGATGATGCGGGCCTGGTCGATGAGGACGAGGGAGAACGCTCCCCGGAGCGATGGCAGCACGGTCACCAGCGCGCCGGCCAGGTCCGTTCCCTGCTCGACGATCTCCCGGGACAGCAGCTCGGCGATGAGGTCGCTGTCGCTCCCGATCGTCCCCGGGAGCATGCCCGCGGCGTCGGCCAGCGACTCGGTGTTGGTCAGGTTGCCGTTGTGGCCGAGGGCGAAGTGCACGCCGCCGGCCTCCCGGAACACGGGCTGGGCGTTGCGCCAGGTGCTGGCGCCGGTCGTCGAGTAGCGGGTGTGGCCGATCGCGAAGTGGCCCGGCAGCCCGCCGAGCGTCCGCTCGTTGAAGACGTTGGGGACGAGGCCCATGTCCTTGACGACCGTGATCGACCGGCCGTCCGCCACGGCGATCCCCGCCGACTCCTGTCCGCGGTGCTGCAACGCGTAGAGGCCCAGGTACGTGAGGTGGGCGACGGGTTGGCCGGGGGCGTAGACACCGAAGACGCCGCAGGCCTCGGCCATCCCGTCGTCGCGAGACGGCTCCATCGCCGAAGGGCCTCCGCTCCGCACCCGGCCAGTGTGGCAGGCCCACCGCTTGACGTTCCGTACACGCACGGGTGGCGCGACCACGACCAGCAGTGAAACGCGCGACGACCCCGAGCCGCGGCCGAAGGTTCACCCGCGGGCTCTTGTCCTGCGAGCGACCAAGGGACACACTGCCGTCAGCAAAGGGGCGGCTGGCCAGGCTCACGGGAGCGTGGTCAGCAGCCCCCGAGGGCTGGCGGAGCTCGGGAGGGGTCGGACCACGGCGCCGTGGGGCGAGGGGCGTCGCCGCGGTTCGACCGGCTGACGCGGCGGAGGCGGCAGGCGGGGAGCACGGACCCGAGTGCTCCCCGCCGGGGGGTCCGGTCGACGCTCCCTGGACCGCCCGCGGGGACGGGGGCGGCGCAGGTCTCCCGAGCGGGCCGGACTGCCGTCTCTTGGTCGGCGTTCGGCGCGAGGTCGGCTCTGGATGGGTCCAAGGGCCCACTTGTGGCCGAAGTCACATCACCCGCGGCCGATCCGCCGGCCGTCCGGAGGCGAATCAGCACCATGCGGGAACGTGGTGCGCGGTGCGGCGTCCTGGAACGGCCGGTGCGGTCGACCAGGGCGTCCGCGCGCCATCCCGGTCAGGGATCTGGGCCGCCGTGCACACGATCTCCGTTTGCCGCCCCGCGAAGTGGTCAGACTGGAGCGGTGGAGCCCGTGCCTCACCGGTCGCCTGGCGCGATCGATGCCGCCCTCCACGGCGCGGCGCGAGGCGATGTCGCGGCCTTCGGGGAGCTCTACGACCTGTGCTCGTCGAACGTCTACGGCCTGATCCGACGCATCCTGCGCAACGCGGCACACGCTGACGAGGTGCTGCAGGAGGTCATGCTCGAGGTCTGGCGCCTCGCTCCCCGCTTCGACGCGACCCTGGGTTCGGCCACCGCCTGGATCATGACGATCGCGCACCGACGCGCCGTGGACCGCGTCCGCTCGGAGGTGGCCGAGCGGGGGCGAGCCGAGCGGGCCACCAGTCGAGCCGACGTCGCCGGCGCACCGGTGGACGAGGAGGTGATCGACGAGCTGGACCGCCAGCGGGTCCGCGTCGCCCTCGACCGCCTGACCGAGCTGCAGCGCTCGTCCATCGAGCTGGCCTACTTCGGCGGGCTCACCCAGACCGAGATCGCCGCGTATCTCGATGTGCCTCTCGGTACCGTGAAGACGCGCATCCGTGACGGACTCATCCGCCTCCGCGATGAGCTCGGAGAAGGCTCATGAGCGACGAGATGCACACGCTGGTCGGCTTGTACGTCGTCGACGCGCTCGACGACGACGAGCGGGCCGGCTTCGAAGCGCACCTCGCCGACTGTGCGGCCTGCCGCCAGGACGTGGCCGAGTTCCAGGCGACGACCGGTCGCCTGAGCCAGCTCATGGCCGAGCGTCCACCCGATTCCCTGCGCGCCTCGATCCTGGCGCGCGTCGCCAGCACCCCGCAGGAATCGCCGGCTCGCCCACCCGACGAGCTGGCCGAGCGTCGTCGCTCTCCGCGGCGCCTGCTGGCGCCCGCCCTGGCCGTCGCCGCGGCCGTGATCGCGCTCCTGCTCGGCATTGGCTGGATCAGCTCGCACCGAGCCCTCGACCGCCAGGAGGCCATCTCGGCCGTGCTCACCGCGCCCGACGCGAAGAGCGTCGAGATGGGGGGCGGTGCCGGCACGATGCGCATCGTCTACTCGCCGAGCCTGGACCGCTCCGTCGTCGTGGCCGACGGCATGGCCGACCTCCCGTCCGACAGCACCTACGCGCTCTGGTTCATCGGTCCGGGCGGTCCGGAGGAAGCCGGCCTGTTCCGCACCTCCGGCGGCCGGGCCACGAAGGTCCTGCCCCGGACGCCCGAGGGCTACCAGGCGCTCGGCATCACCAGGGAGCCGGCCGGGGGCTCGGACACGCCGACGCAGCCCATCCTGCTCCAGGGCCAGCTGGCGGCGGCCTGACCGCGGCACCGAGGCCGCGCCGACCCGGGCCTCCCGCCCGACAGCCGCGCGGTCAGTGCGTGACGGCGGTTCCGAACGCCGTCGGCAGCCGGCCGCGCCACGCGCCGACCACGCCGGCCACGGCCACGTCGATGGACGGTCCGAGGCGCAGGCGGTCCCCGCCCGCCACACCGACCTCGCGCGCCGCGATGCCGGCGGCCGCCGCCCGGGCCACGACGGCCTCGACCCGGCCGGGCTCGACGCAGAGCAGCACACGGTCGGGCGACTCGCCGAACAGCCCGACGTGGTCCACCGCGGCCGTGAGCTCGGCGCCGACCTCGGAGGCCGCCACCATCTCGGCCACCGCCAGCGACAAGCCGCCGTCGGCCACGTCGTGCAGGCCCTGCAGCATGTCGTCGCCCACGAGCTCCCGCACGAGCCCGGCCAGCGCCGCCACGGCCGGGAGGTCGAGCGCCGGCAGCGCGCCACCCTTCGCGTCCCTCTGCCACGCCCACCGCGACCCGGCGAGGCTGGTGGCGCCGTCCGGACCCAGCACCAGCAGCTGTCCGCCTGACACGAGCCGCCGCCCGGGCGGTCGCCGCTCCAGCGCGTCGACCACGCCGAGCACGCCGACGACCGGGGTCGGGTCGATGTCGCGTCCCCGTGTCTCGTTGTAGAGGCTGACGTTCCCGCCGACCACCGGCAGGTCGAAGGCGCGGCACGCCTCGGCCATCCCGTCGATGGCCTCCGAGAGCTCCCACATCACCTCCGGGTGCTCCGGGTTGCCGAAGTTGAGGCAGTTGACGAGCGCGAGCGGCCGCGCCCCCACGCAGGCGAGGTTGAGGACCGACTCGGCCACGACGCGAGCCGTGCCGGTCCGCGGTGCGACCGCGCACCAACGGTGGTTGCCGTCCGTGGTCAGCGCCAGCGCTCTCCCGGTGTCGACGCCCGTGACCGGGTGCTTGAGGCGCAGCACGGTGCCGTCGCCGCCAGGGCCCGCGACCGTGTTGAGGAAGAGCTGGTGGTCGTACTGCCCCCACACCCAGGCCGGGTCGGCCAGCATCCCGAGCAGGTCCGCCGCGGCGTCCGACGGCGCGTCGAGCGACGCGGGATCGCGCTCCCCCGCCCGGTCACGAGGTCGGAGGGGCCGGCGGTACAGCGGCGCGTCCTCGTGCAGCGACGCCGCCGGGACCTCGCCCGCGACGACCTCCCCGTCCAGGATCCGCAGCGCGCCGCCTTCGGTCACCCGCCCCACCACCCGGGCCCGCACCTCCCACCGCCGGCACAGCTCGAGCACCTCGTCGAGGTCGGCCGGCTCGACCACGGCCAGCATCCGCTCCTGGCTCTCCGACGTCATGATCTCGAACGGCTCGAGACCGGGCTCGCGCAACGCCACCGCCGAGACGTCGACGTCCATGCCGACGCCACCGCGGCTCGCCATCTCACTGGTCGCGCAGCACAGCCCCGCGCCGCCCAGGTCCTGGATCCCGACCACCAGTCCGGCGTCGAGCAGGGCAAGGCAGGCCTCGATGAGGCGCTTCTCCTCGAACGGGTCGCCGACCTGCACGTTGGGCCGTTTCGCCGCATCGGCGTCGGCGTCCCCGAAGCCGGCCGAGGCGAGCACCGAGACACCGCCGATCCCGTCACGGCCGGTGCTGGACCCGAGCAGCACCGCCAGGTTGCCTGCGCCTGTGGCCCGGCCGAGCACCAAACGGTCGACCGGCAGCAGACCAAGACAGAGCACGTTGACGAGCGGGTTGCCCTCATAGGTGGGGTCGAAGACGACCTCCCCCCCAACGGTCGGCACGCCCACGGCGTTGCCGTACCCCGACACCCCGGAGACGACCCCTTCGGCGATCCATCGGCTCCGCGGGTCCTCCAATGGGCCGAAGCGGAGCGGGTCCATGAGCGCTATCGGCCTGGCCCCCATCGTGAAGATGTCGCGCAGGATGCCACCCACCCCGGTCGCGGCGCCCTGGTAGGGCTCTATGGCGGATGGGTGGTTGTGGCTCTCGATCCTGATCGCCGCCGCGATCCCGTCACCGACGTCGACCACGCCGGCGTTCTCGCCGGGGCCGACCAGAACCCAAGGCGCCTCCGTGGGCAGCCGCCCGAGGTGCGCACGCGACGACTTGTACGAGCAGTGCTCGCTCCACATGACCGAGTACATCGCCAGCTCGAGATGGTTTGGTGCGCGTCCCAGGATCGTGATGATCCGATCCCGCTCCTCGTCGGTCAGACCAAGTGCACGATGGACGTCGTCGTCGATTTGAGGACCCGCTTCCACGACCTGTCACCGTACCTGGCGAGGACGTCGCGCTGTCCCACCCTTGGATACACCAAATACCGCCCGACTTGAGGGCCGAATTCCGCGTGGTGCACACTGTTGACATGGCAGCGAAGAAACGGGGACCGAAGTCCCCCATGACGGATGAGCACAAGGCCGCGCTCGCCGCGGGACGCAACGAGAGCCGAATCGTCAAGAACTACCTTGATGGGCTGGAGTCCAACCGCCCGAAGCGTGGCCGCAAGCGCACCCCGGATTCCATCAAGAGGCGGCTGGCCGAGATCGACGCCAGCTTGGCCGACGCCGACCCGCTGGCACGCTTGAACCTCGTCCAGGAGCGCATGGACCTCCAGGAAGAGCTGGAGACCATGGGCGCCAAGGTCGACATCTCGGCCTTGGAGGACGACTTCGTCCGGGTCGCCTACAGCTACAGCAGCCGCCGTGGCATCTCCTACGCGGCGTGGCGAGAGATCGGCGTCGACGCCGCTGTGCTCAAGAAAGCCGGGCTGACCCGCGCGATGTAGTCAACGCGCCGGTCTGCTCGTCGCCCGCCGCGGCGAGGAGACCGGCCAAGATGGCGCGGCCATCGGTCGATCCCAACAGCTCGTGTGAGGCCCGCTCCGGGTGGGGCATCAAGCCGACCACGTTGCGCATCCGGTTGCAGACACCGGCCACGTCGCCCATGGACCCATTGGGGTTCTGGCGGTAGCGGAAGACGATCTGATCGTGATCGATCAGATCGGTCATGGTCGCGGGCGAGCAGGTGAAGTTGCCTTCGAAGTGGTTGATCGGTAGCCGAAGTAGGTCGCCCGCCTTCGTGCCTGATGTCACCGAGGTCGTTGTGGTTTCAACAACCACTTCGACC
>JBKPRL010000270.1:0-4125 GCA_046734535.1 bacterium | reverse complement strand
GCCTCGGCGAGCAGAAGCCGGGTACTGGCCGCATGGTGCGTCGCGTCGAGATCCTGCCAGCGACGACACGCGGCGCGCAGCACGGTGAGGGCCTCCGCCGCCCCGCCCTCGCGCAACAGCAGGGCGCCGCGGGCTTGGTGGACGGCGGCGTCGAGCCCGGAGCTCTCGTAGGTGGCCGCCGTCCGTTCCAGCTCGGTGCAGGCCGCCCGGGCCGTCTCGACGTCGTCGGTCGTCAGGGCGATCTCCACCTGGGCGACGCAGAGCCTTGCCCGTGGCAACGGGAGGACCAGCATGGCGAGCGCGGTCCGGATCGACGCAGCCGCGGCGTCGGCCTGTCCCTGGGCGAACCGCACCAGCGCGAGGCCGGGCTGCGGGTCGCGACCGAGCTCGTGGGCGCGCCGGAACGACTCCTCGGCCCCGGCCAGATCGCCGCGCAGCCGCCGGATCTCCCCGATCTCGTAGTGACCCTCGGCGATCGTCCCGACGTGGACGTGGGCCATGTCCGCACACGCCTGCGTCGCTTCACGCTCCGCCTCCTGCCACGAACCGCGGGTGTGCAGGATCTGCGCACGGTGGACGCGGCAGATCCCGCGGTAGAGGCCGGCGGGCGGGATGCCCTCACACCAGCGGCTCGCCGCGTGGGTCCACTCGCCTGCCCGTCGCAGCTCGTCGAGCTCGTAGCAGGCGTCCATCAGGTGGCAGTAGACGGCACCCGTCCACACCGGATGGAGCCTCCCGGAAAGGGCGTCGAGCATGGCGGCGTCGAGCAGCGCCATCCCGTCCGCCACCGAACCCCGTTTCACGAGCGCTCGGCCCCTACCGATCAGTGCAAGCGCGACGAGGCTCGGGTCATCGAATCGGCGGCCGATCTTTCCCATCTCGTCGGCCAGGGAAATGGCCGCCTCGAGGTCGCCGGCGGCCATCGCTGTGAAGATCCTGAAGTAGAGGGGGTATCCGTGCGCTGCACCGTCGGGTGCGTCGTCGAGCAGACGCTTCGTCCGGTGCATCCAACCCGATCCGGCGGCCGCGTCGCCGCGTTCCAATGAGTGGCAAGCCAGGAACATCGCCGACATCGCCGCCCGGAGCAGATTTCCCGACGCCACGTAGTCGTCGTGCGCCCGCCCGAAGGCGTCGAGCGCCACGTCGATCTCCCCGAGCCACCAGGCCGACTCGGCCAACGAGTACCACTGGTCGGCGGTCAGGCCATCTGCCTCACATACCGCTCGGAAGGACGAGAACGCAGTCGGCCAGTCATTGTGTGCGAACGCCCGTTCCGCGGTGTCGAGAATGGCGGCGACGTCATGCGGTGGCACCCCGCGAATGGTAGCGGCGACGGTGACCGGGTGGGCGCTGATCTACTACAGGCCGTACCCGCCGGAGACCTCGATGTGCTGCGCGGTGATCCAGCGGCCGTCGTCGCCGACCAGCCCCGCGATGGCCAAGCCGATGTCGTCGGGTTCGCCGACCCGGCCGAGCGCGGTCTTCGCCGCGAGCGCCGGGATCACCTCGGGGAAGCGCTCGAAGGCGTTGTCCGAGAGCCGGGTGCGGGTGGAGCCGGGCGCGACGGCGTTGACGCGGATGCCGCGCGGGCTGAGCTCCTTGGCCAGGTAGCGGGTCAGCACGGCGAGTCCACCCTTCAGCGAGCCGTAGGTGGAGTAGCCGGGTTCCGTGGCTGCGGTCAACGCGGAGTTGCTGGTGACGTTGACGATCGCGCCGCCGTCGGTCAGCAGCGGCAACAAGGTCTGGGTCAGGAAGTACGGTCCCTTGAGCAGGACGTTCGTCAGGCGGTCGAACATCTCCTCGGTGGTGTCCTCGAACATCGCCGACTGGGCGAGGCCCGCGTTGTTGACCAGGACGTCGAACGAGTCCCGCTGCCACGTGTCGCGCAGCGCCGCGACGATCGCGTCATGGAACGCCGGGAAGGTGTCGGTCTTGCCGACGTCGAGCGGCAGTGCGACGGCCGTGCCGCCGTCGGCCTCGATGCGCGCCACCGTGTCCAGGGCGCCTGGCTGGTTGTTGCTGTAGGTGAGGATGACGCCCGTCCCGCGCCGGGCGATCTGGATGGCTGCGCTCTGCCCGATGCCGGAGCTTCCGCCGGTGACGACTGCGACTCGCATGGTCTACCTTTCTACCTGTCCGTTCGTGGAGCTTGTCTGTGCTCCTCGGTATCTCGACCCTCCTATCAAAGCGCTCTGAGCAGTGAAAACGTTAGAATGATGGTCGCGGGTGCTTGCCTGATCCTCTCCTTGCTGCGAGCAAGGTGGGAGTGCTTCACTCCGAGGGTGAACCTCGACGAGCTGCGCGAGCTGCTCGCCCGCCACGCGCGGCCGGACCAGACCACCGCGATCGACGGTGTCCTCATCGCGGCCGTCGAGCAGGAGACGCCGTCGCTGCCGTCGATGTCGGGCACGGTGCTGGCCCTCCTCGCGCAGGGCGGGAAGCGGCTCGCATCGGGCGACCGCGTGTACACCTACCGCCCCGGGCAGTACCTCATTGCGTCGGTCGACCTGCCGGTGACCGGTCACTTCTTCGACGTCGGCCCCGGGCGGCCGGCGCTGGGCTTCGGGCTGACCCTGAACCCGTCCGCGGTCGCCGAGCTGCTGCTGCAGGCCGGCCCCGGGGACGTCCGGTCCGCGGGCACCGGCGCACCGTCCGGGCTCGCGGTCAGCGACGCCCCCGACGACCTGCTCGACGCGGTGGTCCGCCTGCTCCGCCTGCTCGACCGGCCGCGCGACATCAGGGTGCTCGCCCCGCTGGTCATACGGGAGATCCTCTGGCGGCTCATCACGGGGGAGCAGGGCGCGATCATCCGGCAGCTCGGGCTCGCCGACAGCAGCCTCACCCACATCGCCCGAGCGGTGCGGTGGATCCGCGACCACTACGCGCAGTCGTTCCGGGTGGAGGACGTGGCGCAGCTGTCCGGCATGAGCGTGTCCGCCTTCTACCGCAACTTCCAGGCCGTCACCGCGATGAGTCCGATCCAGTTCCAGAAGCAGATCCGGCTGCAGGAAGCCAGGCTCCTGCTCGCCGCGCGCCCCACCGACGTCACCGGTGTCGGCCACCTCGTCGGCTACGACAGCCCGTCGCAGTTCAGCCGCGAGTACCGCCGCCAGTTCGGCGCGCCACCGAGCCAGGACGCCATCTCGCTGCGCACCGCGACGCCGGCCCGGTTGTGAAAGCCGAGGCGGGTGGTCACTGCGCAGCTCCCCTTCCGGCTGACTCATGCGCCTGACGTGGGGGTCGACTGCTGCAAGAAGGCCCCCGATACCACGCAGAGCGATCACTAAGGTACCGTGTGACACCATCTAGCGTGTGACGGCATCTGGGGACGGCGGGCAGCCGATGGGACTGGATCACCCGGGCCACCCCGACACCGCGAGTCGAGCCGGGGGTGCGGACCTCGCATGGCCTGCGGGATGTGAGTCGGCGCGCCTGGTGGCGGACGCCGTGCTGTACGAGGGTTACCTGCTCTACCCGTACCGGACGTCGTCGGAGAAGAACCGTGTGCGGTGGCAGTTCGGCGTGCTCGCACCCCGGGACTGGATCGAGGCGCGGGGCCCGGCCCGGGAGACCGTCGCGGGCTCGGCGGACACGTGGCGGCAGCGGACCGAGTGCCTGCTGGAGGCCGGGGCGTCGGCCTGGGTGCGCGTGCGGCTGCGGTTCCTGCAGCTCCAGCACCGGTCCGTGCAGCGACGCGGTGCAGACGGCGAGTTCACCGAGGTGGGCGAGCTCGAGGTGGACGGTGAGCGCCACCTGACGTTCGACGAGGCCGTGCCGCGGGAGTTCGACGTGGCCGTCCGGGTGGACGAGCTCGACGAGCGGGAGCACACCACGCTGATCACCGTTCCCGGCGGCGAGGACACCGAACGGGTAGGCCCTGCCGCGGACGGCCGCGTGGTGCGCACCCGATGGCCGCTGGCCGTGCGCCTGCGGCTGTCGATCGCGGACGCACCGGCGCCGTTCCCCGTGCGGCGGTTGCGGGTGGAGATCGAGAACGTCGTGCCGGACCAGCCCGTCGACGCGGGGCGCGCCGAGGTGTTGCGCCGGTGCCTGATCGCCACCCACTGCGTGCTGAGCGTGCGGGACGGGGTCTTCCTGTCGCTGCTGGACCCGCCGGCCTGGGCG
>JBKPRL010000269.1:0-15310 GCA_046734535.1 bacterium | reverse complement strand
GGCCACGTTCTCCCACACGTGCTCGCCGCCGCGGCTGCGGGGCAGCACGTGGTCGATGGAGTCGGCCTGGCCGCCGCAGTACTGGCAGGAGTGGTTGTCGCGGGCGAAGACCGCCCGCCGGGAGAGCGCGGTGCGCCGGTGATACGGGACCTTCACGACGTAGCGCAGCCGCACGACGAGTGGCCGGGCGACGCAGCGGCGGGCCGAGCGGACCTCGGTGCCGTCGTCGTGCAGGATCTCCGCCTTCTCGGACAGGACCAGGCACACGGCGCGGCGCACCGGCACGACGCTGAGCGGCTCGTAGGTCGCATTGAGGACGAGCGCGCTCTGCATCGGGCGGAACCTAAACCTCGGTGTCGCGGCGACGGGCCGGTTTCGGGCGCCGCCGCGCCCGATCGGGTGGTGGGACGCTCATCTTCCGATCACCGCCATCTGTCGGCACCAGCTCAGGTAGCGCACCACGTCGCCGGCCTCGAGCGGGTGGTCGGCCCGGCCGTACTGCGTGGTCGTCCGGAAGCAGAGGTAGGCGCTCGCCGGCACGGGCGCGAACGGCGGCCGCCGCCACCAGTGGTGCGGGGCGAGGCGCCGTGCCTGCCGGCACGCGGTCAGCCAGAGCGAGGGGCGCCGGGCCACCGCTGCCGCCACCCTCCCCAGCTCGGTCGCCCGCATCGGTTCGCCGCCCTGCTCCCTCAGACCTTGGCCTTCTGCTGCTCGGCCCACGTGGCGGCCTCGGCTCGCGGTTCCTTGGGCAGGCCGAGGACCATCTCGCCGAGGATGTTGCGTTGGATCTGCGACGTCCCGGCGTAGATCGTCCCGGCCCGGGCGTTGAGGAACGTGATGGCCCACGAGGCGCTCGAGTTCGGTGCGCCGGCGTCGTCCGACTGGAAGGCGGACGACGGCGGGCGACCGGTCGGCACCATCGCCTCGGCGCCGAGGATGTCGACCGCCAGCTCCGTCGCCACCCGGTGGTACTCGCTCCAGTAGAGCTTCGAGATGGCGCCGTCGGGACCCGGGTGGTGCCCGGCGAGGAACTGCGTCAGCGTCCGCAGGCCGAGGTAGCGCATGATCTGCACCTTCGACCAGCACCACGCCAGCCGTTGGCGGATGATGGGGTCGTCAGCCACTCCCCGCTCGCGGGCGAGCGCGATCAGGCGGTCGAGCTCGGCCTGGAAGCGGATCGGGATGGTGGCCGCGGCTTCGCCCCGCTCGAAGCCGAGCAGCGTCATGGCCACCGCCCACCCGTTGTTGACACCGCCCACGACGTCGTCCTTCGGGCACACCGCGTCCGTGAAGTAGACCTCGTTGAACTCGGACTGGCCCGAGATCATCTTGATCGGTCGCACCTCCACGCCGGGTTGGCGCATGTCGACGAGGAGGAAGCTGATCCCCTTGTGCTTCGGCGCCTCGGGGTCAGTGCGGGTGAGGACGAAGATGTGGTCGGCGAGGTGGCCGGCCGACGTCCACACCTTCTGTCCGTTGATCACCCACTGGTCACCGTCGAGGACGGCCCGGCAGCCGAGGTTGCCGAGGTCGGACCCGGCGTTCGGCTCCGAGTAGCCCTGGCACCAGAGGTCCTCGCCGGAGAGGATGCGGGGAAGGTAGTGGGCCTTCTGCTCGTCGGTCCCCCACATCTGGAGCGTGTTGCCGAGCATCTGGATGCCGAAGACGTCGTTGGGGCTGCCGCTCGGGACGCCGGCCTTGGTGAGCTCCTCGCCGAGGATCACCTGCTCGAGCGCCGACAGCCCGGCACCGCCGTACTCCTTCGGCCATCCCGGCGCGAGGTACCCGTGCTCGTAGAGGGTGCGGCGCCAGTCCCGGACGAAGCGCTCCAGCTCCTCCCCCTCGAGCTGTCCGATGCCCTGCCAGCTGGTCGGGAGGTGCTCGGCGAGGAAGGCCTGCACCTTCTCGCGATAGGCCTCGGCCTCGGCCGAGTACGTGGGTTGCACGGCCCTGAGACTACCCACCGGTCGGCGGTGCCGGCCGGTCTGCCGCAGGCTCGTCGAGGCGGCCGACCACCGTCCGTCGGGCCACCGCGGCTGCGCCGATGAGCGGTCCGTCGGCGCCGAGGCCGGCGGGGACGATGCGAGCGCCGCGCGCGAAGCTGATGCGCGCTCGGCGGTCGAGCTCGGTCTGGGCCGCCGCGAAGAAGACCTCGCCGAAGCCCAGCGCCACCGAGCCTGCGACGACCGCGAGGCCGAGGTCCAGCAGCACGCAGACGTCGGCCACCGCCCGACCGACGAGGCGGCCCGTGCGCTCCCGCACCGCGAGCGGCGCCTCGGCCGGCGGCCGCCCGGTGACGGCCGCGATCGCGAGGCCGGATGCCTCCGCTTCCAGACAGCCGCGGCTCCCGCACGGACACGGGCGGCCCTCGGGCTCGACGACGAGGTGACCCACGTGGCCGGCGTTGCCGTCCGCGCCGTCGAGCAGACGCCCATCGAGCACGATGCCGCCCCCGACGCCGGTGCTGACGACCATGGCGAGGAAGTCCGAGCAGCCGCGTGCGGCACCGCGCCAGCCCTCCCCGAGGGCGAGCGCCTTCGCGTCGTTGTCGACCGCCACCGGGAGCCCGGTCAGCTCCGCCATGCGGGGTCGCAGGGGGAAGTCCCGCCAGCCCGGGATGTTGAGGGGCGAGACGAGGTCGCCGCCGGCGTTCATCGGGCCGCCGCAGCCCACGCCGACCGCGACAGGGGCGTCGGCGGCGTCGCCGAGGGTCGCGCTGACGACCTCGGCGACGGCCGGCCAGGGGTCTTCGCGGTCGGTCGGCCGTTCCGTCCGCGCCAGTACGCGGCCGTCGTCGTCCACCAGGCCGACGGCCAGCTTGGTCCCACCGATGTCGACCGCGAGGTAGGTCCCCACGGGGCCGACTGTAGGATGACGGCTTGCTGACGGGCCCTGCCGACCTCGCGGGCGTGCTCCCGCCCATCTACCCTTCGTCGTCGTGACGGTCGTCGAGCGCACCGCGCCCACCTTCCCTGACCTGTTCGACGTCATGACGACGAACATCTCCCGGTCCGTCCAAGGCAAGACGGAGGCCATCGAGCTCGCGCTGATCTGCCTCTTGGCCGAGGGCCACCTCCTCATCGAGGACGTGCCCGGCGTGGGCAAGACGAGCCTGGCCAAGGCCATCGCCGCCTCGATCGACTGCTCGTGGCGGCGCGTGCAGTGCACACCGGACCTGCTGCCGTCCGACATCACGGGCGTCACGATCTGGCACCGCGGCCGCGACACGTTCGAGTTCCAGCCCGGCCCCGTGTTCTGCAACATCCTCCTGGCCGATGAGATCAACCGCGCCGCGCCGAGGACGCAGTCGGCACTGCTGGAAGCCATGGAGGAGCGGCAGATCACCGCCGACGGGACCACCCACCCACTCCCGAGGCCGTTCCTCGTCATCGCCACGCAGAACCCGGTGGAGCACGAGGGCACGTACGGCATGCCCGACAGCCAGCTCGACCGCTTCCTCCTCCGCGTGTCGCTCGGCTACCCGGACCGCCAGGCAGAGCTCGAGATCCTCGACACGCACGGCGTGACCCCGCCCGAGCTGGACGCCGTCATCTCCCGGCCCGAGGTCATGGGGCTCATCCACGCCGCCGCGGCGATCCACGTGGCCCCGACGCTCAAGGGCTACCTGGTCGACCTCGCCGACGCCAGCCGCCGTCATCCGGCGCTGGCCATCGGCATGTCGCCCCGAGCCACGTTGTCGATCCTGCGGGCGGCCCGGGTGCGGGCGGCCGCCGCCGGACGGAACTACGTGATCCCCGACGACGTCAAGGCCCTGGCCGGTCCGGTCCTGGCCCATCGCCTCATCTTGAGCGACGACGCCGGCGTGCGCGGGGTCAGCCGCGTCGGCGTGGTCGAGGAGGTCCTCGCCAGCGTGCCCGTGCCCACCGCGAGGTAGCCGCGTGCCGACCCGTGCCGGCTGGGCCATCGTGGGCCTCGGCGCGGGGACCGTGCTCGTCGGCCGGCTCTTCGGCTGGCTGGAGCTCTACGCGCTGGGTGTCGGTCTGGCCGCACTCGTCGGCGTCGCCGTGCTGATGGTCCGGTTCCGGGCGTTCACGCTCGGCGTGCGCCGTACGGTCCGCCCCGCCCGTCTGCACGTCGGCGAGAGCGCCCGCGTCGAGCTGGCGGTGGCCAACCGCGGCCGGCTGACCACTCCCGTCCTGACCATGCGCGACCCCGTCGCCGGCACGGTCGGTGCCCGCGTGCGCCTGGCCCCGCTGCTGCCGGGCCGGGAGCGCCAGGCGGCCTACCGGCTGCCGACCAGCCGCCGCGGCATCCTGAGCGTCGGGCCGCTCGAGGCGCTGCGCTCGGATCCGCTCGGCCTGGCCCGGCGGCGGCTGACGGTGAGTGGCACGGTCGAGGTGGTCGTCTACCCGCGCGTCGACCGGGTCAGCGCGCCGCCGGGCGGCCAGGAGCAGCCGACCGCGGTCCGCAACCGCCAGATGGTCCAGGCCTCCCGCCGAGACAGCTTCCGCGGCCTGCGGGAGTACGTGGCCGGCGATGACCTCCGCCACGTCCACTGGCGCTCCTCGGCCCGGACCGGCGAGCTCGTCGTCCGCCAGGACGAGCAGCCCCGCCCGCGCGCCACCGCGGTCGTGCTCGACCTGCGGCGCACCGCCCACGCCGGGCTCTCGCTCGAGCGGGCGGTCTCGGTGGCGGCCAGCGTCATGCTCGCCGCCCGCCGGGCCGGCCAGGAGATGGTCCTCGCCGCCACTGACGGCACCGCGATGCTCCTGCGGCCGGGCGAGAGCGCGGCCTCGGTGCTCGAGTACCTGGCCATCGCCAAGCTGTCGACCGCGGGCTCTCTGCGGGGGACGCTGTCATCGGCCATCGGCACGCTCGGACCGGGGTCGGTCGTCCTCGTCACCGGCCGGGCGGTGCCATCGGAGCTCGCCAGCCTGGCCGGCAGCCGCCACGGCTTCCTGATCTTCACGGTCTCGACGGACGGCTCCATGCTGCCGGTCGGAACGTCAGTCCCCGGCGTCCGCTTGATCGACGGTGGCTCCGAGGAGCGCTTCATCACGAGCTGGGAGCAGGCGATGGCCACCGCCGTCCGGGAGGGCGCGGCGTGAGCACGCGACGCGTTCCCGTGCGGCCCGCGGCCGAGCTGGCGGTCGCCGCCCTCAGCATCGCGACAGTGGTCACCTCGTGGCGTCTGTTCGCTGGCTGGTCGTGGCTCCCCGTGCTCGTCTGCGCCGCGGTGCTCAGCCACCTGATCGGCGCCCTCACCCGACGCGCCGGTTGGAGCGCGGTGGCCTCGCTCGGCGTCTCCCTCGTCGCCCTCGTCCTCTTCGTCTCCGTGGTCCAGTTCCGCCACACGACGTTCCTCGGGCTGCCGACGCGGGCCACGTGGGAGGCGGCGCAGCTCCAGCTCCGCGCCGCGTGGGACTCCTTCCCGACCGCGATCGCGCCCGTCGTCCCGACCGGCGGGTTCATCACGGCGGTCATCCTCCTCGTCTGGCTGCTGGCCTACGCGGCCGACGACTTCGCCCATCGCGCCGAGGCACCGATCGAGGCCGCGGTGCCCTCCGGAGTCCTCTTCCTCGTCGGCACCGCGCTGGGGGGCAACCGCAACCGCCTGCTGGCCGCCGCGCTCTGGCTCGCGGCCGCCGCGCTCACCGTGGCGATCCTCCGCGTCGAGCGGTCCGAAGGCGCGGGCTGGTTCGGCGGCACGCGCCGCCGCGCCGTCTCCGCGACGCTCCGCGTCGGCGCCGGCCTCGCCGCGGCCGCCGTCATCATCGGTGTGGTCGCCGGCCCGGCGCTGCCCGGCGCCAGCTCGGATCCGCTGGTCGACACCCGCCAGGGCCGCTCGTCGCGCACGACGCTCAGCCCGCTCGTCGACATCCAGGCCCGGCTGGTCAACCAGAGCGACGAGGAGCTGTTCACCGTCGCCAGCCCCCGGCCGGCCTACTGGCGCCTGACCGCCCTGGACGACTACGACCTGCGCATCTGGCGCTCGTCGCGCAGCTACGGCGACGCCAGCGGCACGCTGAGCGGTGGTCTGCGGGACGACCTCGGCACGCCCCTCGACCACGCCATCCAGATCACCGGCCTGGACTCGGTGTGGCTGCCGACGGCGTTCGCGCCCCGCTCCATCTCGATCCCCGACCAGGTCCGGTACGACGCCGAGTCGGGCAGCCTCCTGATCCGGCGCAGCGGCCTGCCGGCGGGGCTCACCTACCACCTCACCTCGGTCGTCCCGAACGTGGACGCCGCCACCGTCGAGGCCACCGAGGCCGGCGGCGACCTGCCCCCCGTGATCGCCGACCACTACCTCGACCTGCCCTCCAGCTACCCGGACCGCTTCCGCCAGCTGGCCACGCAGATCACCGCGAACGCCACGACGCCCTACGACAAGGCGCTGGCGCTCCAGAACTGGTTCCGGACGAACTTCACCTACGACCTCAACGTGGCTCCCGGCCACGGCGAGACCGCCATCGACACCTTCCTCTCGCAACGGCGCGGGTACTGCGAGCAGTTCGCCGGGACCTACGCCGCCTTCGCCCGCTCGATCGGCCTCCCGTCGCGGGTGGCGGTCGGCTTCACACCGGGCGACCTCGGTGCCGACGGCCTGTACCACGTCCGCGGCCGCAACGCCCACGCCTGGCCCGAGGTGTATCTGTCCGGGGTCGGTTGGCTGGCCTTCGAGCCCACCCCCGGCCGCGGCGAGCCCGGCGCCGAGGGCTACACCGGCGTGCCCGCCGCGCAGGACGGCGGCGTCCCGCAGACCCCCGGCTCGACCGTGCCGTCCACCGCGACGACGGTGGCGCCCGACACGCCGACGGGCGGCCCCAGGACAGAGACCGGCAACGAGCAGGTCCTGGCCGTGCCGGACCTCGGCGGCGGCAGTCCGGGCGGCGGTCCGAGCCAGGCCTCGACGGTGTCGCGCATCGGGATCGGCATCGTCGTCGTGGCGATCATCGGCCTGATCGCCCTGGTCGCCGTGATCGTCGTGCGCGAGCGGCAGTGGCGGCAGCGCTGGCGCAGCGCGCCGTCCCCCGCCGACCAGGTCCTCGTCTCCTGGCAGCACACCGTCGACGGCCTGCGGCGCACCGGGCTCGAGATCGCGCCCAGCGAGACCCCCCATGAGGTCGCGCTGCGCGTCGGACCCCTGCTCGAGCGCGACGGGTCGACCGCTCCGACGCAGGAGCTCGGCGAGCTGGCCGACCAGGCCACCGCCGCGGCCTACTCAGGCCACCTGGACGGCGGCGACCCCGCTCGCTGCGAGGATCTCCGAGGCACGCTGCAGCACCGCGCCGTGTCGCGGCTGCCCATCAGCCGGCGACTGGTGTGGCGCTTCCTGCCCGTCAGTCTTCGTGCGTGATCCGGTCTTCACAGGTGCGTCCGGCTCGGCCGGCGCACGCTGCGTCCACTGCGTCCCGCTCGCCCGACCCGGAACCCCCAAAATCGCGAACATGTCGCGAGAGTGGCGGTCGGGACGGCACCTCGCGCGACGTTGTCGCGAAAATGGTGCGTCCGGCTCGGCCGGCGCACCGCAGCGCGACCCCAACGCATTGCCGAGCGAAGCGAGTAGGAGCCAGCCGAAGCGCAGCGGAGGATGGCGACGAAGGCTCAGTCTTCGTGCTTGAAGCGGTCACGCAGACGTGACCCCGCCCCGCCGAGCCGGTGGGAGCGCAGGTTGGCCGTGACCTGCTCCATGCCCACCTTGCCCATGGCCCGCACGTTGCGCTCGATGACGAACGCCGACATGAGCATGAACAGGAAGCCGAGGAGGGAGAGCAGGACGCTGACCTGCAACGTGGCGATGAGGAAGGCCAGCCCGGCGATGAGCCCGAGGATCCCCCACTTCACCCGGCCGAACGCATGCCGGTACAGGGTGGTCTGGCTCACCTGCTGCGCGAACGCGGGATCGCTCTCGTAGAACTGCTGCTCGATCTGGTTGAGGATGCGCTGTTCGTCTTCGGAGAGCGGCATCGCCCCAACTCCCTACTCGGCGGCGCCCTGGTGGGACCGGTACGGCCATCATCGCACAGGGCGCGGGTGGCGACAACGCGGTCGGGGGTGCGTCCCTCGGATGGGTGGCGACTCCCCCAGCGATGGCCGCGGACTCACGCGTCGTCGTCGCCTGGACCCCATGGCTGCTGGCCGCGCCGGGTGACCTGCAGGCCGCGGCCGGGCCGCGTCAGCCGGGCCGGCCCGATGGCCGAGGTCCCGTACCGGCGGCGGATGTCGTCCACGGCGCGGCTGGCGTCGTCCCACGAGCCCACCGTGGCGTCGTCGAAGGTGAGCTGCTGGCCGCCGCCGTCGACCAGCCCCGATGCGCTCAGCCCGAGCAGCCGGATGCCCGGTTCGAGATCGAGCTGGTGGAGCAGGCGGCAGCCGGCCGCCGCGAGTGCCGGACCGCTCGACACCGGCTGCTCCGTGGTGACCGAGCGGGTGATGGTCGTGAAGTCCCCGTAGCGCACCTTGAGCGTGACGGTGCGCGCCACCAGCGCCTGGTCCCGGAGCCGGCCGGCCACGGCGTCGGCTTGGCGGACGAGGACGCCCTCCAGCTCCTCCCGCTCGTTGCGGTCCTGGGCGAAGGTCTCCTCGTGGCCGATCGACTTGAGGGCGCGGTCCGGCTCGACCTCCCGATCGTCCTGGCCGCACGCGAGCGCGTGGAGGTGACGGCCGTGCGCATTGCCGACCGCCGAGAGAAGTGACGGGAGCGGCACCTCGGCCAGCTCGCCGATGGTGGTGACCCCGAGCCGTTCGAGCCGGGCGCGGGTGGCCGGCCCGACGCCCCACAGCGCCGCGACCGGCAGGGGATGGAGGAAGGCCAGCTCCTCCCCCGGAGCCACGACCACGACGCCTTTGCCCGGCGTCACGCCCGCCCCGGTCACCACGGGCTTGGCCGCCTCGGAGGCCAGCTTGGCGAGCAGCTTGGACGGCGCCACGCCGATGCTGCACGTGAGCTGCAGCTCGTCAGCGATGGACTGCCGCAGCGCATGGGCGATCCCCTCGACCGGGCCGAAGAGGCGCTGCGCGCCGGTCACGTCGAGGAAGGCCTCGTCGAGGGCAACGGGCTCGACCAACGGCGTGTAGCGCCGGAAGATGGCCTGGATCTGCCCGCTGACCTCCTCGTAGCGGGCGTGGTCGCCGGGGAGGAAGACGGCCTGCGGACAACGGCGCCGGGCCACGGCCGACGGCAGGGCCGAGTGCACGCCGAAGCGCCGGGCCTCGTAGGACGCTGCAGCCACGACGCCCCGCTCGCCCGTCCCGCCGACGACGACCGGCCGCCCGCGCAGCTCCGGGCGGCGGAGGAGCTCCACCGCGACGAAGAAGGCGTCCATGTCCGCGTGCAGGATGGTGCGCGATCGGGCAGCACCGGCCTCCACCACCTCAGTCAACCACGGGGGTGTGACACGGTTCGCGCTCGCCGCGGCGAAGTCTGACCCGAACGCGCCACTACTGGCGCGTTCGGCGCACAGTTCACGACGTGGACCGTTCGGCGCGGCCGCGTCAGGAACGGGCGCGGCTGTGCGCGGCAGCGGCGCGGCGGCGGCGGGCGCCGGTCAGGACGTCCCGCAGGCCCCAGCCGGTGACCAGGGCGAAGGCCTCGAGGACGATCGGCAGCGACATCTTGGACTCACCGGCACGGCGGTCGACGAAGGCGACGGGGATCTCGACCACGCGACCGCCATGGTTGATGAGGCGGTACGTCATCTCGACCTGGAAGCCGTAGCCGTAGGCGCGCACATGGCCGAGGTCGACCCGGCGCAGCGCGTCGGAGCGGTAGGCCCGGTACCCCGACGTCGAGTCGTTCACCGCGAGCCCCAATGCCAGCGCGGCGTACCGGTTGCCCCAGCGCGACAGGAAGGCTCGGCGCCAGGTCCAATCCGGCGTCGATCCGCCCGCGACGTAGCGCGATCCGATGGCGAGGTCCGCCCCGTGCGTGGCCGCCGACACGAGCGCCGGCAGCGCGACGGGGTCGTGGGAGAGGTCGGCGTCCATCTCGACGAGAATGTCGAAGCCGCGCTCGAGCCCCTCGGCGAAGCCGGCGAGGTAGGCGCTCCCCAGGCCGTTCTTGGCCGGGCGCCGCAGCAGCGACAGCCCGGGATCGGCGGCGCGGGCGGCCTCGACGAGCTCGGCCGTCCCGTCCGGGCTGTTGTCGTCGACGACGAGGATCTCCCCTTCGGGCAGCTCCTCGCGGATGCGCCGCAACACCGTCTCGATGCCCGAGGCCTCGTTGTAGGTGGGGACGACCACCAGCGTGCGCATCCGGGCGAGCATAGGAGGGGGTCCCGCCGGCCTCCCTAGCATGGCCTCGATGCCCCCGACCGCCCGATCGCCCCAGCAGCGCGAGGCCCTCTCCGCCCTGCCGTCGCCAGTGGCCCGGGCCGTCGCCTTCTTCGCCATCCTGCTCGGTGGCCTGGCCGGCGGACTGATCGGCTGGGCGTTCATCGCGCTGCAGACCTCGGGCGACAGCGACGTCGCGTCGGCCATCGGTGCCTACGTGGGCGCGGTGGCGGGCGCCGCCGGAACGGCGGTCATCTCCGTGCTCGGGCTCCGCGCGATGGGCGAATGGCGCCAGCTCGGCGACCGCCGCTAGCGCCAGCGGGTGCCCGGCAGGCGGCGGCGCCCGGTCCTCACGCCAGCCGCAGGACCCGGAACACCTCGGCGTGGCGCAGGCCGAGCAACCGCCCCGCGTCGGCCGAGCGCTGCGCGACCAGCTCCGTCACCCACTCCCTCTCCTCCCCCACCTGGCTGCGATGGCAGGCCAGGGCCTGGGACTTGCGATCGAGGACGGCGCCGATGTCGACCGCGACGTCCGGGTCCAGCGTCCCGGACAAGTAGACCTGGCTGACCTGGTGAGCCGGCCCGAGGTCAGGGAAGTAGAGCGGGCTGGCGGCGGCGGGGGCCACCGCGTCGAGGGTGGCGTACCCGCAGACGCGGTGGTCACGGTGGTTGACGTAGCCACCGCCGAAGTACAGCGCAGTCGGATCGGGGCAGACGACCGCGTCGGGCTTGAGGCGGCGCACGACCTCGACGAGCCGTCCCCGCAGCGCCAGGTCGTTCTCAGCCTCGCCGTCGGGGTACCCGAGCAGCTCGAAGGAGGCCAGCCCGAGCACCGCGGCGGCCTCGGCCACCTCCGCGGCTCGGGCGGCGGCCAGGGCGTCCGGGTCGGCGTCTGCCGAGGCCGAGCCCTTCTCGCCCCGGTTGACGACCACCAGGTGCGCCACCGCGCCCTCGTCGACCCAGCGGGCCAGACTGCCGCCGCAGGCGACCTCGGGATCATCGGGGTGGGCGTAGACGGCCAGCACGGTCCCGGGCACGGTGGCGTCGGTCCGCACGGGCCGGAGGGTAGCGGTCGGTCGCCGAGCCAGCCCGTAACGTCCGCTCGTGCGCCCTGACCCCATCGACCTCGTGAAGCTGGCCGAGCAGATCGCGGCCGACACCGGACAGGAGGCGGTTCGCCATCGCGCGCGAGGGATGGGTCTGGTGTCGACCAAGTCCTCGGCCACCGACATGGTCACCGAGGTCGACCGGGCGGCCGAGACCCTGATCGTCAGCGCCCTCCGGGCCGCTCGACCAGAGGACGGCATCGTCGGCGAGGAGGGCGCAGACATCGCCGGCACGTCGGGCATCCGCTGGCTCATCGACCCCATCGACGGCACGACGAACTTCCTCTACGGCTTGCCCGGCTGGGGCGTCTCCATCGCCGCGGCGGACGACGAGGGCCCGGTGGCGGGCGCGGTCGCCATCCCGAGCTTGGGTGAGCTGTTCAGCGCGGCGCGCGGCCACGGCGCGCATCGGGACGGCCAGCCCCTGCGCTGCAGCGACAAGGCCGATCTGGAGACGGCCTTGGTCGGCACGGGGTTCGCCTATCAGCCGGCGCGGCGGGCCGAGCAGGGCATGATCCTGTCGGCCATCCTCCCCCGCGTGCGGGACGTGCGGCGCTTCGGCTCCGCGGCCGCAGACCTCTGCTTCGTCGCCGGCGCTCGGCTCGACGTCTACTACGAGGCCGGACTGGCGCCGTGGGACCTCGCGGCCGGCGAGCTCATCGCCCGCGAGGCCGGCGCGGCGGTCTCCGACCTCGACGGTGGGCCCGTGCAGGCCGGTTCCGTCGTCGCCTGTGCGCCCGCGCTGCACGAGCCGTTCCTCGCGCTGCTCGGCGCCCTGGGCCCGCCGGACTGAGCCGCGGCCGGGCGGTGTACCCCTGAACGGCTCCTGATGGGGCACGATGGGGGGGTGGGAACGAGGATCCTCACCGTCGAGGACGACGAGCGCATCCGCGCCGCCGTCAAGCTGGCCCTCGAAGACGAGGGCTGGACCGTCATGGAGTCCGGCAACGGAGAGGACGCGGTCGACCAGTTCCACCGCCAGCCGGCCGACGTCGTGCTGATCGACCTGATGCTGCCCGGGATGGACGGCTTCGAGCTGTGCCGGTCGATCCGCCGCCAGAGCGACGTTCCCATCATCATGGTGACGGCCCGTAACGACACCCACGACGTCGTCGCAGGGTTGGAGGCCGGGGCCGACGACTACATGACCAAGCCCTTCGTCCCCAAGGAGCTGTCGGCCCGCATCCGGGCCCTCCTCCGCCGGGCCAAGCCCCCGCAGCCCGGACACGCCCGGCTGACCTTCGGCGACCTCGAGCTGATCCCGGACGAGGGAAAGGTGCTCGTCTCGGGTGACGAGGTCCACCTGACCAAGACCGAGTTCCGGTTGCTGTGCGAGCTCGCGGCCAACCCGGGCAAGGTCCTCTCTCGGGAGAGCCTGCTGGATCGGGTGTGGGGGTACGGCTACTTCGGGGATGGCCGGCTGGTCGACGTGCACGTCCGGCGGTTGCGGACGAAGGTCGAGGCGGACGCCGCCAACCCCCGCCACGTGGTGACGGTGCGGGGGCTGGGCTATCGGCTCCAGGCCTGACCGCGACCGTCCTCCGGTGCCGTGAGCGACCGCGCTCCAGCACGGCCGATGTGGCTCTACTGGCTCCGGTCGCACCGCGTCGGGCTGCGCTCGCGCATCCTCGCCACGTTCACCCTGGGCGTGGCCGCGCTCGCCGTGGTGCTCGCCTTCACCACGTACGGGCTGACGCGCTCGACGCTGCTCCGCCAGCGGGAGGACACCGCCCTGCGCCAGGCCTACAGCGACGCGCGCGGCGTGCGCGCCATCCTCCGCTCCAACCCCACCTCCGCCAAGGCCGCGCTCGACGGGGTGTCTGACGTGGGGCCGGCGGAGCCGCTGCTGCGCTACCGCGGCGAGTGGGCGAACACGAGCCCCAAGTTCACCCCGGACAGCCTCCCCGCCGGACTCCAGCGGCGGGTCATCGACGAGCAGACCGCGGCGCAGATGCTCTACTCCGACGGCCAGCCGCTCATGGCCGTCGGCATCCCGCTTCCGGACGTCGGCGCGACGTTCTTCGAGGTCGTGCCCCTCGACGAGCTCTCCCGCACGCTCGGCAGCGTCCGCGTGTCGCTGCTCGGAGCAGTGGCCATCACCACCGCGCTCGGCGTCCTCCTCGGCGCGCTCGCCGCCCGACGGGCCGTCCAGCCCCTCGCCGACGCGGCACAGGCCGCGCAGGCCATCGCCGGTGGCGGGCTCGGCACCCGCCTCGAGCCGGGCGACGACCCTGACCTCCAGGTCCTGGCCGGGTCGTTCAACGACATGGCGTCGGCGTTGCAGCAGCGCGTCGAGCGCGACGCCCGCTTCGCGTCCGACGTCAGCCACGAGCTCCGGTCGCCGCTCACGACGCTGGCCGCGTCGGCGGAGGTGCTCAACAGCCGCCGGGACGAGCTGCCCGACAAGGCCGCCGCGGCGGTCGACCTGATCGTGGCCGACGTGGGGCGCTTCCAGAACCTCGTCGAGGACCTGCTGGAGATCTCCCGCTTCGATGCCGGCGCCGTCCGCTTGAACCGGGAGGACCTGCTGGTGGCCGAGTTCGTGCGCCAGGCAGTGAGCGTGAGCACCCTGCCCGAGGCGCACCTCGAGGTCGACCCGAGGGCCGAGGACCTGGTCATCCAGGCCGACAAGCGGCGCCTGGCCCGGGTCGTCGCCAACCTCCTGGAGAACGCCCGCTACTACGGCGGCGGTGAGGTGACGGTGACCGTCCAACCGAGCCAGCCCGAGGGCGAGGAGATCGAGGACGTCCAGATCGCTGTGGAGGACCATGGCCCGGGCGTGCCCCCCGAGGAACGCCTGCTCATCTTCGAACGCTTCGCCCGTGGCGTCTCCGCGGGGCGGCGCGGCATCAGCGAGGGGGCCGGGCTGGGACTCGCACTGGTGGACGAGCACGTCCGCGTGCACGGCGGCCGGGTGTGGGTGGACGACCGGAGCGACGGCGAGGAAGGCGCCCGCTTCATCATCGAGCTTCCGGCGGAGCGGGCGTGACCGCCGCGATCGGGCGGCGAACGCCGCGCGTCGTGGCCTCGGTGGGCGGCCTGGCGGTGGGCGCCGCATTGGCCGTCGGCTGCGGTCTGCCGACGGACAGCTCGCCGCGGGACGTCAAGCCCGAGTACTCGCTGGACGTCACCGCGTCGTCAACCGTCGCGCCGCAGGTGCCCTCGGCGACCGGGACACGCGCCTACTTCGTGACCGGGCCGCCCGACCAGCCGGGAACGCTGGTGCCGGTGACCCGCCAGGTCGAGCCGACCGGCGTCGCCATCATCCAGTCGCTCTTCGACGGGCTCACCGCGGCGGAGCAGTCCCGGGGCCTGCGGACCGCCATCCCGGAGGGCACCGAGCTCCTCGATGCCCGGATCCTCCCCGACGGCACCGCGCGCATCGACGTCAGCGACGCCGTGTTCGGCGCCAGCGGCGACGCTCAGACGGAGGCGGTCGCGCAGATCGTGTTCACCGCCACCGGCGCGCCCGGGGCATCCCAGGTCGAGCTCCTGGTCAACGGCAAGAAGCGGCGCTGGCCCCGGGGTGACGGCTCGCTGGAGGGCGGTCCGTTGACACGGTTCATGTTCCCCGCCTTGAACCCGTCCAGCCGGCCCGACTACCCACCGTTGCCCCCTGGCGGTGGACCAGTGGCCACCACGGCGCCGCCGGTCACCACGACGGTCCCCGTCAAGTAGCCGAGGGCGGCCCTCGCCCCCCTCGTTCCTCGCCCGGCGCCCCATCGCCGGTAGGCTGTCCGGAACCCCGTGCTCGGTCCTTTCGTCACCTCCCGAGGGTCGTCCACCCAGCTGAACGAAGGTTCCGATGCCCACTGCTGCCAAGCGTGCCTCCTCCAAGAAGGCCGCCCCCCTGCCCGAGAACCGCACGCAGAGCGAGATCGTCGCCGACGCGCTGCTGGCCCGCTACAACGACCTCGCGCCCTCACTGAACCGGATCATGAGCGCCGGCCTCGGTGAGGCGGGCCGGC
>JBKPRL010000268.1:0-4670 GCA_046734535.1 bacterium | reverse complement strand
GTATTCCTGCCCACGGTGGCGGCCTACCAGCCGGGAGCGTTCTTCCGGCGTGAGCTGCCGGCGCTGGAGGCGGCGCTCGCGGTGGCGGGGCCACTGGGCCTGCTCGTCATCGACGGCTACGTCGACCTCGACCCTGACGGGCGGCCGGGACTGGGCGCGCACCTGCATGACGCGACCGGACGGCCCGTCATCGGGGTGGCCAAGACGGCCTTCCGGACCGCGACCCACGCGCGGCCGGTGCTGCGGGGACTGAGTGCCAAGCCGCTGTACGTGACGGTCGCCGGCCTCGATCCGGACGAGGCGGCCCGCGTGGTCACGTCGATGGCGGGGATGTTCCGGCTGCCCGACGCCCTGCGCCGGGTCGACGCGCTGGCCCGCCGCGAGCGCGTGACGGCGCCAGCCTTGTCCACATAGGACGATCTAACAGGTGGTGTGGAACAGCCCGCCCACCAGGGTCTCCTCGTCGACCAGCTTGTTGTAGAGCTTGACCGCCTCGCGCGTCTCCCCCACGTGCACCGTGATGCCGCGCGCTTCCAGGGCCTTCACCGTCTCGTCCGGAACCAGCAGCCGCTTGTCCATGCCCTGCGCCAGCACGACCGTGGTCGCGCCGTAGATCAGCAGATCCTCAACCTCGCCGGGCAGAATGCCCGGTTCGTGGGCGGTTCCGTTCAGGCTCCAGTCCCACAGCCGTCCGCCCCCCGGGAACAGCTTGAAGTCCTTGCCGACGCCCAGACCCTCGACATCCATGCGTCCCCACGACAGGTCGAGAATTTTCGGCGAACGGTATATGTCATCCACGTGACCCCCCTTTGACGCGCAAGCGGCGCGCATTGACCCCAGTTGATAGTACGCGGGCGCACGCGGGTCGCATGCCCTAAAAAATACCGGCTAAACCTGGTAAAGCGGCGGAGGCGCTCGCGACCGGAGTCAGTCCGGTGCGGACGCGGCGGCGACGTCGGAGAGTGTCAGCACCCCACGTACCGTGCCGTCGGCCGCACGGATCGCGACCCATCCGGTTCCGCCGTCCAGCAACGCCGCCAGCGCGTCCCGCAGCGACGCGTCGGCGCCCACCACGGGCCCGCCGGACACCCCGTCCGGCGGCAGCGGGGACAGCGTGTCCGGGATCGGCGTCACGCCGAGTCGTTTCAGGCCGCGGTCGGCGCCGACGAACTCGGCCACGAAGTCGTTGGCGGGCTTGGCGAGCAGCGTGGCCGGCGGGTCGTACTGCTCCAGGTGGCCGCCGTCGGAGAGCACCGCGATCCGGTCCCCGAGGCGGACCGCCTCGTCCACGTCGTGGGTCACAAAGAGGATCGTCTTGCGGACGGTCGCCTGCAGCCGCAGAAACTCGTCCTGCAACCGCGCCCGCGCGATCGGATCGACGGCCGAGAAGGGCTCGTCCATCAGCAGCACGACCGGGTCGGCCGCCAGCGCCCGGGCGACCCCGACCCGCTGCCGCTGGCCGCCGGACTGTTCGTTCGGGTACCGGTCGCCGTACCGCTGGGGCTCCAACCCGACCAGGGTCAGCAGCTCGTCGACCCGCTCGTTCTGTCGCGACCGCGACCACCCGAGCAGCCGGGGCACGGTGGCCACGTTCGCCCGTACCGTCTGGTGCGGGAACAGGCCCACATGCTGGATGACGTAGCCCATCCGGCGCCGCAACGCAACCGGATCGGCGTGGGTGACGTCCTCGTCACCGAGCACGATGCGGCCGGCGCTCGGCTCGACCAGCCGGTTCACCATGCGCAGGATGGTGGACTTGCCGCACCCGGACGGGCCGACCAGCACCACCAGTTCCCCGGCCGGTACGTCCAGGGTGAGCTCGGCCACGGCCTCGGTGCCGCCGGGGTACACCTTGCGGACACCCTCGAGCCGGATCGGCGCCGCGACGGTAGCGTTCACCCCATGCCCTCTCTGCTGCTGACGGACGACCCACGCAATCCGTGGTTCTCCTGGCAGTACGTGCGGAAGAACTTCGACTCTCTCACGTCCGCGCTCGAGCAGCATGTCACGCTGACCCTGTCCGCCGTCGCGGTGGCCGCCCTGGTGGCGATCCCGCTGGCCGTGCTGGCCTACCGGCGGCGGCTCGTGGCCGGGCCGGTGCTCGCCGTGACCGGGATCCTCTACACGATCCCGTCGCTCGCGCTGTTCACGCTGCTGACGCCCACCCTCGGTCTCAAATTCCGCACCGTCCTCATCGGACTGGTGATGTACGCCGTGGTCATCATCGTGCGCAACGCGTTGACCGGGCTGCGCCAGGTGCCGGCGGACGTGAAGGAGGCCGCGGTCGGCATGGGCTACGGACCGGCCGCCCTGCTGTGGCGGGTGGAACTTCCGCTGGCCCTGCCGAGCATCCTCACCGGGTTGCGGTTGGCCACCGTGTCGACGGTCGCCCTGGTCACGGTCGGTCGGGTCGTGGGCTTCGGCGGCTTCGGCAACATCATCCTCAACGGGTTCGACGCCAACTTCTACAAACCGCCGATCATGACCGGCACGCTGGCGTGCATCGGCCTCGCGCTCACCTTCGACCTCGTCCTGGTCGGCCTGGGCCGGCTGGCGATGCCGTGGAGCCGGCGGAGGTCCGCGTGAACGCCTGGCAAGCCGCGCTGGTCTGGCTCAACGACCCGCTCAACTGGACCAATCCGGACGGGATCCTGGCCCGTACCGCCGAGCACCTGCAGATCTCGGCCCTCGCGGTGCTGCTGGCACTCATCGTCGCCTGGCCGATCGGGATCTGGCTGGGCCACCTGGGTCGCGGCGGCACCGCGGTGATCGCGCTGGCCAACCTGACCCGGGCCATCCCGACGGTCGCGCTGCTGACCGTGTTCCCGCTGACGTTCATCGGCTTCGGCTACCCGCCGATCGTGCTGGCGCTGGCGCTGTTCGCGGTGCCCCCGCTGCTGGCCAATGCCTATCTGGGCGTACGCGAGGTGGATCCCGACGTGACCGACGCCGCGCGCGGAATGGGGCTGTCCGGCCTGCAGACGATGTGGCGGGTCGAGCTTCCACTGGCCGTGCCCTACCTCGCGGCCGGGTTCCGGACCGCGGCGGTGCAGGTGGTCGCGACCGCCACCCTCGCCGCGTTCGTCAACGGCGGCGGGCTGGGAATGATCATCAGCCGGGGGTTCGGGCTGCAGGACAACGGGCAGGTCATCGCGGGTGGGCTGCTGGTGATCGTCCTGTGCCTGGCGCTCGACGGCAGCCTGGCCCTCGCCGAACGCGCGCTCACGCCCCGCAACCTGCGCCGGCCGGGTCGCCGCGCTCCCACCGCCGCCGACGCCCTCTGAAGTCCGCGGATTAACACTCGCGTTAATAAGGGACCCTTCCTCTACAAAAAGCGTTAACAGGGGACCCTTGCTTGCACGTGAGGCTTCGCGGTGCACGTGAGAATCACTCGCGTTGGGTTGCCGACGGAAGCTGCGACCGGCGCCAGGGGGTTCTTTATCAGAAGGTAACCAACGGCCCCGGCCAATCCGGTTGTGAATGTCATACCCCCGGGGTTGAGTGGGATTGCGGGCCGGAAACCACGTGCCCGTCGGACACGCGGTGCTGGAGTCCGCCACCGGGGCGGGCTTCCACCGGGACACGAAAGGCGGGCAAACGGGATGTTTGCGCGTATCAATCGAGCCACCATGGCGGCCCTCGCCGCCGGACTGTTGACCACGTTCACCCTCGCCGCCTGTGGCGAGAGCGGATCGTCGGGCACGCAGGCTCCGCCCACCAACGCGGCCAACGGGGCCGGCTGCGCGCCGGTCGCGGCCGACCAGCTGGTCCTGCTCACCGACGACAAGAATCTGCAGAGCTCCGACAACATCATCGCGGCCATCAACGCGAGCAAGAACACGCCGGCGCTCAAGGCCGCCGTGGACAAGGTGGCCGCGGCGCTCGACCAGCCCAAGCTGCTGGCGCTGAACAAGGCGGTCGAGATCGACCGCAAGACCTCGCAGGAGGCGGCCAAGTCGTTCGCCGACGCCAACGGCGTCACCACCGGGCTGTCCGGCGGTTCCGGCGCCGTCGTGGTCGGCGCGGCCAACTTCCCGGAAAGCCAGACGCTGGCCGAGTTGTACAAGCTCGCGCTGACCGCGGCCGGCTTCACCGCCACCGTGCAGCAGAGCACCAACCGCGAGGTCTACGAGCCGGCCCTGGAGCGCGGTGAGATCACCGTCTTCCCGGAGTACGCGGCCACGATGACCGAGTTCCTCAACAAGAAGGTCAACGGCGCCAACGCCGAGCAGAAGGCGAGCGGCGACATCACCAAGACCGTGGCCGCGCTGAACGATCTGGGCAGCAAGAACGGGCTCACGTTCGGCGCGGCATCGAAGGCGTCGGACCAGAACGCGTTCGCGGTGACCAAGCCGGTGGCGGACAAGTACCAGCTGAAGACGCTGTCCGACTTCGCCGCCAAGTGCAGCGGGACCGCCTCGGTGCTGGCCGGTCCGGCCGAATGCCCGCAGCGGCCGTTCTGCCAGCCCGGTCTGCAGTCGACGTACAACATGACGTTCGGCTCGTTCCTCCAGGCCGACGCCGGCGGACCGCAGACCAAGACCGCCCTGAAGACCGGCAAGGCCACCCTGGGCCTCGTCTTCTCCTCCGACAGCTCGCTGCAACCCGCGTAGTTTTTCCGCGATCGTGGGCGTAGGGCCGCAAGGTGATCTCCGATCATGGCCCTACGC
>JBKPRL010000267.1:0-11495 GCA_046734535.1 bacterium | reverse complement strand
CCCAGGGGCCGTACGCGGCGATGGTCGACGACCCCGACGGGCACGTGATCTTGCTGACCTCTGACGAGGCTGGACTCGGCTAGTCACTCCTCTGCACCGAGGGCGAGCACGCCTCGGGACCTCCGCCGGCAGGTAGGCATGGGATGTCCACCGCGATGTCCGATTCATTCCTCAAGGACTCGGGGCCGACAACCGAGAAGTGCCCCAGAACGCCGGGTGATCGTCACCGGCGGACGGCACGGCGAACGTGCTTGCGCACCCGCCGCAGCAACTCCTCTCGTTCGGCCGGGGTGGAGGCCCACAGCGGCTCGAAGTCGGCGGCCTTGCCACCACCGAACTTCACGTCGGCGTAGACCCCGCCGCCGTCCGCATCGACGTGGAAGTGGAGGAACGGCGCATGACGGAGATGGAAGTTCGGGCGGTCGGTGGCACCGCGAGTGACGTCGACGAGCCCGTCGACGGCGCGAAGCGCTTCGACCAACTCTTCGTGCGTCATCCCTTCATCATTGTCAGTCCGGTGCTCAGGCAGCGGCGGACGTGGTCGAGGACGTCGATGTCCATCGCTCCGGTCGTCGCGTGTCGTCACGGGGCTGGCTTACGCCCGGCGACGGTCTGCCGTCCACGCTCCTTTGGGTCCTGCTCCACATCGCCGGGTTGGCGCTTGCACTGCCTCGGTACTGGCGAGTTCACGCCGTGGGGTGAAGCGGTGGGTGCTCGAGGACGCGGGGCCGGTACTCGACCAGTTGGATGCGGCCATCGAAGGTGCGGTGATCGATCATCTCGAGGGCGACGTCCGGGTAGCCGTCGTAGATGCGTTCTGCTCCCGTGGCGCCGGTGATCACCGGGAACATCACGACCCGGAAGCGATCAACGAGTCCAGCTCGCAGCAGGGACCGGCACAGACTGAGGCTGCCGATTGTGCTGATGAGGCCGGAGGCACTCTCCTTCATCGCTCGAGCCGCCGCGACTGCGTCATCGCGCACGAGCGTGGAGTTGGCCCACGTGAGCGGCTCGTCGAGAGATGCGGAGAACACGACCTTCGACGCTCGGGTGAGTCCGTCGACGGACGCCTCCTCGTCGGCTGTGAACTCGTCCGTTCCCGCTGGTGTCTCTCCGGCGGCGAAGCCTGACATCAGCCGGTACGTGTTCGCGCCCATCAAGTACGTGACCTCGGGTTGCTCGTCCAGCCAGGCGAGGTACTCGGGCCCCTGAAGACCCCAGAAGCCGGGCCACCCCTCCCCCGATGCGTACCCGTCGAGGGAGGTGATGAAGTCGACCAGAAGCTCTGGCATGGTCGTGTCCTTTCCTCAGGTGTCAGGTGACTGGTGTCAGGTGGCCGCCCCTGGCTGCGCGACTACGGCGCCACGAGCTTGGACGGGCGCCGAGTCGCGAACTCATCGCAAGCGCGACCGAGTCAGCCACCGGCTCGACACCGAGGCCGGGCAGGCGGGTCGCTGGGGCACGCGTCGCCTTCCACGCCATCGTCGACCTCCATTGCGAGTCTGAAGGCTTCGCAGCGCTCGAGGTCTTCGGGGTCCGTGCCGATCTATTAGGCACTTTCTGGCTGGCGGGGGAGGACTCGAACCTCCAACCCCCTGATCCAAAGTCAGGTGTTCTGCCATTGAACTACCCGCCAGGGCGTTCGCGGTCACGCTACCGGGCCGGGCCTGCCGGCGGCGGCGGTCGAGCGTCATGGGGGCTGCCTGGTCCGGAAGGAGGCAGGTGAGATCGTGTGAGGCGTGATGTCGCCTGACTGCCTCGGAACCAGGCACGCCAGCTCGCGACCGCTGCTCGGCCGGGCGCCGGGGGCGGTTGGTGGCGGGTGGAGCGGGCGGGTAGCGTCTCCTCTTCGTGGGTTCGCTGATCAAGAAGCGCCGCAAGCGCATGCGGAAGAAGAAGCACAAGAAGATGCTTCGCCGCACGCGCCACCAGCGTCGCAACAAGTAGCCAACTGAACGCCTCGTCGACCGACCGCCCGGAGGACGCTACGGGCGGTCGGTGCGCGTCACGACCACCGATGCGCCGGGCAGCGCGGTGGACAGGTCGGGGTGGGCGCCGTCGACGAACCAGGTCGCCCCACTGCCCGCCAGCGTGGGCGGCGCGCCGGCGACCTCCTGGATCCGGTCGCGCCACCGCGCCAGAGCTGGTGCCACGACCAACGCCGCGGGCTCGAGGTCGTTGCGTCCACCCCTCGGACCGCCCAGCTCGTCCCACGCCCGGTAGACAGCCGGGGTCGACACGGGCACGGGGGGCGTCACGAGCGTGAAGACGCGGTCGACCGGCGGGAGCGGCTCCAGCTGCTCGCCGACGCCCCGCACTCGCGCCCGGCTGCAGAGCAGGCAGAAGGGCACGTCGGCGCCCAGCTCGGCGGCCGTCTCCACGTCGTCGACGCCGGCCCATCGGAGGACGGCGGCCGCGTCGGCCGATCCGCCGCCGAGCCCCCCACCGGCTGGGATGGCCTTGTGGACGTGGACGGCGGCGCGTCGACCGACAAGACGCAACGCCCGCCGGATCAGGTTCGATTCATCGGTCGGCACGCCCGGGGCGAACGGTCCGCTGACCGTCAGCGCGTCCCCCTGGGCGAACGTGAGCGTGTCGGCCAGCTCGAGCGTCACCATCTCGGCGTCGAGCAGGTGGTAACCGTCGGCCCGGACGCCGGTGATGTGGAAGCTCAGCGTGAGCTTGGCCGGCGCTCGCACGGTCCCTGGCGCGGCGACTGTCATCGAGACCCGCCCCCGTGCTCGTGCACGGCCAGTGCCAGGCGTCCCCAAGCCTCGACGTCGAGCTGCTCGGCCCGCGCTCCCGGGTCGATGCCGGCAGCAGCGAAGTCGTCCTCGGTCGCGAGATCGGCGAGCGACCGGCGCAGCGTCTTCCGGCGGTGCCCGAAGCCGGCCCGAACGAGACGGAACAGCTCCTCGGGGGGAACCGGCGGCGGTCCGGCGGGCACCGGCCGCCGGCGGATGGCGACGAGCACGGAGTCGACCTTCGGCCGGGGCAGGAACACCGAGGGTGGCACGCGGCCGACGACCGCGGCCTCGGCCCAGTACGCGACCTTGACGCTCACCGCGCCGTACGCCTTGGTGCCCGGTCCGGCCGCCAGCCGCTCGCCGACCTCGGCCTGCACCATGACGAGGAGACGCTCGACCTGGGGCACGTCGTCGAGCAGGTCGGCCACGATCGACGTCGCCGCGTAGTACGGCAGGTTGGCCACGACCACCGCCGGCCGCCCGGCGAGCAGCGCCGTCCAGTCGAGCTGGCGGGCGTCACCAGCCACGATCTCGGCCGCCGACGCGGTCTCTCGGAGCACGTCGACAAGGCCGTCGTCGAGCTCGATCGCCGTGACACGCGCGCCCGTCTCCAGCAAGGCGAGTGTGAGCGAGCCCAGACCGGCGCCGATCTCGACGACGTGGTCATCTGGGCCGACCTCCGCCAGCCGGGCGATGCGGCGGACGGTGTTCGGATCGACGACGAAGTTCTGACCCAGCCGCTGGCGAGGGGCGAGCCCGTGGCGGCGCAGCAGCTCGCTGGCCTCCCGCGGGCTGAGGGTCACGTCGACGGGCTACCAGGCGATCGGGTCACCAGGTGATGCGGACGTGCACCGGGGCCTGGCCGAGGTCGGCGATCTGTGTGAACTCCTCGGTGTCGAGCACCAGGCTGGTCCGCGCGCCGGGCGGAGGCGGACCGATGACCGAGCACCAGACCGACTTGCCGTTGTCGAGGTCGAGCACGAGGAGGTCGGTCCCTCGCGGCGAGCCGCCGAAGGAGCACGGGTCGGGGATGCCGGGCTCGTCGGTGTAGCGCTCGTAGCTCGCCGTCCCCTCGAGGAGGTTCTTGGGGCCGGAGGTGGGCACGACGACGGTGATCTCCGAAGGCTCCGACGCGGGCGGCGGCCCGAGAAGGAAGCCCGGCATGGCCACCGGCTCCAGATCGGCGGGTTCGGCCGCCGGCTCCGGCGCGGACGCGGACGCGGACGAGTCGAGCGCGCCCGCGAGGTTGACGCCTTCGCCGATCGTCGCCACCCCGGTCGGACCTTTGGTGCCGCCGCCTCCGAAGAAGAAGGGCAGTACCGCCAGGGTTGTGATACCCGCGGCCAGCAGCCGTCTGCGATCACCGGGTTCCAATGAGGACACTCGTGGGGATCCTTTGCCGACGCTTCCTGGGCGCCTTCCTGGACAGAGCTCGACGGTGGTTGGTCGAACCGCGCGGAACGCCGGGTGCCGCCCGCAGCGGCGAGCACGCTAGGACTGCGTCAACCGGAACGCAACCCGGGCGTTGGCCTCCGTGTCATGTTCGATCTGGCTGACGTTAACCCCCCGCACCTCGGCCACCCGCGCACCGACCAGGGGTACGAAGGCCGGCTGGTTTCGCTGACCCCGGTGGGGGACAGGCGCGAGGTAGGGCGAATCGGTCTCGACGAGGATCCGGTCGGTCGGGCACAGCGCGGCGGCCGCTCGGATCTCGCCAGCGGACGGGAAGGTGATGATGCCCGAGAACGACAAGAAGGCGTCGAGGTCGAGGGCGCGGCGGGCCTCGTCCGCGCCGCCGGTGAAGCAGTGGAAGATGGTGTGCTCGGGCACGCCTTCGGCGGCGAGCACCGCGAACGTGTCGTCCCACGCCTCGCGGGTGTGGATCACGAGGGGCAACCGACGCTCGTGCGCGAGGGCGACCTGCGCGGCGAACGCGTCGCGCTGCACCTCGCGGGGCGAGTGGTCGTAGTGGTAGTCGAGGCCACACTCGCCGACCGCGACGACGCGGTCGGCATCCAGCAACGCGACGATCGACTCGACGCCGTTCACCGCGTCGTGCGGGTGCAGGCCCACCGTCGCCCAGACGTCGTCGAACGCCGTCGCGACCGCGATGGCCGCGGCACTGCGCTCGGCGTCCGTGCCCACGGTGATGAAGCCGGTGACGCCGGCGTCCCGGGCGGCGGCCAGCGCACCGGCGGTGCCGCCCGGGATCCGTTCGTCGTCGACGTGGCAGTGGTTGTCGAACCAGCCCACGGCGCCCGCTCCGTCAGGCCGTCCGGCGGGGGAAGAGCGGAGAGCCCTTCGTCACCGTCAGCCCGCCGGGGTAGCCGCCCCAGGCCAGCGCGTCCGGTACCCGTTGCTCGGCGAGCGCGCCGGGCAGCCCGATGCGCGCCCAGATGGTCTGGGCCGTGCCCGGGATCGCCGGCGACGCCAACAGCGCCACGATCCGCAACGCCTCCAGCGCGTCGCCGAGCACCCGCTCGACGGCGGAACCGGGCTCGGCCTTCCACGGCTCGTTGGCCTCCAGGTAACCGTTGGTCGCTCGGATGAGCTGCCAGGTCGCGGCGAGTGCCTCGCTCGGCTGGACCGCGTACCAGCCGGCGGAGGCGTCCGCGGCGGCGATGGCGGCCGCCTCGAGCAGCGGGCTCCTGTCCGACGGTGCCGGGCCGATACCGCCACACTTGCTCCCCACGACGGTGGCGACCCGGCTGAGCAGGTTGCCCAGGTTGTTGGCCAGGTCCGCGTTGTACCGGGCGACCATGCCCTCGTAGCTGAAGTCGTTGTCGGTACCCACCGGGCAGTCCGCCAGGAAGTGGTACCGGTAGGGGTCGAGTCCGAAGTCGGCCACGAGGTCGGCGGGCGCGATCTGGTTCAGCGCTGTCTTGCTCATCTTCTCACCGCCCACGAGCAGCCAGCCGTGGACGTACCAGTCCCGCGGCGGCTCGACACCCGCTGACAGCAGCATCGCCGGCCAGTAGACGCAGTGGAAGCGGAGTATGTCCTTGCCGATGAGGTGCACGGCGGGCCACCACCTCGTGAACTCCGTGGCCTCATCCGGCTGCCCATAGCCGGCCGCGGTGATGTAGTTCGTGAGCGCGTCGAACCACACATAGGTGACGTGGCGCTCGTCCCATGGGATGGGCACACCCCATTCGAGTGACGTCCGGCTGATCGAGAAGTCGAGCAGGCCGCCCTTGATGAGCCCCAGCACCTCGTTGCGCCGGCCGACCGGGTGGATGGCGTCGGGATGGTCCTCGTACCACGTCAACAGCCGGTCCTGGAAGCGGCTGAGTCGGAAGAAGTAGTTCTCCTCCTCGAGCTCGATGACCTTGCGTCCGCGGGCCCGATAGTCCTCGACCTCGTCGGCGCCGATGTACTCCTCGTCAGAGACGGAGTACCAGCCCCGATAGGTGTCGAGCTCGATGTCACCGGCGTCGTAGCAGGCCTGCAGCAGCTTGGTGACGGCCGCGTAGTGACCCGGTTCGGTGGTCCGGATGAAGCGGTCGTAGCTGATGTCGAGGACATCCCACGCGGCCTGGTAGCGGGCGACAGTGCGATCGGCCCATTCCTTGGGGCTCACGCCGTTGGCCTCGGCCGCCTGCGCGACCTTGAGGCCGTGCTCGTCCGTGCCCGTCAGGAAGAACACCTCCTCTCCGGCGAGCCGGTGCCAGCGGGCGACGGCGTCGGCGATGAGCGTCGTGTAGGCGTGGCCGACGTGGGGCGCGTCGTTGACGTAGTAGATCGGCGTCGTCAGGTAGTAGCTGGCCACGCCGGATGAGGCTATGCCGTTCATGGTTCCTCCTTCCTCTTGCCCGCCCGAGGAGGAGATCGACGCTGCGATCCCCGCACCGAGCGGGGACCTACAGCGGATGTGCGCGTCAGCGCAGCCGGACGGACCCCTCGGTGGGGCCCAACATCACGGGCTGGGAGGCGGACGTCGTACGCACGACGGCGACGATACGAGGTGATGGCGCCGCGCGAGACGGCATTTCGCGCGGTGACGACTCAGCGGTGCTTGGCGACCTGGAAGCCCGCCGCGAAGCCCGCGCCGACGAGGGACACCGCGGCCGCACCAGCGGTCGAGCGTCGCACCACCTGCTTCGTCCGGCGGCGGAAGATGACGACGGGCCAGCCCCGCTCGGCTGCCTTGGCACCGAGACGGGCGTCCGGGTTGACGGCGACCGGATGGCCGACGGCGTCGAGCATCGGCAGGTCGCTCACCGAGTCGCTGTAGGCGTAGCAGCGGGTGAGGTCGTAGCCCTCCCAGTGGGCGACATCGGCGATGGCCTCGACCTTGCCGGGGCCGTAGCAGAACGGCCCGGCCAGCGCACCCGTGTAGATGCCCTCGTCGACCACGGCGCGGGTGCCGAGCCCAGCGGTCATGCCGAGGGCGAGGGCCAGCGGCTCGACGATCTCGACCGGGGCCGCCGACACGATGTAGGTGGCGTGACCCCGGAGGTGGTGGGACTCCAAGAGCTTCTTGGCCTCGGGCCGAACCTTGTCGAGGAGCTTCGGCACGATGCTCTCGTTGAGGGCGATCAGGTCCTGCTGGCGCGTCCCTTGGACAGCGCGAAGGATCCGTTCGCGGACCTTGGCCACCGTCTCCTGGTCACCGTGGTCGCCACGCAGCTTGAAGGCGATGGCGCCGACCGCATCCCGCGCGAACTGGCGGGTCGGCACCATCTCCTTGCGCCAGGCGGCGATGCCGAAGGTGAAGGCCGACGAGCCGGAGATCAAGGTCCGGTCGAGGTCGAAGAACGCCGCCTGCGGTCCGTGGGCGCGGTAGGCCCATTCGGTGGGGATGTGCTCGACGGTGGGAGGAGCCGTGGACACGCGCTCAACCTACTGGCGACGGCCCGTCGACTCCCGGCGACCGGGCCGGTGCAGGCTGGTTCGTGCCCGGCGGTCCCGGCGTTCCCGCCGAGGGATGGGCCAGCTCGTAGACCCTGCGCCGGGGCAGGGCGAGCTCGCGGGTCACGGTGGCGATGGCCGTCTTGCGGTCGTCGCCCGCCGCGCGGCGCGCGGCCAGCGCATCACGCACGGCGTCGTCGTCCGGTGGGCTCGGCGCGGCGGCCCCGCCCAGGACGAGTACGTGCTCGCCTCGCGGCTCGCCCGCGGCGGCGCGGGAGGCCGCCTCGCCCAGCGAGCCCCGCCAGACCTCCTCGTGCAGCTTCGTCAGCTCGCGGCAGACGGCAACCGGCCGGGCCGGGCCGAGCGCCGCCACGAGGTCGGCGAGTGTCCTCGCCAGGCGGTGTGGTGCCTCGTACAGGAGGGTGGTGCGGCGCTCGGCCGCCAGTGCGGCGAGCCGCTCCGAGCGCTCGTGACCGCGCCTCGGCAGGAAGCCCTCCATCACGAAGCGGTCAGCCGGCAGGCCGCTGATCACCACCGCCGCGACGGCCGCGGCAGGCCCGGGAACGACCGTGACCGGGTGGTCGCCGTCGATGGCCATCCGCACCAGCCGGGCGCCCGGGTCCGAGATGCCCGGTGTGCCGGCGTCGGTCACCACGGCGACCGTCGCTCCTGTCGCGAGCAGGCGGCCGACTTCTGCTGCGGCCGACGCCTCCGCGTGCTCGTTGGCCACGAGGAGACGTCGCTTGGCCACCCCTGCGTGCTCGAGCAGCCGGCCCGTGCGCCGGGTGTCCTCACAGACGATCACGTCGGCCTCGGCCAGCGCGCTGACCGCTCGAGGGGACAGGTCGCCGAGGTTCCCGATCGGCGTCGCGACGAGCACGAGCCGCCCGCCACCCTCCTGGCGGACTGCGCCCCTCACTGGTGGAGCTCGACGACGTCGCCGACGTGGAGGCCCCAGCGGGCGAAGGCGCCGGCTTCGGCCTCGACGACGGTCTTCGCCTTCACGACCGGGAGGGCGACGCGGTTGGGCGCCATGCGCACGGTCTTCAGGACGACGCCGTCGACGTCGAGGTAGGCGACGTCCAGCGGGAAGTGCATCCCGACGCTGTGGATCCAGCGGCAGGGCGACAGCACCATGGCCCCGTCCTGGCCGTCGCGCCCGAGCAACCCGCGGCGCCGATCCCGACGTCCGGACACCACCTCGGCCGAGGCCAGCACCCGTCCGTCCAGGACCAACCAGGCCATCGCTCCAGCATCGCACCTGCGGCGGCACGGGTGGGATCCCCGCTGGATCGGGTATGACTACCGGCGTGCACAACCTGGACCTGCCGGACGATCGCGAGCCCGGGGCCGGCGGACGCGGCCGTCCGAGCCTCCGCCCGCTGGTGGACCGCCTCGCCGCAGCGGTGACGTCTCCCCTGGACCGGGCCTTCGACCAGGTCTTCGAGCGGCGCCTGGACGTGCGCTCGGTCGACCATGCGGAGGAGCTCCTGTCCGTGCTCGGCGCTCGGGAGAAGGCCAGCAGCAACGTCGGGGCCTGGGTCGCCCTCGCAGCCTCGTTGCGACCGGTTCTGATGCGGGTGGCCAAGGGCGCGCGGCGGACGTCGAGGGCCGCGCGCTTCACCGGCGCGGGACGGATGGCCGCATGGGGCGTGACTGCGACGATCGCCGCCAGCCGGATGGTCGACACCTCGAGGTTCGGCGTGAGCGAGCTGCAGATCATGGCCGCCTACCTGGCCAGCCGGGTGCGAGACCAGGGGCAGCGCCCGGCCCAAGAGGCGGTCGAGCAGGCCGCGCTGGCCCTCTACACCAAGCCCGGCCGGCGGCTGAACCTCGACCAACCCCGCCGCAAGCTCCTGTCCGCCGCCGCCCGCCGGTGGGTGCTCGATGCGTTCCGGCCCGACGCCGAGGACTCCCGCCGCCGCCGCACCCGCGCCCGCCTCTGGGCGGTGGCCGAGCTGCCCGAGCCCGAGCTGCGTCTCCTCTACGACACGGCCGAGGTCATCGACGTCGGTGTCGCCCGTCCGGAGCGACGGGGTCTGCGGGCCCTCCGCAGGGGCTGAGCGGCCAGTCCGAGGGTCAGGGCGGCGCGGTCGTGGAGTCGGCTGAGCTCTGCTTCCTCGGCGCCCGCCAGCTGGCGGGCATGGTCCGCGCGCGAGAGGTCAGCGCGCGGGAGATCATGGCTGCCCACCTCGAGCAGATCGGGCGCTGCAACCCCCAGCTCAACGCCATCGTGGCCATGCTGACGCCGGAGGAATGCCTCGCCCTGGCCGCTGACGCCGACGCCGTCCTGGTCCGCGGTGACGACGTCGGCCCGCTGCACGGGCTGCCGACGGCGTTCAAGGACACCGAACCGGCCGTCGGCTTTCCCTACACGCAGGGCTCACCCATCTTCCGGGACTTCCGGCCGCCGGCCGACTCCGTGATCGTCGAGCGGCTGCGCCGGGCTGGTGTCGTGCCCATCGGGAAGACGAACGTCCCGGAGTTCGGTCTGGGCTCCCACACCTACAACGCGGTGTACGGCACCACCCGCAACCCCTACGACCTCACCAGGTCCGCGGGCGGCTCGAGCGGTGGCGCCGCCGCCGCGCTCGCCTCGGGCATGCTGCCGATCGCCGACGGGAGCGACTACGGCGGCTCGCTGCGCAACCCCGCCAACTTCAACAACGTGGCCGCGCTGCGCCCGACGGTCGGGCTGGTCCCGGCCTGGCCGTCGGCGCTGCCGTGGGTCGGCTACGTCGTCAAGGGCGTCCTCGCCCGCTCGGTCGGTGACGTCGCGTTCGGTCTCAGCGTGGTCGCAGGTGACGACCCTCGCGATCCGGGGTCCTATCCATCCGATCCGACGGTCTTCGCCGGTCCGCTCGACCGAGACCTGACGGGCCTCCGGGTCGCCTGGTGCCCGGTTCCGGGCGGTCTGCCCCTCGATCCGAGCGTTCGGGCGGTGGTCGACGCCAGCCGGGCCACGTTCGAGCAGCTCGGCTGCGCCGTGGACGACGCCGAGCCGGACCTCCAGAGAGCGGAGGAGGTCTTCTTGACCATCCGGGCCTGGGTGTCCTGGTTCGGCCTCGGGCCACTCCTCGCCGCCCATCGCGACCAGATGAAGCCGGAGGCCGTCGCGCAGGCCGAGGCCGGCGCCCACCTGAGCGGACACGAGGTCGCCGAGGCCATGCGCGAGCACGCCGTGATCCTCGAGCGGATGCGCGCCTTCCACGAGCGCTACGACGTGATCGTCGGCGCGGTCAACCAGGTCCCGCCGTTCCCGGCCGACCTCGCCTGGCCAGCCGAGGTCGACGGTGTGCCCCTCGAGACCTACCTCGACTGGATGCGCTCCGCCTACTGGTACTCGGTCACGTTCCAACCCGCGCTGTCGGTGCCGGCCGGGTTCACCCCTGACGGGCTCCCGGTCGGCGTCCAGATCGTGGGCCGGAGGCGCGAGGACCTGGCCGTCCTCGAGGTCGGCTACGCCTTCGAGCAGGCGACGGGCGTCGGGCGGATCCGACCCCCCATCGCACTGTCGTAGCGCTCCGGCGATCGAAGACGGGCGTGAGCGCCTGTCCCGGTGCGTCCGGCTTTGCCGGCGCACCGCAGCGTGGCTCGATGGATTGCCGAGCGAAGCGAGTAGGAGCCGGCCGAAGCGGAGCGGAGGATGGCGACGAAGACACGGCCGACGAAGACACCGCCGACGAAGAACTAGCGCACGTGGTAGGGGTGCAGCCCGTCGGCGGGAACAGTGCCCAGCCGGCCGGCCTGGAAGTCCTCGACGGCCTGGACCAGCTCGGCCCTCGTGTTCATCACGAACGGGCCGTACGCCGCGACCGGCTCCCGGATGGGGCGTCCGCCGAGGAGCAGGACGTCGAGCGGCTGTGACACGCCGCCATCCAGCGTGACGACGTCGCC
>JBKPRL010000266.1:0-5906 GCA_046734535.1 bacterium | reverse complement strand
GTTGGTCTACAATGACGACCACGACCCGTTGCTGGTCGGCGACCTGGTCTGGACCTCGCCCCGCCACCGTGCAGTGACACGAGTGAAACGGAAGAGAGGTCACTATGTCAGCCAGGGTCCTGTGGATCATCGCCGCGGTCATCGCCGTGGTGGGCATCATCCTCCTGTTCAGCGGCTCGATCATCTGGGGCATCGTCCTGCTGATCGTCGCGGCACTTGTTGGACCAGGCGGTTACAGCATCTTCCAGCGACGCTCCGCCTGACCTAGAGCGCTCGACGTCCGCGACCACCATCTGCCTCGGCCTGAGTGGTGGGCCGAGGAGATGGTGCGCGCTGGGAGCAAGGCTCGGTGTAGCCCCTTGAGCGCTGGACGTGAGGGCCGATTGCTCGCGATCGCGATCGCGAGCGCGACCGACCGGTAGCCTTTCGGCGCCGAGTCGACCCTTGAGGAGCTTGCGCGCCATGGGACACTAGAGCCGGAGCGGACGCATAGCCGTTGCGGTCGTTCCGTAAAGCCGTAGCCTCGCAGCCCAGACAGCTCGGCAGTGGTACGACGGCACGCCGCACCCATGCCGCCGTCGTCCGACGCTGGATCAGCTGGCCGAACCAGCTGGTCGATGCGATGTGAAGGTACGGTTTTGGGGTCGGCCGAGGAGCGCTCCAGGTGGTACATCTCCCACCCCGCGAACAGCGGCCCGTCGACGTCCCAGCGGTCCCTCCGACCGTCAGCGCTGAAGGATGAGCACACCAGCCATGGGTCTGCTACCTCGCTCGTCGCCATCGAGCCCTAGGTGAGAGCCGGTCCGGACGGACCGGCTCTTGTCGTTCCGGCGCCGACTGCGACCGGATCTGCCAGCGGTCAGTCCGCGAACACGTCGCGGCTGTGCTGGAGGAAGAACGTGTGGTCGTGGCCCTTGTTGGGATCGTTCGCGTTGTAGCTGGCGCTGCTCGGCGATCCATCGGGGAGGTGCTCTTCGGAGTAGATGGCGCCGACCGGACAGACGTCGGGCTGGTAGCACGCGGTGCACGACGTGCACTCGTCGAGGTTCACGTACAGCACGCTGTCGCCGAAGATCGCGATCGCGTCAGGGTTGGGCGAATGGATCGTCTCGATGTTCCCGCTTCCGGCTTCGACCTCGGAGAACAACACGTTCTTCTGCGGATCGAACTCATAGATGCACTGGACGGGGCACACATCGACGCAGGCACGGTCCTTCACGTCGATGCAGGCTTCAGTGATGATCGCGAGGCCGGCCACGGGTCAGCTCCTCTGGCTGGTCATTGCGGCCGCGGTGCCGACCGCGACCGAGTTCAGAACCCGGTTTTGGGGGTCGACGCATTCGGTCACACCGGACTCCTCGTCATCTCGAGCCATGAACGTCTGAGGGATCGGCCGAGGTCCGGAGCTGATGCCGCCACGCCGGTTGTCCGTTCACGTGGTCCTGCCACCATAGCCGCAGGTCTAGCCGGGAGGACGTGCTCAGCCCATCACGGCTCAGGATCGGCCGCGACGGCTCGGTGGCGGGTGTAGGGTGAGCGTCGACACGACGAAACGTGTCGGATCCCGCCCACGGGCAGGATCCGCGGATGCGTTGCTCCGATCCCTGGTGGCGCCTCAGCGCAGCCCTTGACGGGGCAGGAGCCATCGATGTCCGCGAGCACGATCCTCTCGCTCGAACGAGCCGACGTCGCGTGGCGTATGGATCCCTCGACGGTGTCGGTTGTGAAGGCCGTCGGGCGCCGGATGGTGCCGTACCTCGTCGAAGCGACGGTCATTCCGATGGCGCTCTTCTATGTGTTCTTCATCATGTTCGAGCTCAAGTGGGCGATCGTCGCAGCCCTGGTGTGGACCTACGCCGCGGTGGGACGTCGGATCCTCACGGGCCGCCCCATCCCGGGCCTGCTGGTGCTCGCCACGTTGGGGATCTCGGTGCGCACGGTCATCTACCTGCTCAGTGGCAACGACTTCGTGTACTTCGTCCAGCCGATCATGCGCACGGTCGCCACCGCTGCCGCGTTCGCCCTGTCCGTCCGCATGGGCCGGCCGCTCGTCGCCCGGTTCGCGGCCGACTTCTGCCCGCTCAGCCCTGACGTCGAGGCGCGCCCCGCGATCGTCCAGCTGTTCCGCCGGCTCACGTACTTGTGGGCCGTGGTCAATGGCGTCGCCGCCGCGGCGACCTTGACGTTGCTACTGACAGTTCCGGTCCCCGTCTTCGTCGGCACGGCCGCGGTTTCGACGTGGATCATCACCTGCAGCGGCGTCGTGCTGACCGTGTCGGACGCCCGCCGTACGGCGCGCGGCGAAGGGCTCCACACCGCGGTCTCCTCCCACGGCAGGTTGCACGCCTACGTCGCCCCCTCCGACTGAAGTCGTTTCCGGATGCGGGGCCAGCTCGGTGTGCGGCACGGGCCGGTCGAACCGTTGGCTGAGCGGTTCGGGTTGAAGAACCGTCCCGTGCGGTGCGGAACATCCAGTCGTGGGGATCGGCGGCGCTCAGGCGGCAACAGCGGTCCAGTGAACTCGTGGCTCCGCAAGCAGTCAGGGCGCGACGCCGTGGCGGAGCGCAAGTATCGAGGTGAGCGGTCCGGCGATCCGGGACCCCGCCTCGTCGGTGACGAAGCTGAACCCGGTCGAGCAGACGCCGCTGTCCCCGCCGCCACGCACACGGCGGCCCGCGAGCGTGAAGTCGTAGTCATCGAGCGCGAAGCTCCGCCCGTACACCACGTGCCAGCCGTCGGCAAGGAGCACCTCGGCGATGTCTTCGATGTCGATGTCGAGGCTCACGCCCCTCGACGATACCGCGCACTCCCAAGGCCAGATCTGAGGGCTTGCGCCTGAACTCGCTGCTGGCGCCGGAAGCGTGTTCGTCGAGTTGACCTCGCCAGCCCGGGGGCGACGGGTCAGCGTGGTTGCGGCCCGGAGAGGGATTGGATCGCGGTCATCACGTCATCGGTGATCAGCCGTCGGCGTTGGCGGCGGCTGCCGGCGTAGATCGAGGGGTCGATGGGACGCCCGAACCGGACGGTGACCGGTCGGAACGGGCGCGGGACCCTCGAGCCTGGCGGCTGGATGCGGCTGGTCCCGACGATGCCGGCAGGCACGATCGGCACTCCCGTGGCCATCGAGAGATAGGCCACGCCCGTGTGGCCGGCCTGTAGGGCTCCGTCGGGTGAGCGGGTGCCTTCCGGATAGATGGCAAACATGCTGCCGGCTCGTAGGACCCCCGCGGCGAGCTTCAACGCGGCGATGGCGCGGCGACCATCGCCGCGATCGACGGGGATCATGCCCAGCGCCGGCAGCAGCCGCCGCGTCGTCCAGCTGTCGAGGTATTCGACCTTGCCGACGAAGCTGAGCGTGCGGCGCACCGTCATGATCAACACGACGGAATCGAAGAACGAGACGTGGTTCGCGGCAAGGATCGCCGGACCCCGGCGCGGCAGCCGCTCGCCACCTTCCACGCGCACCCGCCACAGCGTGCGATACAGCGGCGTCGCGATCAGTCTCGCCATCGCGTACCCCGGCCCAAATCGGCCGATCGGGAACGGCCTGACCGATGCCGCCCCCTTGCCCGACGTGGACTCGCTCCGGAACAGGCGCAGTCGACCGATCCCCAGTGCCGATGGCCACCAGTCCGACCGCCTGATCGGGACGCCGGCCGCCGCCGGTGACGTCCATCTGCTCGTCCGGCGTGACGTGGGTTCGGGTGTCGAGCCGGCAGCTGGTGCCGGCGGGGACGGTGCACGGATGGCGCGGCTCATGATCTTCGCTCCTGATGTCGTGCTCAGGAAACGGCGTCAAGACTGCACGAGGCGACAAGCCAAACGGCCGCCGGCCCAAACCAGGCGTCACTCCCAAGGCGGGAACCACCACCACCGTACCGCCGAGCCATCCTGTCACACCCCGTGTCCGGACATTGCTCCAACTCTCGCCCGTCCGACCTCGGCTGGCGAAGACGAACGAGACCTGACCGAGGGGGTGCCGCGTGGCCCCTGCCGTCCCGAGCCGCGTGTTCTCGCTGCCTCCGCGGCCCTGACCTCGGAGACCGGCGCGGGCGCCAACCGATAGGGTCAGTCCCAGATCAGTGGGCGTCCTCTCGACGTTCCCGTCCACAGCGTCCGTCGCGGCGCCGATACCGCTTCGACCGGATGTCGCCGCAGGCGTCCTCCCCCACGATCCACCGAAAGATAGGACGAGATGGCCGACAAATCGCCACGCCAACACCAATCGAAGAAGTCCGGCAAAACGCTGAAGCAGAAGCGGGGGGAGAAGAAGGCGAAGCAGGAGACGAAGCGAGCCGTCTGATCACGCAGCGGCTACCACCAGTCAACGGACGCGTCGACCGCCCCGGGTGATCACCGCCTCGTACGCCGCGAGGTAGTCGTCGGTCATGCGATCGAGTCCGAAGTGGGCGACGGCGTGCTCTCGTACCTGCGCCCGATCGAGTGCTTCGACCTTGGCCACCGCTTCGACGGCCTGGTCGACGTCGCGGACGAGGAAGCCGGTGGTGCCTTCCTCGATGAGCTCAGGCATGGATCCGCGTCGGTAGGCGACGACGGGGGTGCCACACGCCATCGCCTCGATGACGCTGTAACCGAACGGCTCCTCGAAGCCGATGAGGTGCAGCAGCGCGATGGCTCCGCCCAGGACAGCAGGCCGCTGCTCAGGCCCGACAGCGCCGACGTAGCGCACTCGCACGCCGTCGATCGACGGTGCGACGACCTCGTCGTAGTACCGCCGATCTTGGATGATCCCGGCGATGACCAGCGGCAGGCCGGCCCGGCGGGCGACCGCGATGGCATCGGCTGTGCCCTTGTCAGGATGGATTCGGCCGAAGAACAACAGGTAGCCGTCCGAGCTGTCGTGCAGCTCGAACGCGTCCGTGTCGATCCCGTGGTGGATGGTGGCCAGGTAGGTGAGTCGGGGGTGGCGATCGGAGTCGCTGATGGCGATGTAGGCACCGAGGTGGTCGTACTTCTCGTACACGGCCACGATGGCCGGTGAGGAGAAGCCGTGGATCGTGGTCAGGACGGGCGTGGACACGAGCGCGCTGTAGGTCAACGGCAGGAAGTCGAAGCTGTTGTGGATGAGCTCGAACTCTCCGGCGCGCTCGAAGAGAGCTGAGATGTGGAGGCATTCGGACACCTTCGGCTCTGCACCGGGATCCTCCTCCCAGCCGCGCGGCACGACCGAGGAGAGCCGGCCAGCGGTCCGAGAGTCGCCGGACGCGAAGAGGGTGACATCGACGCCGCGCTCCACGAGAGCTTCGGTGAGCAGCGACGCGAACTGCTCCCACGGCCCGTAGTGGCGCGGCGGCACCCTCCACGCGATCGGGGCCAGCATGGCGACACGAAGACCCACGGAGACGCCTCTCGATCGTCGGCGGAGTGCGCCGAGCGCAGCCACCTCCCACTGGACCGTAGCCGGGCGCTCACCCAGGACCCCAGGGCACGGTTCGCGCCGCCGACCGGTAAGATGGGGGCGTCACTCTGGTAGGGACGCCGTCTGCGCACGACGACGAATCGGTTGTCGCCGACAAAGGCCCGACGCCTCTCCTGTACACGCAAGGAGCGTCATGGCCGAACACGTCACATCCCCCACCGTCGAGCTGCCCGACTCGCGTCGCTGCGGACGGTGCCGCCGGAGCTTCCCAGGCGACCCCACGTTGCCGAACACCGCCCATCCCGACTGGTGGGTGTGCCCACCCTGTCACGACGCCCTCTTCGGGACGGAGCTTCAGCCGTGTTGAGGCTCCAGTGGAACGCCCTGCAAGTGGGCGACAAAGTGCTGGTGCACGACGACGCCGACGTCTCACTTCGTCTCCAGCCAGGGATCGTCGCGATGGTGCAGACCGCCCATGGTTCGAACGACCTCGGAGTGCGCGTCACCGGCCCGTCCGGCCACGTCA
>JBKPRL010000265.1:0-12929 GCA_046734535.1 bacterium | reverse complement strand
GTGCGGGCGCGCGCTCACCGAGTGCGACGAAGACGAGCCCGTGCCACGTCTCGACGTGGCACGGGACGAGGCCCCACTCCGCGTAGTCGATGAGCTCGCCGTCGGGCGATCCGGGCACGTTGCGCAGGCGGCCGTCGGCGCTGTAGCTCCAGCGGTGGTACGGACAGGTGAAGCGGGTGGCGTGCCCCTGCGGTTGCTCGCAGAAGCGGTAGCCGCGATGCCGGCAGACGTTGAAGAACGCGCGCACCTCGGCCGCCGCGTCGCGCACGACGATGATGCTCTCGCCGGCGATCTCGTCCACGAGGAAGTCGCCGGGGCCGGGCAGCTGTGACTCGTGGGCGACGAATGTCCACTGCCGGAAGAACACCCGCTCGACCTCTGTCTCGAACGTGGCCGGCGAGAGGTAGTACGCCCGAGGCAAGGTGGTGGCGTAGGTCGTCGTCCCCTGCGCTGGTCCCCTCACGACTCGGGCCCCCTTGATGCCGAACGCGCCACCGGTGCGGTGACGACCGAGCGTAGGACATGCCCCCCGCCCGGGCTGCCCGCGCAGCGTCGCCCGGTGCTGACGCGGCGTGAGGAGGTCGGCGATCCGGCGACCTGGACCGCTCTAGCCGGTGCGCCCGCGGTCCGGGCGACCACGAGGCCGAGTACGGTGCCCCAACCACGAGCGGAACGGATCGGGCTGGATGGATGTGATGACCGGGCCCGCCCGCGTGGAACTCCCTGCGGCGGCGTGCGGACCATCGCCAGGGGTTGACTCGACGTGGCGGATGCACCCTTCGAAGCGGTCGGTCGTCGGCGCGGTCGTGCGGCGCCTGGTGCCCCAGCTCGTCGAGGCCTCGTTCATCCCGACCGTGCTCTTCTACTCGTTCCTGCTCGCCCTGGGGCTGAGGTGGGCGTTCGCGGCCGCGCTGCTGTGGTCGTACACCGCCGTCGGGCGACGGTTCGTTGCCGGCCGGCAGGTGCCCGCCCTCCTGGTCCTGACCACCATCGGCATCACCGTGCGGACGGTGGTCTTCGTCTGGAACGGCAGCACCTTCATCTACTTCCTCCAGCCGATCCTCGGGACGCTGACCACGGCCGCCGTGTTCGCTCTGTCCGTGCTGACGGGACGGCCCCTCGTCCAGCGCTTCGCATCCGACTTCTGCCCGCTCACGGCCGAGGTCGAAGCGCGGCCGGCCATCTCCGTGCTCTTCCGCCGCTTGACCTTCCTGTGGGCCGGGCTGAACATCGCCGCCGCGGCGATCAGCCTGACCCTGCTGCTGACCGTCCCGGTCAGCGTCTTCGTCGGCACCAAGACGGTCGCGGCATGGATCTTGATGTGCAGCGGCCTGGTCGTCACCGTCTCGGCCGCCGTCTCGACCGCACGGGCCGAAGGCCTGGAGACGGCGGTGGGCGCCGATGGGTCCCTGCACGCCTACGTCGCGCCACTTGCCGCCTGACACCCGGACCCGCTCGCCCGGCGACTCGGCGACGTGGGATCGCAGCGGGTAGCGTCGCCGCGATGGGGAGCAAAGGCAGCAGGGCCCGGAAGCCGGCACGCCACCTGCCGAAGGTCGGCTCACCGGAGAACCGTGCCTACGAGCACCAGACCGAGAGCCGGGAGGTGTTCGGCTCTTGGCCGGTGTGGATCGTTCTCGGCGTCCTCGTGCTGATGCTGGTGGTCTGGCTCGCCCTCAGCCTCTGAGGCCGGCGGGGGGCGGCCCAGAGCATCGTTGCCATCGTGCACTTCCCGATCGTCCTCTTGTACCAGGGCCGGAACTACTCCACGTTCCGCCAGCGGATCGTCGGATCCCCGGTCGCGCCGGGTGGGGCGGTCCGCCTCAGCGCGGGCTGCGCAGCACGACGACCGAGCCGGGACCGACCGTCAGCTCGGCACCGGTCCCCAGCGGCGACGCCGCAACCGTGGCGGCCGGGTCGTAGGAGTCCAGCTCCCACACCCACGACCGAGACCCGTCGTGGTCGGGGATCGTGAAGGTCAGGGGCTCCCACCAGCCGTTGACGAGCACGAGGAAGTCGTCGTCGAGCTCCGGCGTGCCGTCCTCGTTCCGGTCGGGGTCGCTGGTTCCGTCCAGGTGGATGGTGAGGCAGCGGGCGTTGCGATCGGACCAGCTCTCGGAGGTCATGGGCGTGCCGGCCGGCGTGTACCAGGCCAGCGCCGAGGCGGCCGCACCGGAGAGGAAGCGCCGTCGTCGGAACACCGGGTGTCCGCGGCGCAGCGCGATGAGGCGCCGGGTGAAGTCGAGCAGATCGGCGTCGACCGCCGACCAGTCGAACCACACCAGCTCGTTGTCCTGGCAGTAGGCGTTGTTGTTGCCAAGCTGGGTCCGGCCGAGCTCGTCGCCGCCGAGGAGGAGCGGCACGCCGAATGACAGGAGCAGGGTGCTGAGCAGCGCACGGGACTGCCGGGCCCGGAGCGCGAGCACCTCGGGATCGTCGGTCGGGCCCTCGACGCCGCAGTTCCAGGAGCGGTTGTCGTTGTTCCCGTCCCGGTTGCCCTCCCCGTTGGCCTCGTTGTGCTTGGCGTCGTAGGAGACCAGGTCCCGCAGCGTGAAGCCGTCGTGGACGGTGACCAGGTTGACCGAGGCGGTGGGACGCCGGTGGGAACCGCCGTAGAGGTCCGACGAGCCGCTGAAGCGCGTCGCCAGCTCGGGCACCAGGCCGTCGCGCCGGCGCCAGAAGTCCCTGACCGTGTCCCGGTAGCGGCCGTTCCACTCGCTCCACTCGGGCGGGAAGCGGCCGACGTCGTAGCTGTCGGTCTGGCCCACGTCCCAGGGCTCGGCGATGAGCTTGGCCTGCGACACCACCGGATCCTGGGCGACGAGGTCGAAGAAGGCGGCGCGCCGGTCGAAGCTGCCGTTCTCGCGGGCGAGGGTGGGCGCGAGATCGAATCGGAACCCATCGACGTGCATCTCCACCAGCCAATACCGGAGCGAGTCCATGACCAGCTGCAGGCCGAGTGCGTCGCCGGCGTTGAGCGCGTTGCCGCAGCCTGTGGTGTCGATGTAGAGGCGGAGGTCCTCGGGGTCGAGCCGGTAGTAGGCAGGGTTGTCGACGCCGCGGTGGCAGAACGTCGGTCCGGTGTGGTCGCTCTCGGCCGTGTGGTTGAAGACGACGTCGAGGATCACGTCGAGACCGGTGCCATGGAGGGCATCGACCATCGCCTTGAACTCCGCCACCTGGCCGCCCGGCCGGCCGGCGCGGACCTCGGCCGAATACCCGTCGTGGGGGGCGAAGAAGCCGATCGAGTTGTATCCCCAGTAGTTCGTCAGCCCCCGCCGGACGAGGAAGGCCTCGGGGATGCTCTGGTGCACGGGCAGCAGCTCGACCGCCGTGACGCCCAGATCGACGAGGTGGGCGATGGCCGCCTCGTGCCCCAGCCCCGCGTACGTCCCGCGCAGCGCCGGCGGCACGTCGGGGTGGCGCATGGTGAAGCCCTTGACGTGAACCTCGTAGATGATCGAATCCGCGTAGCCGTGGGTGCGGTGGCCGGCATCCGTCCAGGCGAACGCCCCGTCGACGACCAGGCTCCTCGGCACGTGGCCAGCCGAGTCGAGCGTGTTGGCCTGGTCCGGGAGGTCCGGGTCGTGGCCGAGCACCTCGGGCCCGAACGCGACCGCGCCGGTCGTGGCCCGCGCGTACGGATCGAGCAGCAGCTTCGCCGGGTTGCACCGGATCCCCCGGGCGGGCTCGAAGGGGCCCAGCGTGCGGAAGCCGTAGGCCTGGCCCGGATCGACCCCGTCGACGAAGCAGTGCCAGACGCCGGCGTCGTAGTCTTCCATGGGCACCTGCGTCTCGCGGCCCGCGTCGTCGAAGAGGCAGAGGACCACGCCGTCGGCCACGCTCGAGGCCAGCGCGAAGTTCGTTCCCTGCTCCGACGGCGTAGCGCCGAGTGGTGCCCGCCGGCCCGGGCGCGCGCGTGGTGCGATGCCCTCGACGGTCGTCACGACGAGGCCCGCTCCGCGGCGAGCCGCGCCGCCTCCCCGAGGCTGTAGACGCCGTCGCCGGGACGGCCGCGGATCAGGTCGGCGACGATGCCGGTCCAGCCCGTCTGGTGGGACGCACCGAGACCGGCGCCGTTGTCGCCGTGGAAGTACTCGCTGAAGACCAGGTTGTCGCGCCAGGCCGGGTCGCGCTGCAGCCGCTCCACGCCCCCGAAGCACGGGCGCAGCCCGTCCGGGCCCCGCTCGAAGAGGCCGATCAGTCGCCGGCGCAGGTCCTCGCCGACGTAGTCCAGCGAGCGCAGCTGACCGGTGCCCGTCGGGTACTCGATGGTGAGCTCCTCGCCGAAGAAGCGATGGTAGCGCTCCAGAGTGTTCACGACGAGGTAGTTGAGGGGGAACCAGATGGGCCCCCGCCAGTTCGAGTTGCCGCCGAACATGTTCGTCGTGGACTCGGCCGGCTCGTAGTCGACCGTGGCCGTCACTCCCTCGATCTGGATGACGTAGGGGTGCTCGCGGTGGTAGGCGGACAGGGCGCGAAGGCCATGGGGCGAGAGGAACTCGCGCTCGTCGAACAGCTTCTCGAACAGCCGGAGCAACCGTTCGACTCCGACGACGCCGAGCAGCACTCGCTCCTCGCCGGGCTCGCCCCGCAGCAGGCCTTGGTCGACCAGTCCCTTCCGACCGCCGAGATCCTCGATGAGACGAGCGGCGCCCTTGCGCAGCGTCTGGGCCCGGCCGACGATGTGGCCGTCGACGACGACGGCCGCCAGCAGCGGGATGATCCCCACCATCGACCGCACCTTCACGGGCACGACGGTGCCGTCCGGTGCGATGAGGTTGTCGCAGTACAGGCCGACCTCGTCGTCCCACAGGCCGAGCGTCGCCAGCGCCTCGCGGGTGGTGGCGAAGTGCTCGAGGAACTTGAGGACGAGATCGTTGGCGGCGCGTTCGCCGGAGCGGGAGAGGATGGCGGCCATGCCGGCCATGGCCAACGCGTAGAAGCCCATCCAGCCCGTGGCGTCCGACTGCTCGAGAATGCCGCCGACTGGCAGGTGCGACCGGTCGAGGGGGCCGATGTTGTCGAGGCCGAGGAAGCCGCCCTCGAAGAGGTCGGAGCCGTTGGCGTCCTCCAGGTTCATCCACCAGGTGAAGTTGACGAGCAGCTTGTCGAAGACGCGGGAGAGGAACTCGAGGTCGCGGCCGCCGTCGATGGACCACACCTCCAGCGCCGCCCACGCTTGCACCGGTGGGTTGACGTCCCCGAAGTCCCACTCGTAGGCGGGAAGCGCGCCGTTGGGATGCTGGAACCACTCCCGGCACAGCAGCACGAGCTGGTACTTGGCGAAGGCCGGGTCGAGGTGGGCCAGCGCGACGCAGTGGAAGGCCATGTCCCACGCCGCGAACCACGGGTACTCCCACTTGTCGGGCATCGACATGATGTCGAACGCATCGAAGCTCTTCCAGCGGGAGTTGCGCTTCGTCCAGCGCTCGGCCGGCGGTACCGGCTGCGTCGGGTCGCCCTCCAGCCAGCGGCGGACGTCGTAGGCGTAGAGCTGCTTGCTCCACAGCATCCCGGCGAACGCCTGGCGCATGATCATGGCCGTCTCCGACGTGCCCTGCGCCGGTGCCATCTCCGCGTAGAACTGGTCAGCCTCCCGCCGTCGCAGAGCGAGGACGTCGTCGAACTTGGCGCCGAGTGCTCCGGTCGCCTTCGCCGGCTTGGAGCCGGTGGGACGGAGGCGCAGGCGGAGCTCGAGGGTCGCACCGGGCTCGACGGGCACCTGGTACCAGAGCGCGGCCTTCGTGCCGTGCTGCTCGGGGTTGACGGTCGCGGCGCCGGCCACGACGTGGTCGTTGATCCCGTCCTTCGCGTACGGCGGGCTGACGTCCGAGCCGTACAGCCGAGCGTCGTTGGTCTCGTTCTCGCAGAAGAGCGCGGTGGGTGCGGTGCCGTCCGGGCCGGGCGCGGCGAGCAGCTCGAGATCACCGAGGAAGGGGTGGTCGATGGCGATGGCGGCGTCGTCCCGCAGCCACAGCCGGGGCCGGGGCGCATCGACGTCCCAGCTCCACGTGTTGCGGAACCACGCGGTCGGTAACACGTGCAGCGTCTCGGCGTCGGGGCCGGCGTTCGTGACCCTGACCGTCATCAACAGGTCGGTCGGGCTGGCCTTGGCGTAGTCGACCTCCACGATCCAGTAGCGGTCCTCGTCGAAGGCGCCGGTGTCGAGCAGCTCGTACTCCGGGTCGAGCTTGCCCCGGCGGCCGTTCTCCGCGACCAGGTCGTCGTAGGGGAAGGCGGACTGCGGGTAGTGGTAGCGCCAGCGGTTCCAGCTGTGGCTGGGCACGGCGTCGAGGTACCACCAGTACTCCTTGACGTCCTCGCCGTGGTTGGCCTGCGCGCCGGTCAGCCCGAACATCCGCTCCTTGAGGATGGGATCCCGTCCGTTCCACAGCGCCAGCGCGAGGCACAGCTGCTGCTCGATGTCGGAGAACCCGGCCATGCCGTCCTCGCCCCAGCGGTACGCCCGCGAACGGGCGTGGTCGTGAGGGAGGTAGGACCACGCGTCGCCGTCCGCGCTGTAGTCCTCGCGGACGGTGCCCCACTGGCGCTCGCTCAGGTAGGGGCCCCAGAGGTACCAGTCGCTGGCCTGCCGCAACCCGTTCTCGAGCTTGCCGAAGCCCTCGACCCTGGTCCGCTCCGCTCCTGGCATGGTCGATTCTCCCGACGCTCGCGACCGATCGGCCGCCCTCACGCTACGAACCCGGTGTCGCCCCGGCATCCCCCGCTTGGGATGAAGACCGTCGGCCCGCGTCGGAGCGGGGCGGCTCACGCCTGCTGCGCCAGCTCTCCTGCGAAGAACTCCAGCGCGGTCTTGGTCTTGGTCTGTTGGTCGCCGCTGAGATCGACGCCGTGGCGCTCCAGGTAGGCGCGGATGTCGATCGCGGTGGCGAGGGCATCGGCCGGCGCGGACTTCGTCGAGAGCTCGAGGATCCGGGTGCCGTCAGGGTAGAGCCAGAGCTCGGCCACGACCCGCCCCCGCGTGTAGTCGGCGGGGGAGAAGCGGACCTTGAGCACGAAGATGGGTCCGAGCACGTGGAGGTCGTCGAGCGAGACGCCGTCGGGCGCGTGCTCGGCGAAGAACGCCCGCTGCTGCTTGGTGAACAGCTTGCGCAGCGGCACCTCGCCGCGGACCGCCGACAGGACCGGTGACGGCGTCTTGGCACACTTGTACGAGGCCGAGCAGACGTAGCCGCCCGGCATGGCGTCCACCTCCACGACCACGTCGGCGGAGGTCCTCAGGTCAGGCGGGAGCTCGCTCGGGACGACCGGGCGCAGCTTGATCACTGAGTCGTCACCCTTTCCCTGCATCCGACGGGCTCGGGGCACGATCCCGGCGTTGTTGAGGCTCAGCTCGGGCGTGTCGAAGAAGAAGACCTGCCGGATCTGGGCGTCGAGGGGGTCCAGGTCGAGAGCCCGAACCGTGGAGCGCTGCGCCGACTCGGGGACGGTGAGCTTGAGCTCCACGCTGTCGGCGTCGGCGATCAGGGCCATTATCGACGCCAGGTCGTCGTTGATCAGCTGTGTCTTGGCCATCGGTTCCCTTCAGGGTGGGTGGTGCACGCGAGGCGCATTACCGCAGGATGCCATGGTGAACCTCTCCCCGCGCATTCGGCATCAACCCTGTCGGATGCGGCCGTACCACGGACCGCGCCGCAGTCCCGGTTTTCATCCTTCCTGGAGGATGGCCAGAATGGACGCGGAGCGGATGGTGTGCGGTGACGGCACCATCCCGAGCAAGGAGCGTGCAGTGATCGAGCAACCACTCCTGCCTGCGGTCGTGACCCGGGTCGCCGATCGGGCGAACCCGGCCGGCTGACGCCCTACGGTGCTCCCCATGGACGAACGCCTGACGTCGATCGAGACCATCATGTGGCGGGCCGGGCAGGACAGCGCGCTGCGCATGACCATCGGCAACCTGATGCTGCTGGATCGCCTGCCCGACCGGGCGGACCTCGAGGCCCGCCTCACGGAGGCCGCGAAGCGGGCGCCTCGGCTGAAGCAGCGCCCTGACGACCCGAACCTGGTGCGCTCGCGGCCGGTGTGGGTCGAGGACGCAGACTACGACGGGCGCCACCACCTGCGGGTCGCTGCGGTGCCGTCGCCGGGGGACCAGCGCCAGCTCCTCGACCTGGTCGCGCTGCTCGAGCCGAGCCCGTTCGACCCCAACCACTCGCCCTGGGACGCGACCCTCATCGAGGGGCTGGCCGGCGGCCGGGCCGCCTTCTACCTGCGGGCGCACCACACCCTGACCGACGGCATGGGCGGCACCTCGCTGGTCGCGTCGCTGCTGGACGACGAGCCGGCACCGCCGGCGCCCGAGACCACCCCCGCAGTCGCGTCCGGGGCGGAAGCCGGCGCCGACGACGAGGCCACCCCTGCCGCCCCGAACGGCCTCGACGAGCCCCCGGACGGCTCGATCGGCCGTCGTCCCGGCACCGTCACCGTCACGCTCGACCTGACCCGCGCCGCGGGTGACCTCACACGGGCCGCCGGTGCCGCGATGGACGCAGTGGCCGTGGCCCGCCACGTCGACCCGTTCGACGCGTTGGTGCGGGCCGTCCAGAAGGGCCTCGACACCGCCAGCTCCGTCTCCCGCCAGGTGGTCGTCGCCGGTGGGCCGCTGTCGCCCCTGCCCTCGGCGCGCTCGGCCTCGAACCGCTTCGAGGTCGTCTCGGTTCCGGGTGCGCGGGGCATCGCGCTGTCGCTGGGCGGGAGCCGCAACGACCTGCTCGTCGCGGCGGCCGCCGCCGGCCTGGGCGCGTACCAGGAGCGCCTCGGCTGCCCGTCGCCGGAGCTGCGCCTGGCCATGCCGGCCGGCCGCCACCGGGACGGCGTGCCGGGCGGCAACTGGTTCGCGCCGACGCGCGTCGCGGTCCCGACCAGCGGCGACCACCCCGGGCCGCTGTTCGGCGTCGTGTCGGAACGACTGGCCCGGGCCCGCAGCGAGCCGGCCGTGCGCGTGACCAGCTCCATCGCGGCCGCGGTCAGCCGGCTGCCTACCCGGATCCTGATGCCTGCGCTGGTGGCGCAGGCCCGCTCGGTCGACTTCGTCGCGACGGCCTTCCCCGGGCTGCGCGGCAGTCAGACGCTGTGCGGCGCGCAGGTGGTCGAGAGCTACCCGTTCGGGCCCCGGCTCGGCTGCCTCCTGAACGTCACCGGCTTCGGCAACGGCGACCGCCTCGACGTCGGCGTGACGCTCGACCAGATCGCCATCGAAGAGCCAGACCTGCTCCTGGAGTGCCTCAGCAACGCGTTCCAGGCCTTCGTCCCTAAGCCCGAGCCGGCCGGGACCCGCTCGCGCACCCCCCGGGGCTAGCGCGCGTCCATGGCCGGTGCCCGGTCGCCTTCCCCCGAACCGGCCCGCCGGGGGCTCGTCTCGACCATCGTCGGGGACGTCACCGCGGTCCTGCAGTCGGTCGTCAACGAGGTCGCGCCCGGGGTCGTCGACGCGATCGACGTGCAGGAGATCGTCGAACGCGTCGACATCCAGTCCATCGTCGAGCGGGTCGACATCCAGTCCATCGTCGACCAGGTCGACCTGCAGTCCGTCGTCGAGCGGCTCGACCTGGACGCCCTGCTGAAGCAGGTCGACCTCGACGCGCTGATCGAGCGGATCGACATCGGGATGATCATCGACCGGGTCGACATCGCGCGGGTGATCGCGGGCTTGGACTTCAACGTCATCGTGGCGCTGACCAACGCGCTGCTGACCCAGATCGACCTCAACGCCGTTATCGCTCGGCTCGACGTGAACCAGATCGCCGCGCAGCTCGACGTGAACGCACTGATCGAGAAGGTCGACATCGACGCCATCGTGCAGCGCACGCAGCTGGAGGCCATCGTCACCCGAGCGAGCGCCGGCGTGGCCAGCGAGGGGATCGACGTCGTCCGTAGCGCCGGTGTCGGCCTCGATGGCTTCGTGCACCGCTGGGTGAACCGCGTGCTGCGCCGCTCGAACGACCCCAGCGGACCGCCCGGGCTGCGGGGCCCAGCCGCCGAGGCGGCCACGGCCTCGGAGGCGGCGCCATGAACGCCCCGCCAGTCGAGTCCGAGCGGGACATCGGGCTGCAGGGCACGTACGCGGGCTTCGTCACGCGGTTCGCCGGGTTCCTCGTCGACATCGTCACCATCGCGGTGCTGTTCACCCTCGGCGGCCACGTCGTCGACTACATCGTGTCGGCGCTCCGCGGGCCATCGTTCAGCTTCACCACCGACGCGCCGGAGCTCACGGGACTGGTGCTGCTCATCTGGATCTTCGTGTACTGCGCCTACCCACTGGCCGTCTCGGGCCGGACGTTCGGCATGGCTGTGGTCGGACTGCGGGCGGTGCGGCGCGACGGCACGGAGCTCGGTGGCTGGCACGCCGTCATCCGCGTCCTCGTCTTCCCGCTCAGCTTCGCGCTCTTCTGCTTCGGTTTCCTGCTCATCCTGCTCAGGCGGGACCGGCGCGCCCTCCACGACCTGATCGCGGGGAGCGCGGTCGTGTACTCGTGGAACGCCCGGGCGGCCCGCCTGCGCTTCCTGGGGAAGTGGACAGCATGACGATGGGCGACGACGGGGGAAGCCGATGACCACCGCACCGCCGGCAGCCGCGACCGAGAAGTCCAGCGCACCCGCGCGGGCGGGGTTGGTCCTGCTGGCGCTCATCCTCGTCGCGGCCGTCGCCAACCTGAACCTGGCCGTGGCGAACGTGGCTCTGCCGTCCATCGGCGCGGCGTTCAACGCTTCCCAGACCAGCCTCAACCTGATCGCGGTGGGCTACTCGCTCGGCCTGGCCGCCTCGGTGCTGTACTTCGGGGCTCTTGGCGACCGCTACGGGCGCAAGATGATGCTCCTCCTCGGCACCGCGCTGGCCATCCCCTTCAGCCTCCTCGCGGCCTGGTCGCCGAACGAACAGATCCTCTTCGTGGCCCGCGTCGGCGGAGGCCTCTCGGCCGGCATGGCCTTTCCGACGACGCTCGCGCTCATCACTGCGCTGTGGACGGGCGCCGGCCGCACCCGGTCGATCGCACTGTGGTCCGGCATCGGCGCGGCCATCGCGTCCCTGGGACCGCTCCTGGCCGGCCTGCTGCTCGAGCACTTCTGGTGGGGCTCGGTGTTCCTGGTCACGCTTCCCCTCGCCCTCGTCGCGCTGCTGCTCGCCTGGAAGCTCGTGCCCGCCCACGTCAACGAGGGCACGGAACGGGTCGACAACCTCGGCGGGGCGCTGTCGGTGCTCTTCGTCGGCGCGCTGATCATCGGGATCAACTTCGCCCCCGTGCCCAGCTCGGGTGAGATCGTCGCCATCATGGCCGGCATCACGATCGTGGCGGGGGTGCTGTTCGTGCTCCGCCAGCGGCGGGCGGCCAACCCCCTCTACGACCTCGACATCGCCGGCCGCCGGGTCTTCTGGGTCGCGGCGTGCGCGGGCATCATCGTCTTCGGCTCGCTGATGGGCTCGATGTTCATCGGCCAGCAGTTCCTGCAGGACGTCCTCGGCTACGACACGCTCGACGCCGGCCTGTCCATCTTGCCCGCGGCGCTCCTCATGGTCCTCGTCGCACCCCAGTCGGCCAAGATGGTCGAGAGGTACGGTGCCCGCCGCACGATGCTCACGGGCTACGCGTTCGTGCTGCTCGGCTTCATCGCCATGCTGCTGCTGTGGACGGACGGCATCCCGTATTGGAAGGTGGGACTGGCCTACGCCCTGGTCGGCACCGGCATCGGGTTCGCAGGGACCCCGGCCTCGCACTCGCTCACCGGCTCGGTCCCCGTCAAGCGGGTCGGCATGGCCTCGGGCACGGCCGACCTCCAGCGCGACCTCGGCGGCGCGATCCTGCAGTCCATCTTCGGCGCGCTGCTCGCGGCCGGCTACGCGAAGGCCGCCAACGCCGCCATCGCCGCTTCTGCGCAGTCGTCGCACGTCACGAGCAGCGTCCAGGCCGAGCTCACCAAGTCCTTCGCCGGGGCCGAGTCGGTCGCGCAGCAGTATCCGCAGTACGCGGACCAGATCATCGCCGGAGCCAAGACCTCGTTCCTCAAGGGCGACCAGTGGGCCTACACGGCCGGCATCGTCGCGGTGCTGCTGGGTGCCGCGCTCGTCGCCTTCCGCTTCCCGAAGCGCGAAGAGGAGGAGGCGCTCCTCGCCGCCTACCACCGGGCCGATGTCGCTGGCGGGGATTCACCCTGACCGGGTGACGACAATCGACTCGGGCCGTGGGACAACAGGACCACGGGCACCGGTCGTAGGAGAGGGAGAGACCATGGATCAGCTCTTCGAGGAGGCACTGCACGACCTCACCGACGCGGGGACAGCATGAGCTCGCTCGACCCTCCGCCCGCGACCCCGGAGCCGCCTCCGCGGCCGTCCGCGGCCGATCAGGAGCCGCCCCCGCCGCCGTCCGACGCCGACAACGGATCGCCGGTCGCGACCTCACCGCCTCCGTCGACGCCGGCTCCAGCTCAGCCCGATGCCGCGGCGCCCGCGCCGGCCGCTCCCGCGGCGGCGACCCCCAGCCATCACCACACCCGGCTGATCATCTCGATCGCCCTGCTCGTCGTGACCATGGTGGCCACGCCGCTCTTCATCGTCGCCATCTGGGTCAACACGCAGATCAAGGACACCGATCGCTACGTGAGCACGGTCGCCCCGCTCGCCGATGACCCGGCCGTGCAGCAGTACGTGGCCGCGCAGCTGGCCGACGCGTTCGAGCAGAACGTCGACGTCAAGACGATCCTCTCCCAGCAGCTCCCGTCCGCCCTCCAGCCGCTCAGTGGCACGATCACGAACGCGGTGTACGGCTTCGTCGAGTCGGCCGCCGAACGCTTCACCGCCAGCCCGGCGTTCAAGACGCTGTGGGAACAGGCCAACCGCACCGCGCACACCACGATCTCCAAGGTGCTGACCGGCGACTCCAAGGCGCTGGACCTGAGCAACGGCGAGC
>JBKPRL010000264.1:0-7918 GCA_046734535.1 bacterium | reverse complement strand
CTGCCGGGCCTGGTCCTCGCCTGTGGCATCGGTGGGTTCGCAGCCTTCAACGCCTTCCTGCCCACCCATGCCGAGGCCCTGGGCATGCCGGCCAGCGTGCCCTTCCTCATCTACAGCGTGCTCTGCCTCAGCCTGCGGGTCGTGGGCGCGCGCCTTCCGGAGCGACTGGGCCTCGGCAACGCCCTCATGGCCGCCCTGGTGGGCATCAGCGGCGGCCTCCTGCTGCTCGCCGTACTGGACCACCCGAGCGGCGTCTACGTCGGCACCGTCGTGCTCGCCTTCGGCATGGCCCTGCTGTACCCGTCCCTCATGGCGTTCGCGGTGAACTCCGTGAGCGAGCCGGAGCGGGCACGGGTGCTGGCCAGCTTCACCATGTTCTTCGAGGTCGGCACGGTGATCGGCGGGCTCCTGCTCGGCTCTGTCGCCCGCTTCGGAGGGGAGCAGGGCGCGTTCGCAGGCGGAGCGATCCTCGCCGCGAGCGGCATCTGGGTGCTCCGGCAGCACCTGCTGCCTGCGGCCCGAGAGCGTCGGACGCCGGTCGTCTCCCCGTCCCACCTGCTCGAAGGTGGTCTGGCCGTCGGCGAGTAGCCACGGCGACCACGGCCGGCCCTCGCGCCACGCTGATCCTGGTCGCCGTCACCTTCGGTCAGATCGGCACCACGGAGTGTCGCGCCGCGAAGCGATTCCGGGCTCTTCCCGCATCGACCGTCCAGTCCGCGGGCGACGTGACGGCGCCGCCCGTGACAATGCCGGTGGTGACGGCCGCCGGCGGGACGGCCGTCGCCAGGATCGGATGACGACAGTCGGCGGACGATGAGAGGCGGTGGAATCGAATGTCGCACATCAAGCACGCCACGATCGGCTCGCTCGTCGCCAGTCTGATGGGCGCTGCGCTGGGGTTCCTGTTGTGGGCCAGGCAGCTCGACAACCATGGGGCCAACCGGGGCGTGATGCGCTTGATCGGCTGGATGGGGCTCGGGCTGGTCACGGTCAGCGTGGCCATCGCCTGCCTGAGCATCGCGTTCCTGCAGTACGTGATCGCCCGCGAGCGCGAGCAGGGCGCCATCCAGCCGAGCCGCCGCGCCCGCCGCCTCGCCCGCACCGAGGTCTGACCGGGTCCGGCTCGGCCGCCCGGGTCCGGCTCACGACCGCCCGGTCCGGCTCACGACCGGTTCTGGTCAGGGGAAGGCGCCGGAGAGGGGCAACTTCCTGACCAGATCAGTGACGGCCCGGGTCAGGCGACGACCGCGGCCTGCACTCCGCGCTCGCAACACCGGTGGCTAGTCCGGCGGCGGGTGCGCGGCGTCATAGGCGGCAACGACCTTGGCCGGCGCCCGGAGCCGCCACGACTCCGTCAGCAGCTCCGTGAGGAGATCGACGTCGGCCGCCTCGAAGCGGACCAGCACCGACGGATGGCCGTCGTAGTGCGGCGTCGTGAAGAACGTCGCCGGCTCCGAGGCGATGAGCGCCTGCTTCTCGCCCTCGTCCTCGCACCAGACCAGGAGCACGTCACCTTCTTCGCGGATGCGGGCGAACAGGCGATCCTTCACGCGGAACCCTGGCGTGCCGTACGAGGGGCGCTCGGTGGTGTGCGGGAGCGACAGCGCGATGCGCCGCACGTCGTCCTCGGTGATCACGCAACGATCATCGCACCGGCCACGCGTCTTCCGGCGGGGTGCCGCGGATGGCCTCGAGCAAGGCCGGGTAGCCGGTCGGGTCCACGGCGACGTCGATGAGGCTCGGCCCGCGGCGAGCCAGTGCCTTGGCCAGGGCGTCGTGGAGCTCTTCGGCGTTCTCGGCACAGAAGGCGGGCACGCCGAGTGATTCGGCGGCGCCGGCGAAGTCGACCGTTCCGTAGCGCACCGCCGACGTACCGCCCTGGTGGTCACCCTGCTTGATGGCGATGAGGCTGAGGGACCGATCATCGAAGACGACGACGATGACGTCGAGCCAGAGGCGAGCGAGGGTCTCGAGCTCGGCCAGCACCATCCCCAGACCGCCGTCCCCGGTGCAGCAGACGACCTGCCGGCCGGGACGGACGAGCGCGGCCGCCACGGCCGCCGGGAGCGCAAATCCCATCGTCGCCAGCCCGCTCGAGATCAAGAGCTCTCCCGGTTCGTCGACCTCCCACATCGGCGCAGCGGCGAGCATGTGGGCGCCGGCGTCGATGGTCGCGACCGTCCCGGCCGGCGCCAGCGCACGCGCCGCGACCACGGCAGCCTGGGGAAGCACGCCGACCGGCTCACGGGGTACGGCGGCGAGCACGCGCTCGAGCGCGGCGTGGCGGGCATCCTGCGCGGTCCCGTCCGGCCAGTCCGAGCGCAGGGACGGGGACAGCTCGCGCAGGGCGGCATCGAGGTCCGATGCGACGACCTCGACGAGCAGGTGATCCCCGAAGTACGCACCGTCTCGGGCAGTCGGCCACGGCCCCAACAGGACGACCGGCGCGGCGTAGCGCCACGGCGCGGGGATCAGCTCGACCGGGTCGAGCCCGACGCCGACGACGAGGTCCGCGGCGAGCAGCAGGGGGGCCTCGATGGTCGCTCCGGTGGCGATCCCCGCCGCGTTGGGACCGGTTTCCGGCACCACGCCCTTGGCCTTGTACGTGGTGAGCACCGGCACGGTCGAGCCGTCCACGAGATCGCGCAGACCGGGCGCCGACGCGCCGACGCCGGCGATGACGACGGGTCGGCGGGCGGTCTCGAGCGCGGCGCGGACGGCGCCGAGGTCGGGGGCAGGGCGGGCGCCATGGGCGTCGCTGTCGGCGTCGGCGATGGCGGTTCCCGGCGCGGTCGGGTCGAGGTCGAGGTGGACGGGGCCGGGCGGCCCGGCCAGGCTGAGCGCCAGCGCGGCCCGCACGTCCCCCGCGGTCGAGGTCGAGCCAAGGACGAACGAGCCCTTGGTGACCGGTCCGAAGAGCGCGGCGTGATCGAGGCGTTGGTGGGCGACACGATCGCGGCTCCCGGCCGGCACGCAGTCGCTGACGAGCAGCAGGGGCTGGCGGTCGAGCAGCGCGTGCGCGACGCCGTTCACCGCGCTGGCCGCGCCCGGACCGCGGGTGACGACGCAGGCGCCTGGCCGGCCGGTGAGCTCGGCGACGGCCGTGGCCATGAGCACCGCCGCACCCTCGGAGTGGGCCAGGACGAACCGCAGCCCCTCGGTCTCGGCCGCCCCGATGACGTCCAGGTTGCTCCCGCCGCCCGGCAGTCCGAAGAGGAGCTCGACGCCGGCGTGGCGCAGGCCGGCGGCGACCAGCCCCGCGAGGCCGCGGGCCGTTCGCTCGCTCACTTCTCCGCTCTCGGCCGCTCGGGCCGTTCGCTCGCTGCGCTCGCTCATCGATCCGCGGCTCGGAGCTGGACCCGGTACGAGTAGCGGGCGGGGTTGCAGTGGTTGATCGCCAGCTCCACCGGCTCCTGGTCACGGTCGAAGTACAAGCGGTCGATGCGCAGGACGGGTGCACCGTCGCGCACATCGATCTGCGGGCCGACGGCGGCCGGTGCCGGGACGGCGGTGATGCTCTGCTGCGCGCTGGCGATGGGGACCTCGTCGCGGACGACGCTGAGGACCGTCATCTTCCGTCGGACGCCGATCTCGTTCAGGTCCCGCCGGGCGATCAGCCGCCGGCCGACGATCCGCGGCACGAAGATCGTCGTGACCGAGAACGGCTGGTCGTCGTGGAAGCGACGGAAGGTCATCGAGACGACGTCGTCGCGGTCGAGGCGGAGCCGTCCCGCCGCCTCCAAGTCGACCAGCGCCCGGGGTGGCTCGACGACTTCCATCTCGGTGTCGAGCGAGAGGGCGAGCAGGTCTTCGATCGAGCCGAACGAGCGCAGGTACTTGCTCTCGCCCTCGTAGGCGAACGTGCCCCGACCCGGCACCCGGTAGACGACGCCCTCGGCGACGAGGTCCTGGAAGGCGCGACGAACCGTCTGGCGGCTGACGCCGTGCGTCCGCACGAGCTCGGCCTCCGTCGGCAGCCGCTCGGGGTAGCGCCGCTCGCGGATGTCGCGCCGCAGCTGCTCGGACAGCACGGCGTGCGCCCTCGGACCCATGCCGTAGTAAATGGCCGGACAAGGCTGGCGGTCAAGCCCACGGGTGCGCTGGCTCCTTGACACCGTGCGCAGCCGGTACGCATCATGCAGCCACGATTTGACCGTACAAATCTCGTGCTGGGGGGATCGGCATGACCATTCGAGTGGCGCAGTTCCTGGACGTCGCATCTGGCCTGCAGCCCAAGCAGTTCAGCGTCGGTGGACACGTGGAGATCGCCTCCCTCGACGAGCTCGATCCGATGTACAAGCAGCTGCTGGACCGACCGATCGCCTGCGTGCTGGCGGTCATCTCCGGCGACGGCCGACCGAACCTGACCCCGATGTGGTTCGACTACGAGGGCGACAAGGTGCTCATCAACGTGGCCACCCACCGCGGCAAGTACCAGTGGATCAGGAAGAACCCGGGCCTGACCCTCGTTCTCGTCAACCCCGACAACGCGTACCACTGGGTCAGCATCCGCTGCAGCGCCAACCAGGAGCTGTCCGAGGACGACCCCGCCGTGGGTGAGCGCGTCAACGCGCAGCTCGACCGCATCTGGACGAAGTACACACAGCAGCCACCGCCATATGGGCTGCGCGACCCGTCGATCGACGAGCGCCGAGCCCTGTTCGTGTGCGACGTCGAGCGGGTGGCGACCTTCGGCAAGCCGTGACGCGATGGCCTCCGCGTGGCGCATCGCCGTTGCCGGGGGCTCGCTCGGGGGCTTGAGCGCGGCGCTCGTGCTGCGCGACCTGGGCGCCGACGTCACCGTCTTCGAACGGTCGCCGGCCGAGCTCGAGCAGCGGGGCGCGGGCATCGGCTTCCTGCCCGCCAGCTCCCGGTACCTCGTGGAGCGGGCCGGGCTGGATCTCGACCGGATCAGCACGCGGACGGCCCGCATCCGTTACCTGGCCCGCGACGGTGGCATCGTGCACGACGAGGCGCACACCTACCGCTTCAGCTCGTGGAACACGGTGTACCGCCACCTGCTGCAGTGCTTCGGACGGGAGCGCTACGAGCTGGGCAGCGAGGTCGCCGGCTTCGAGGTCGCCGCGGACGAGGTCCGGGTGGCGCTGCCCGGAGGGCGCGTCTCGACCGTCGACCTGCTCGTCTGCGCCGAGGGCATCGGCTCCGCCACCCGCCGTCGCCTGCTGCCTGACGTCGCGCCCGTGTACGCCGGCTACGTGGCCTGGCGGGGCATGGTGCCCGAGCGGTCCCTGCCGGCGGCGACCGCGGCGGCGCTGGGTGACGCCATCACGTACTACGTCTACGCCAACAGCCACATCCTCGTGTACCCGATCCCGGGCGCCGACGGCTCGGTCGTGGCCGGGGAGCGCCTGGTGAACTTCGTCTGGTACCGCAACTACCTTGTCGGCGGTGACCTCGATGACGTGCTCATCGGAGCGGACGGCGCCCGCCGGGAGCTGTCGTTGCCGCCGGGCGCAGCGCGGGACGACCAGGTCGACGAGCTGCGGTCCACCGCGGCGAACCGACTACCGGCTGTGATCGCCGACGTCGTCGTGGGCACGGAGCAACCCTTCGTGCAGGTGATCTTCGACGTCGAGGTACCGCGGATGGCCTTCGACCGGGTCTGCCTGATCGGCGACGCCGCGTTCGTCGCTCGACCCCATGCCGCGGCGGGGACGGCCAAGGCGGCGGCCGATGCGTGGTCGCTGGCCGAAGCCCTCGACGCGGCCGCCGACGTCCCGTCGGCCCTGCGGGCGTGGGAGCCGCGCCAGCTGGCCCTCGGCCGCAACCTGCTCGAGCGGACCCGGCGCATCGGTGCCCGCTCGCAGGTCGAAGGCAGCTGGCGGCCCGGCGACCCCGAGCTGATCTTCGGCCTGACGGAGCCGGGGAAGTGAGCGCCGGCCGGTCCGCCCGGCGGACCCTGGCCGCCCGCATGGCCGACGCGGCGTCGGCGCTCGTCGCCACGCTCGACGCCGCGCAGCGGGACGCGGCGGTCTGGCCCTTCCCCGCCGACGACGAGCGCCGGCTGTGGTTCTACACACCGACCGACCACGGTGGGGTCACCCTGGCCGACCTGACACCGCCGCAGCAGCGTCTGGCCCTCCAGCTGGTTGCCTCCGGTCTGTCCCGCGCCGGCTACGTCACCGTCGCCACGATCATGGGCCTCGAGAACGTCCTCGACGAGGCCGAGGGCTGGGCCGGCATGTTCCCCGGGCGCACCCGGGGACGGGACCCGGCCCGGTACCACGTCCGCGTCTTCGGGGACCCGGAGTCGGGCACGTGGTCGTGGCGATTCGGCGGCCACCACGTCTCGATCCACCACACCGTCATCGACGGCGAGGCGCACTCGTGCACGCCGAGCTTCATGGGCGCGGACCCGGCATCGTCCCCACTGCTCGGCCCTCATCCGCTCCGACCGTTGGCCGGAGCCGAGGACCTCGGCCGCGACCTCGTCCGTGCGCTCGACGACGAGCAGCGAGCGCGGGCCATCCTCGCCCCGGTCGCACCGACCGACATCGTCGGGGGCAACCGGCCTCGGCTCTCGGACGGGGACCTGCCCATCCCGCTGCCGGGCATCTGGAGAGGGGTGCAGGACGACGCGTTCGCGGCTCGGCTCGAGGCCACGCAACGCCGCGCCGAGGAAGCGATCGGCCTGCGGCCCGAGCACCTCGAGGCTGTACGTCTCACCCTCGGCGAGAGCTCGTCGAAGGGCCTCCCGGTCGCCGCGCTCGACGGCGGTCAGCAGGAGCTGCTCCGGGCGCTCCTCGCGGTCTACGTGGAGCGGGTGCCGGAGGCGCTCGCCGACGCCGAGGCGGAGAAGTACGCCGGCGACCGCCTGATGGCCCTCCACTTCGCGTGGGCCGGTGGTCTCGAGCCGGGCCAGCCCCACTACTACCGGGTGCAGGGGCCGCGCCTGCTGGTCGAGTACGACAACACGCAGCGGGGCGTGAACCACGCGCACGCGGTCTGGCGCGATCCGGATGGCGACTTCGGCGCCGACGTCCTGGCCGAGCACCGCGCCGCGCACCACCGCTCGTAGGTGGCGGTTCGCGCTCCAGCCCGGCTCGGATCAGCTCTCGACCGCCGTCGCCCGCTGCCACACCTGCAGGAGCTCGTCCATCAGCGCGCCTGTTCCCCCCGGTGGCATCACCTCCGCCTCGCCGCCCCGTTCGCGGACGACGGCGACGTAGGCGCCGGCGCGGTCGACCGCGACCGCGGTCCGCACCCGCCGCCGGCGGGGATGTCGGCGGGGCCGCGGGCCTCCCGGGGGCGAGCCCCAGCCTTCGACGACGAGGGCGACGGCGACGAAGTCCTCGCCCGGGAGGAGGGTGAAGAGCCCGACGATGTCGTACGGGTCGCCCTCGTCCACCTGCACCCAGGTGAACGACGGCGTGATGCCGAACAGCCGGGCAGGGTGGCCCCACCCCAATCGGTGCTGGCTGGCCTCGAGGGCGAGGGTGGTCGTGGTCAGGGCGAGATCGCTCATGCCCGAAGGACGTGCCCGGCACCCGCCGATCCGGAAAGGCCGCGTTCGGCGAGTCACGGCGGTCGGCTTCTGGCGCGGCCACGACTCGCCGGTGAGAGGATCCCGCGCCGGAAGCCCTCGGCAGGGCTCGACCGGGGAGCGGCTCGCCCGCTGGCGGAAGCCGGCCGCAGGGGGCGACCAGTGGCGAGGACGGACGCACGGTCGAGGCGGGCCCGCCACCGTCGGTAGTGGCGTCATGACGGACGGCGTCGGCCGTCTCTAGTGATGAACGAACGAGCGAAGGAGGTGGACGGTGTCGAGCATGACCGAGCTCGTGTCCGGTCCCATCGTCGAGGACGAGGTGCCCGCGTGGATGGCCGAGGAGTGGCTGTGGAGCCGCCCCAGCCCCGAGATGGAGCGGTACCTCGAGCTCGACCTGCCCATCGGCAAGCC
>JBKPRL010000263.1:0-5896 GCA_046734535.1 bacterium | reverse complement strand
AATGAGGTGTTCGCAGTTGTCGAGGATCAGCACCAGGTCGTGGTCGCCGATGACTTCGGCGAGCCCATTCGGGTCCGGCACGCGGAGAGCAGCAGCGATCGCCGCCGGAACACCGGCCGGATCACCAACCGGGGCCAGCTCGACGAGGCAGCCACCGAAGCTCGACCCGGCCGCGGCCGCCCGCCCGACCTCCACCGCCAGCCGCGTCTTGCCCACCCCGCCCGGGCCCACCAGCGTGACAAAGCGCTGCTCGACGAACAGCACCTGCAGCTCACGCAGCTCCGCGTCGCGACCAACCAGCCGGGTCAGCGGCTCCGGGATACCCGGATGCGACGCAACGCCGACCGCGACGAAGTCCCCCACGGCAGCAGTGACCGGCGAGTCCAACGACGGGTCCTGCACGAGGATCGCCGACTCCAGGCGGCGCAGCTCGGGTCCCGGTTCGAGACCGAGCTCCTCGCGCAACAGCAGGCGACCCTCCTGGAAGAGCCGAAGCGCGTCCGCCTGGCGCCCGGCGCGGTACAGCGCCAGCATCGCCAGCCCGCGAAGCCGCTCACGCAGCGGATGGGCAGCCACGAGTTCCTCGAGCTGGGCGACGGCGCGTTGGTGCCGGCCGAGCCGGAGCTCGAGCTCGAGCCGCTCCTCCAGCAGCGTCAACCGCGACTCCGACAACCGGGCAATCGCCGCGACGGCGAAGTCGTCGTAGGCCAACTCGGCGAGCGCCTCGCCGCGCCACAGCGCGTCGGCCTCGGCCAGCACCCCGATCGCGGCTTCAGCCGCGCCCGCTGCCGCCAATGCCCGTCCATCAGCAGCCAGCTGCTCGAACCGGCCGACGTCGATCGCTCCCGGAGGCAGGTCGAGCACATAGCCGTCACCTCGCCCAACGACGAGATCCGCCGAGCCCAACGACCGGCGAAGCTTCGATGCAAGTCCCTGCAGCCCGTTGCGCACCCCTGCCGGAGGCTGCTCCCCCCACAACGCGTCGATCAATTGCTCGGACGAGACAACCCGGCCGGCGTGCAGGGCCAGGATGGCGAGCAGTGCCCGCAGCTTGGCCCCGGCGATGTTGAGCTCGTTGCCATCGTCATCGAGCACTTCGAGTGCGCCGAGCAACCCGATGTGCATGGGACGGACGGTACCCCTAGCCAAGCGGCATTTTCAGCGCCAGGTCAGCCCTGGACCAGCCCCGCTCCGCATCCTGAAGTCATGACCCACCTCGCCATCGAGCACGCCCTCCTCGCCGTGTTGGCCGCGCGTGGGGGTGACAACGTCACGGCGGCCAGTCACATCTCGCGCGCCCAACAGCAAAGTCGTGCCACTGCTCGACGCGAACGCCAACTAGTCGAAATCGCCACGCTCGTCGTGACCGGCGACGCAGCCCGCGCCACCGGTCTAGCGCTCGAACACACCGTCGAGTTCCCCCAAGATGCCGACCTGCTCGCCCGAGTGTCGCCAACCGGCGGCCAGGGCTCGACACGTCCGGCCGCCGGCGACGGCGCCAACACCGGGGATGTGGCCTGATCGCCGTTGGGCGTCGTGCTAGCAGGCATCGGGCTCGTGAACTGCTGCCTCGGCCTGACCGCCCGAGAGGACGAGATTCTCGCCCAGCTCGCGACCGGCCGGACCAACCCCCAGATCCTCGAACCTTCGCCGCCTGGGCCGCGCACTGGATTGCCACGGATCCGTCCAAGGCGGCGAGCACGAAGGCCACCGACGCGAGCGTGCTCCGCTCGGCGCTCCTGCCGGCGCTCGGTCACCGAACCATCGGCTCGATCACGCCGACCGAGATCCAACAGCTGGTGTCGTCATGGGCGTCGACGCACAGCCCCCGCACCGTGCGCCGCCGCTACGCCGTACTCGCAGCCATCGTCGGAGCCGCCGTCCGCGCTGATCTCATCGGCCGAACACCGTGCCGTGGTGTGAAGCTCCCCAAGAACGCGCCGGCGCGCACACACACACATCCTGAGCCCTGATGAAGTCCGACGCCTGCACCAGGGGCTGCCCGAGCGCTATCGAGCGATGCTCTCCGTGGCGGTGACACTCGGGCTTCGATTCGGCGAGGTGGCCGCCCTGCGCGCCGGGCGCCTCGACCTGGCCCACGCAGTGCGCCACGTGCACGAAGCCCTCGGCGAAGCAAGCGGCCGTCTCTTCACCAAGGCTCCCAAGACACGCGCCGGGCTGCGCAGCCTGCCCCTACCAGCCAGCCTCGCGGTCGAGTTCGAACACCACCTTCAGGTCCAAGCCACCAAGCCCCCGGCGGCGGGCCCCTGCGCCGCAGTCACTTCCGCAGCAGGGTGTGGGTGCCCGCCTGCACCCGCGCCGGGCTCGTCGGGGTCGGCTTCCACGACCTCCGCCGCACCAACGCCACGATCCTCGTCGCCCTCGGCACCTCGATCCGAGACGCACAGGAGCTCCTCGGACACGACGATCCTCGCATGCTGCTCGGCGTCTACGCACAGGCCACCGAGACGGGCAAACGTGCGGCCGTTGACGGCGTCAGTGCCACCCTCGGGCCGGCCGACGGCCGTCAGCGCACGGCATCGAACGACGGCGGATGTGCCATAAATGTGCCATGGCCACCCCCGCCGGCCCCCGCCCGGTGCGACCGATCGACGGTCGCACCAGCGCTACGCCAGGCCTTCAGCGGGTGGAGGTGAGGGGAATCGAACCCCTGGCCTCAACAGTGCGATTGTTGCGCTCTGCCAACTGAGCTACACCCCCGCGGGGCGACCCACGATACCGGACCGGGCGACCGGACGGCCGGGGTCTAGGCGGCGTCGGAGTAGACGTAGCGGTGCGCCGAACGCATCTCCTCGTTGCGCCGCAGCGTCGCAAGCATCCACACGTAGAGCGAGAGGAGGACCAGGCAGACGAAGAACGCCGTCCTCGCGACCACCATGCCGAGGGCGAACCCGACGATGCCGCTCACGACAACGGCGGTCACCAAGGTGAACAGCACGTTCTGGCGGCGGCGGATCATGGCCGCCCGGTTGGCCCGGGCCCGGGCGAGGCCGGGCGCGTAGCCGTAGGTCGGGTAGCGGCCGGGGGCGAGGCGGGAGACCTCACGCGCGGGCCGTGCCGGGGCCGACGGCTGGCCGGGCGACGCCCGGAACGCCCGCACCGGACTGGCTGGGTTGACCATGCCCCGGGTGCCGTTGCGACCGGGGATCCTCGACATGTCCGACAGGGTCCGGCGAAACGACGCCACCGAAGAGTTCGGACGGAGCTCGGATCGGGACCGGAGGAGGGGCGGGATCAAGGCCACGCCCCACACGACGGCGAGGATCAGGAGGACAAGAGGCTTCATGAGAGGAACTTCATGGCTGTGATGTGACTCACGCTCTTCATCAGAGAGTAATCATCTTTCAGGACGCCGCGGTGGATCCCACACGGTGGTTGCGGCGGTCGCACGCCGGCCCCACTTCCTTGGGCCCTCGGCTAGCACCGCGTCATTGCTGGTGCCCCTCGAGGACGCGCTCATCTGGATCGTGGAACATTACGATCCTACGACGGTAGCCCGTCTGACGCAACGGCGTCGGTCGCCGCCCGGCGGTAGGTGCCGGTCCGCCCTCCGGTCTTCTCCCACAGCGTCAGCTCCCCGATGACCATGGCCCGGTCGGCCGACTTGCACATGTCGTAGATGGTCAGCGCGGCCACCGCGCAGGCGTGGAGGGCCTCCATCTCGACCCCGGTCCGGTCCACCGTGTCGACCTGCGCCTCCACGCCGATGTGATCGTCACCCATCTCGAAGTTGACATAGACGGAGCCCACGAGCAGCGGATGGCACAGCGGGATCGTGTCGGCGGTGCGCTTGGCGGCCTGGATGCCCGCGACGCGGGCCACGGCGAGGACGTCGCCCTTCTTGACTTCCCGATTTGCGATCGCGGTCGTCGTCTCCGGCGTCATGAACACCTTGCACCGAGCCACGGCCCGGCGGTGGGTGGGCTCCTTCGGCGTGACGTCCACCATGCGCGCCCGCCCGAGCGGATCGAGGTGGGTGAACCGCTGGTCGGACACGTCCGGAGTCTAGGGGGCGCCGCGACCCCCCTGGCTCACGGCCCGGCGGCGGCCGGTTCAGCCGCCGATCTGGCTCATCGAGCGGGCCGGGCGGATGAAGCTGACCTGGCCGATCCGGTGACCGGCCCACTTCGTGCCCACGGCCCGGATCACCTCCTCGGCCAGCTCATCGTCGGTCGCACGTGCTCTGAGCAGGCCTCGGAGGTCGAACTCGCGGGTCGCGAAAAGGCAGGTGCGGAACTGGCCCTCCGCGGTCAGGCGGACCCGATCGCAGTCGCCACAGAAGGGCCGCGTGACGGTCGGGATGACGCCCACCTCGCCCCGACCGTCCAGGTAGCGCCAACGGTCGGCGGGGGCCGATCCTCGCGCCGGGACGGGCTCCAACGGGTGCACGGCCGCGATGGCGCCCACGATCTCGTCCTGGCTGACGACGGCCGACGCCTGCCAGTCGCCGGTGGCGTCGAGGGGCATGAACTCGATGAAGCGCACCTGCACGTCGTGATCCCGCCCGAACTCCGCCAACGCCACGATCTCGTCATCGTTCACCCCCCGCTGGACGACGGCGTTGATCTTGACCGGCGAGAAGCCAGCCTCCTGTGCGGCGGCGATGCCGTCCAGCACGCGGTGCAGCTCGTCGCGCCGGGTCATCTCGACGAAGCGACCCGGGTCGAGCGTGTCCAGCGAGACGTTCACCCGGTCGAGACCCGCCTCGCGGAGCTCGTAGGCCAGCAGCCGGAACGTCGCGCCGTTGGTCGTGATCGACAGGTCCGGCTTGCGGCCGGCGTAGGGCGAGGCGGTTCCCGACGGGACCCGCAGGTGGGACAGCTTCTCCACGAGGACCGGAAGGTGGGCTCGGACGGTAGGCTCGCCGCCGGTCAGGCGGATGCCGTCTACCCCGAAGCGCTCGACGCACAGCCGGGCCAGGCGCTCGATCTCCTCGAAGCTGAGGATCTCCTCACGGGGGAGCCACTTCATCCCCTCGGCCGGCATGCAGTAGGTGCAACGGAAGTTGCACCGGTCGGTCACGGCGATCCGCAGGTCGCGGACGGTGCGCCCATAGGGATCGACCAGGTCCATCACGCGCATCCTACGGCGAGCCCCGCACGGCCCCACCTCGTCGGTCACGTCAGGAGGAGGACGTCGACGTCGCCACCCGCGGCGATGCCGTCACCGTCGCGCACCGCGGCCAGCCCGTTGGCCGCCGCGGTCGAGGCCAGCTGGTGGCTGCCCTGGCCGCCCGTCGAGCGGACGTGGAAGCGTCCGTCGTCCTCGAACCGGCCGACCACGCGGTTCCAGTGGGTCTTGCCGTCGGGACGGCGGCGAAAGCCCTCGTCGGCGACGGCGCGGACACAGGGCCGGTCGAGCACCTGGTGACCCATCATCTGGCGCAGCGCCGGTCGGGCCAGCAGCTCGAAGCTGACCAACGAGGAGACCGGGTTGCCGGGCAGCCCGAACACCGGCACTGGGCGGTCGGGGCCGCTGAGCAGGCCGAACGCGAACGGCTTGGCCGGGCGGATGGCGATCTGCATCCAGCGCATGGTGGCCAGCCGTCCGAGGACCGCCTTGACGATGTCGTAGTCGCCCATGCTCACGCCACCGGAGGTCACCACGGCGTCGCAGCGGGCCGCGGCGTCCGCGAGGACCGCTTCGAGGGCCGCCTCGTCGTCACGGACGAGACCCAGGTCGACAGGCGTGCAGCCGGCCTGTTCCACCGCCCCGAGGAGCATCGTCCGGTTGCTCTCGCGGATCTGACCCGGACCGAGGGGAGCGCCATCCTCGACCAGCTCGTCGCCTGTCGACAGTACGCCGACACGGGGTCTGGACACGACACGCACCGCCGCCAGTCCCACGCTGGCGAGCACGCCCACGACGGCGGGGC
>JBKPRL010000262.1:0-6391 GCA_046734535.1 bacterium | reverse complement strand
GACCGCGCGGCTGGCCCCCGCTGATCTGCCGGTCGGCGACCCCGGCGCTCCTGGCGTGTCGGCACCCCCTGCCGATCAGTGACGGTCGCTCGCCTGGACTAGGGAATGCCACGGAGGCGAGCTGTGGCGATTCGTGCGACGGTGGCCAGGGAGGGAGCAGTGGCATGACAATGGATCTCAATCCGACCGAAGGAGGGTTCAGCATGGTGTCAATCTCCGAGCGGGAGCGCCGGGAGATCGAGGTGGCCAACGCCTCTGGCCACACCCCGGCGGTGTTCATCCACGGTCTCTGGCTGCTGCCGAGCAGCTGGGCGAGCTGGGCGGACCTCTTCGAACAGGGCGGCTACGCGCCGCTGACACCGGATTGGCCAGACGATCCGGCGACGGTGGCCGAGGCCCGGGCGAACCCGGCCGTGTTCGCCAACAAGACCTTGGAGCAGATCGCCGATCACACCATCGAGATCATCAAGGCGTTGGACAGGAAGCCCGTGGTGCTCGGGCACTCGACCGGCGGCCTGCTGGCGCAGATGATCGCCGGTCGGGGACTTTCCGCGGTCACGGTGGCCATCGACCCCGGGGTGTTTCGTGGTGTGCTGCCCCTACCGTTCTCCGTGCTCAAGGGGGTGGGCCCGTACCTGGTCAACCCGCGCACCCGCGGTCGCGCCATCACGTTCACCTTCGAGCAGTTCACCTACGGGTGGGCCAACGCCCTGGACGAGAAGGAGGCCAAGGACCTCTACGACACGTTCCACGTCGCCGGCTCTGGGATCGCGCTCGTGCAGATGGGCAACGCGAACCTCAACCCTTGGACAGAAGCCAAGGTGGACACCAGGAACCCCGACCGGGGTCCGCTGCTGATCATCGACGGGGAGAAGGACCACACGGTGCCGTGGGCCATCGCCAACGCCGCCTACAAGCGGCAGCGGCGCAACCCCGCCGTCACCGAGATCGTGAAGATCCCCAACCGGGGCCACTCCCTGACCATCGACCACGGCTGGCGCGAGGTCGCCCAGACCGCACTCGACTTCATCAACCGATCACTACACGGCGACCACCTCCACACCGACGGCGCGCAACGCCCCGATGAGCTCGAGCGGCCCTGAGCCTCGCGGCGACCGGCTCGGCTCAAAGATCGGATCCCACACGGCTCGGAGGTGGCGGCCGCAGCGCGCGGCGCATCTACCCGACGTCGCCCGACACGATCAGCGCACATGACCCCGGTCGTCCGCTTGCCTGACATGGACAGCGAGGGCGCGCTGACCGTGCTGCCAGACTGGTTCAGCCGACGGCGTCGCCAATGCCGTTCAACATCTCGGCGAGCTGCAGCTCGGCATCGCGGTTCTGGAGGCCGCGGCTGAGCGCGTTCTGGTACCGCCGCTGCGTCTCCGGGTTCTGCACCTCCTCGGCGAAGAGGTCGGAGTCGCGACGGAAGTCCTCGGTCGGCGCCAGTGTGATCGCGTTGACCCGGTCCTTGATCGCGGCCCGACCGGCGGCAGGGAACCTCGCGATGCGATGGGCCATCGCGCTCACGAAGCCGTCGAGCTCGCTGACAGGCAACGCCCGATTGATCCAGCCGTAGCGCTCCGCGAGATCGGCGTCGTAGTCGTCGGCGCTCAGCAGCACCTCGAGCGCGCGTGCCCGCCCCATGAGCCGCGTGAGGTACTGGGTGGCGCCGCCGCCCGGGATCTGGCCGAAGGCCGACTCGAACTGGGCGAACACCGCCGACTCCCGCGCCGCGAAGCGCATGTCGCACGCCAGCACGAGCTCGCTGCCCGCCGAGCGAACACGGCCCTCGATCTGGGCGATGGTGACGAGCCGGCTCGCGCTCACGTGGCGGAACAGGAGCGCGATCGACGCTACGCCGGTCAGCTTCGCGGCCTCGTTCCGGTACTCGGGGATCCGCGTCAGATCGACGTGCGAGATGAAGTAGTCAGGGTCGCCGCTCTTCAAGACCAAGACGGAGTAGACGTCGTCCGCCTCGGCTCGCTGGATCACGGACACGAGGTCACGGACCAGCTCCGGGCCGAGGAGGTTCATGGGTGGAGCGAGCATCTCGGCTACGAGGACCGGGCCGTCCGCGTGCACGGTGATGGTCTCGAACGTCCACACCGCCGGTGTGATCGGGGTGCTCACGAGCGGGGGCGCGAGATCGACTCGGCGTTGGTGGCGTACCGGATCGTCAGGCCGTCGATGGCGCGGAGCTGCGGCTCGATCGCGGTGGTCCACGAGGACGTCATGACAACTCCCTTCGGGGATCGCGCGGTGCTCAGGGGCTCTTCCTCGTGAGGCCGGCGAAGACCGTGCTCACCACTGTGCCGTAGACGAGGTGCGCGGAGAGATCGTCGCCGAGCGTCCGGCCAGCGCGCGGGCGCCGATTCCACGCAGGAGTCTCATTGCTGCGACGTCGACGACGGGTAGTCCCGTGCCTCGATCGCCTTGACGCTGTTGTTGAAGGCCTTCACCAGCCGGCTCTTGCCAACGCTCCCGAGGACGAGCCCGAGGAACCGTCCCTTGAGGTTCTTCCCCTGCCGCACCACGACGTAGTCGACGTCCGTCTTGCCGTTCGCGCCGCGGGTGTAGGTGTACGTGTGGCCCGACTTGCCACCCCACGCGTTCGAGTCGATCGTCGTGGCGACGACGCGGTTGGGGTCGGACCAGTCGTACCGCAGCCGCTCCCAGACGCCACCGGAGCCCTCGGTGACGTCAGCGCGACCTTCCTCCTTGTCGTGCACCTTCAGATAGCTGTCGGCGCTGTTGCCGAAGATCTTCGACCGGCCGGGACCGAAGTCGGTGAGCCCGGCGGTGTACTGCTCCGGCGTGGCGATCGTTGTCGCGTGCATCTTGATCGTGGACATGTCGCTCCTTTGTGCTGTGTGCTCACTCCGGCAGCGGCGCGCCGGCGTGCTCGGCGACCATGTAGGCCGCGTACCAGTCGGGCCAGTTCGCGTCGGCGTGGCCGATCCGGGCCTCATGCGCGCCGTGAGCGATCGATGCCCGTCGCATCGCGCTGGAGAGGTCGGCCACGGACGTGTACGACGTCGTCTGGTCGTCGACCCGGCCGGGCAGCCGGGTGGTGATCTCCTGGAGCAGCCAGGTGTTGCCGTCGGGGTCGTGGAGGGTTGCGAAGGACCCGTAGCTCGCGTGGTGCTCGTCCGCCCCGGCGGCGCGGCTGTCCGCACTGGCCGGCTCGAACTGAGCTCCCGGCGCGCGGGGATGGAAGACCTCGGAGACCGACGCGCCGCGGGCGGCCAGCGCTTCACGAGCGGCGTCGATGTCGGCGACGACCAGGTACAAGCCTTGTGCGCTGCCGGGCGCCGCGGTGGAGATGTTCGTGCCGAACTGGACCGATGCCCCCGATCCCGGGGGCGTGAGCTGGACGACTCGAAAACCGTTGTCGAACCCGAAGTCGGCGTCCATCCGCCAGCCGAGGCCGGCGTAGAACGCCTTGGAGCGGTCGACATCCGACACCGGGATGACCACGGCCTCGAGCTTCAGGTCCCCGACGGGGGTGCTCTGGGTGCTCTCGCCCGGGCCAACGTCAGTGGTGCTCATCTCCTGTCTCCTTCACACGGGGAGCCCTTCGGTGGACGCCGTCGTCACGCTGGCGGCTTTCGCGGTCAGCTCGATGGATGCTGCTGGGCGACTCCTAGGTTGCTCGGCGCCAGGTGCTATCGCACCCGGGTTTCTCCCTGGTCGTGCGGGCGCCGTTCGGCGCCGCGCGCCAGGTCGGTCCCGGCGGCGGCGCTGCGCCCGGCGAGATCGGCGAGGGCACTGGTGGCTCGCGAGCGACCACTCGCCGGGGCGCGAGGATCTGGGCCTCGCCCGCGATGTGGGCCGGCTCGTCGTCCCACCGCAGATGGCTCAGGAGCTCACATGGACAGCCGCAGTGACCGAGTGACACGGCCGGCCGCCGAGACGACGACGGAGCGGGCCCGCGAGGCGCCGTCAGGTCCGGGCGTGCCGCCGCCGCCACCGATCCGTGATCCGGGTGGGTGGGGCGTCACCCCGGCGCCTGACGGTCGCGGCGCACCGGAACCCCAGCGGGGCCCGGCTCCGCATCGCCGGCGGGGTTTCTGGGTGTTCGTCGTGGCGCTGCTCGCGGTGAACGTCCTCTTGATGCTGGTCTCTCGGCCGGCGGCCAGACCGCGAGTGGAGGTGCCGTTCAGCCCGTACTTCCTCTCGCAGGTGACCGCAGGCGAGGTCGATTCGATCAGCTCGAAGGGCGACTCGATCCAGGGCACGTTCAAGCACGAGGTGCAGTACCCGCCGAACGACCAGTCGGCGAAGCGCACGACGCTGTTCTCGACGGAGGTGCCTTCGTTCTGGGACAGCACGAGCCTGACGAACCTCCTGCGGTCCAACGACGTCGAGGTGAACGCCCAGTCGCCGACACCGGGGCGGTCGCTGATCGCCGATGTTCTGCTCGGCTTCGGGCCGACGCTGTTGCTCGTCGCCTTGTTCGTCGTCCTCGGACGGCGGGCGGCACGCGCCGGGGGATCCGGCTTCCTCGGCAGCTTCGGTCGCTCGCAGGCCCGGCGCGTCGATCCGCAGAAGATCACGGTGACCTTCGCGGACGTCGCTGGGATCGACGAGGCGAAGGCCGAGCTGGCGGAGATCGTCGACTTCCTTCGGACGCCCGAGCGGTACGTGAAGCTGGGGGGCCGCATCCCCCACGGCGTGCTGCTGTACGGACCGCCGGGCACCGGCAAGACCTTGCTCGCCCGCGCGGTCGCCGGCGAGGCGCACGCGGCGTACTTCTCGATCGCGGCGTCGGAGTTCATCGAGGCGATCGTGGGGGTCGGTGCATCACGGGTCCGTGACCTGTTCAGCAAGGCCAAGGAAGCGGCGCCTTCGATCATCTTCATCGACGAGCTGGACGCCATCGGGCGCTCCCGCCAAGGCGTGTCGGCGCTGAGCGGCGCCAACGACGAACGTGAGCAGACCCTCGACCAGATCCTGACCGAGATGGACGGCTTCGAGTCGAACCAGGCCGTCGTCGTGCTCGGCGCCACGAACCGGCCGGAGGTCCTCGACGCCGCGCTGCTACGCCCGGGACGCTTCGATCGCCGCGTCGCGGTCCAACCACCCGACCGCGCCGGGCGACGCCGCATCCTCGATGTCCACACACGAGCACTCCCCCTCGCCGACGATGTCGACCTCGACACGCTCGCCGCGTCGACGCCCGGCATGGTCGGCGCCGATCTCGCCAACCTCGCCAACGAAGCCGCGCTGCTGGCCGCCCGCCTTGGTCACGACAAGGTCTACATGGCCGACTTCACCGGCTCGCTGGACAAGATCGTCCTCGGCGCGCCGCGTGGGATCGTGCTGCTCCCACGCGACCGCGAACGCACCGCCTACCACGAGTCGGGGCACGCGCTGGTCGGCATGTTGACGCCCGACGCGGACCCCGTCCGTCAGGTGACGATCATCCCCCGCGGCATGGCGCTCGGCGTCACCCTGTCGACGCCCGACGTCGACCGGGTGTCCTACACGCGCGAGGAGCTCGAGGCCCAGATCAAGGTCGCGCTCGGCGGGCGGGTCGCCGAGGAGGTCGTCTACGGCACCATCACCACCGGCGCGGAGTCGGACATCGAGCAGCTCACCCGAATCGCGCGGCGCATGGTCGGGCACTGGGGCATGAGTGAGCGGCTGGGCCCGATCGCGCTGCTGCCGCGCGACGACGCCGAGCGCTTCCCCGGTGCGAACGAGACCGCACCGGAGACGCAGGCCGTCATCGACCAGGAGGTGCAGCGCCTCATCGAAGGCGCGCACCGCGCCGTGACCGCCCTGCTCACCGACCACCGCGGTCAGCTCGACAGCCTGGCCTCAGCGCTTCTCGCCGCCGAGACCCTCGACGCGCGGGCCGCCTACGCCGCCGCGATGGTCCGACCACGACCGCCGGCCATCGAGGTGGCGCCGGCCGACGACGTGCCCTCGGTGGTGGCAACAGGGCTGGCCGAACGGGCGCCTTGACGGTCCGACGAGCGCGAGCACGTCCGCGTCGGCGCGGACGCGACAGCAACGCCGTGGGCGGCCGTGACGATCGCGGCACCGAGTCCAGATGTGAACACGAAGATCCGGGCGGCGATTCCGCTATCGCAGAGCTGGGCGCGTGATGGCCCGGTGCACCAGGGAGGTACTGGGGAGATTCCCGGGTGCGATGGTCGGCAGCGAGGTGGATGCTCCAGGTGAGCGATCACTCCTACAAGCCCTGATGGGAGGACAGTATGACCACTGCAACGGAGAACCTGGCCAGGTTGACGAGTCGGGCACGTGAAGCTGAGCAGAAGGCCGCTGACGCGGCGCGTCAGACACGGTCCGATCTGGAGAAGACCGTGCAGGCGTCACGAGAGTCGGCGGAGGCGGAAGCGGCGAAGCTGCGGGCCAGCGC